>NZ_JAHUBR010000001.1:908268-1211024 GCF_025376885.1 Pseudoruegeria sp. SHC-113
CTATGTGAAGCTCTTCACGCGCACGCTACTGCTGTCGCTGCTGATTACCTTCCTGTGCTTCCTGCTGGCCTACCCGATCGCGCACCTGCTGGCGACGCTGCCCTTGCGCCACTCCAACCTCCTGATGATCTTCGTGCTCCTGCCCTTCTGGACATCGCTTCTGGTGCGCACCACAAGCTGGATCGTGCTCTTGCAAAGCCAGGGCGTGGTGAACGACAGCCTCGTCGCCACCGGCCTGCTGGACGACGACAACCGCATCCAGATGATCTACAACCAGACCGGCACGATCATCGCCATGACGCATATCCTGCTGCCTTTCATGGTGCTGCCGCTCTACTCGGTGATGCGCCCGATCAACCCCTCCTACGTGCGCGCCGCGCGCAGCCTCGGCGCCACCAGCTGGACGGCCTTCCGCCGGATCTACTTCCCGCAAACCGTGCCCGGTATCGGCGCGGGCGCTCTCCTCGTCTTCATCCTCGCCGTGGGTTACTACATTACGCCCGCCCTGGTGGGGGGGGCCGATGGGCAGCTGATCTCCAACCTCATCGCCTTCCACATGACGAAATCGCTGAACTGGTCGCTCGCTGCGGCGCTGGCGGCGATCCTGCTGGGCGGCATCCTCGTGCTCTACTGGCTCTACGACCGCCTCGTGGGCATCGACAACCTGAAACTCGGCTGAGGGGGAACACCGCCATGCATCTTCCTCTCGCCGGAAATACCTCGGGGGTGCGGGGGCAGAGCCCCCGCTTCGAAACTGTGGTGCGGGGGCAGAGCCCCCGCCCTGATCTGAACAGAAAGCGCAGCTGATGGCTCTTCCCAACCACGCTTCCACCCTCGAACGTGTCTGGCACTACGCCTATCTCGTGATCTGCGGGCTGATCTTCCTGTTCCTGATCGCCCCGATCCTCGTGGTGATCCCGCTCTCCTTCAACGCCGAGCCCTATTTCACCTTCACCGAGAAGATGCTGGCGCTCGATCCCACCGGCTATTCCACCCGCTGGTACGATCTGCTGCTGACCTTCGGCATGGAGAACCCGGACGCCGCCCGCGATGGCAGCTGGTGGTCGGACGCCTGGGAGAATGCCGCCTGGATCAGCGCGGCGAAGAACTCGGTGATCATCGGCTTCTTCTCCACCATCCTCGCGACCTTCCTCGGCACGCTCGCCGCCCTTGGCCTGAGCCGCCCGGAGATGCCCTTCCGCCGCGCGATCATGGCGATCCTGATCTCGCCGATGATCGTGCCGATCATCATCACCGCCACCGGGCTCTTCTTCTTCTACTCCATGACGGGGCTTGCGAACTCCTACTTGGGTGTGATCATGGCCCACGCCACGCTGGGCATTCCTTTCGTCATCATCACCGTGACAGCCACGCTCGTGGGGTTTGACCACTCGCTCACCCGCGCCGCCGCGAGCCTTGGTGCGAACCCGACGACCTCCTTCTTCAAGATCACCATGCCGCTGATCCTGCCCGGCGTGATCTCCGGTGCGCTTTTTGCCTTCGTGACGTCCTTTGACGAAGTCGTCGTGGTGCTCTTCGTGGCCGCTCATGATCAGCAGACAATCCCGCGCCAGATGTGGAACGGTATCCGCGAGCAGATCAGCCCGGCGATCCTCTCGGTGGCCACGATCCTCGTGCTGGTCTCCATCGCCCTGCTGACCACGGTCGAACTGCTGCGCCGCCGCTCGGAGAAGTTGCGCGGGGTTGCGCCGCAGTAAATAGGGCGAAGGCGAGCAAGTCCAAGACTGATTGCACGTCGTTCCAAGGTATCGCCCGGCGGCACGCCGGGCAGCCCCCGTCCGCCCCCCTCGGGCGGGGGCTTCACCCCCACCCGGCGGATCGGGGCCGCCCTTAGCGCGGACCACAGCGGGCCGTTTCAATGCAGTCTCAAGGTCGAGAAGAGGGGGGCTATGTCCCCAGCAGCGCAAGCCACACCCAAGCCGTGAGGATCGTGCCTGCCGTGCCCAGCAGCACCGCGCTGGCGGCCACCCGTTTGCCCACCCCGTAGAGATTGGCAAAGACATAGGCGTTCACCCCCGGTGCCATGGCGGATGTCAGGATAGCGGAGCGGAAGGCGGCCTCGTTCAACCCGCTGGCCGTGCCGAAGATCCAGACGAGCGAGGGGTGCAGGATGAGCGAGACCGCCACCACGAAACAGATCGTGCGCAGATCGCCTTCCGGGCGGTAGCGGTAGAGCACGCCACCGAGCGAGAACAGCGCCGCAGGCAGGGCTGCGCGCACCATGAGATCCAGCGCATCCGTCACCACGCCGGGCAGGGGCACATGGGCGAGGTTCACCACGAACCCGAGCGCAATCGCGATCACCAGTGCGTTGGAGAACATCGCTTTCAGCACCCGCAGTGGCACTCTCGCAAGCGATCCGCCCCGGTTGCGCGCCAGCTCCATCACCGTGATCCCGAGCCCGTAGCAGAAGGGCGAATGCAGCGCGACGATGGCGAAGTTCGCCTCCAGCGCCTCCGGCCCGTAGGCGCGTTCGGTGATCGGCAGGCCCAGCAGCACGGAGTTTGAGAAGAGGCAGCAGAAGCCGATGGCGACGCTGTCTTCCCACGGGCGATTGAACAGCAGCCGCGCCCCCGCGATGCCCACGGCAAAACAGAGCGCCGCCGCGCCGTAGAAGCTGCCGAGCAAGGCCAGATCGAAGCCCGCCGAAAGATCCAGCGTCGAGATAGCGCGAAACAGCAGGCAGGGGATGGCGAAGTTCTGGGTGAATTTGACGATGCCGTCGATGGCCTCGTCCGAAAGCTTCTTGCGCCAGACCGCGAGGTAGCCGAAGCCGATCACGAAGAAGACCGGCAGGATGACCTCGATCAGCGCCTGCATCTGCTAGACCGCAAACCGCAAGGTGAGCCCGTCGTAGGCGGGCTGGATGTGATCCTCGGTCTCCGCCAGCACCGTGGCGTAATCCAGATCGATGTGCATGTTCGTCAGCACCCCCTGTTTCGCCCCGCTGCGGGCGATCCACTCAAGGGCAGTGTCCAGATGGATATGGGTCGGGTGCGGGGTGCGGCGCAGGGCGTCCAGAATGAAGCACTCAAGGCCCTGAAGCCTGGCCCAGTTCTCCTCCGGCATTTCGCTCACATCGGGCAGGTAGGCCACATCGCCGATGCGGAAGCCAAGGGCGTCGATGCTGCCGTGGCGCACGCGGAAGGGGGAAAGCGTGATCACCCCGCCGTCTCCTGCAATCACCACATCGCCGTCGATGGAATGCAGATCGAGGATCGGCGGGTAGGGGGAGCCCGCGGGCTGCACGAAAGCATAGCCGAAGCGCGAGATCAGATCGTTCTGCGTGTCGCCATCGGCCCAGACGGGCAGGCGCTGGCGGGTGTTGAACACCACCTGCCGCAGGTCATCGAGCCCGTGTACGTGATCGGCGTGGGAATGGGTAAACACAACCGCATCCAGCGTGCCGGCTCCGGCGTCGATCAACTGCTGGCGCATATCGGGCGAAGTGTCGATCAGCACCCGCGTCACACCGCCTTCGGCCTCACGCTCGATAAGAAGCGAGCAGCGGCTGCGGCGGTTTTTAGGGTTCTCAGGGTCGCAATCGCCCCAGTTGCCGCCAATGCGCGGCACGCCGCCCGAGGAGCCGCAGCCGAGGATGCGAAAGCGGATCTCCCCCATCAGGCGGCCTGCGCCGCTTTGGCGGCTTTGGTGAAGAGCCGGTCGAAATTGGCGCAGGTTTGCGCGGCGAAATCCGCATAGCTCAGGCCGAAAATCTCAGCCCCCACTTTAGCGGTGTGGATGGAATATCCCGGCTCGTTGCGTTTGCCGCGATAGGGCTGTGGCGCGAGATAGGGCGCGTCCGTTTCCACGAGGATGCGTTCCACCGGGGCGCTGGCGAAGATGTCGCGCAGCTCCTGGCTTTTCTTGAAGGTCGCGATGCCCGACATGGAGAGGTAAAAGCCCAGATCAAGCGCCGCTTCCGCCAGCGCGCGGCTGGAAGAAAAGCAGTGCATCACGCAGGTATAGACCCCGGCGGCATGTTCCTCGCTCAGGATGCGCGCCATGTCCTCATCCGCCGCACGGGCGTGGATGATCAGGGGCAGGCCGGTTTGCCGTGCGGCCTCGATATGGATGCGCAAGCTGTCCTGCTGCACGGCCTTGCTCTCGGCGGTATAGTGGTAATCCAGCCCCGACTCGCCGATGCCGACGAATTTGGGATGCTGCGCCAGCGCGACCAGCTCTTCGACCGTGGCCAGCGGTTCATCTGCGGCGCTCATCGGGTGGGTGCCTGCGGCGTAGTAGACGGGCGCAAAGCGCTCCGCGATGGCGCGCACCTGCGGCTCAAGGCGCAGGCGGGTGCAGATGGTGACCATGCGGCTCACCCCGGCCTCAACGGCGCGCTCCACCACCTGCGGCAGTTCCTCGGCGAAATCGGGGAAATCGAGGTGGCAGTGGCTGTCGACGATCTGGGGAACTGCTGTCATGGCGGCCTTTGTCAGGCGGCCGTGCGCGCCGCCGTTTCATTGATCTTGAAGACCATATCAAGCAGAAGCGCGGCAGGGTCAAGGTTGACGGCCCGCCCATGGCGCACCCGCGCGCCAAGGCTCTGCTGCAGCTCGGCCCAGCGGCGGCCTGCCTGCGGATTTGGCGCCATGCGCGCGAGCAGCGCGGCCTCGCCGGGGGCGGCCTCCACGGCGGGCGGGCCGATCACACCGGCGCGCGCGGCGCGGGCGAGAAAGAGATCGAGCAGATCGAACAGCAGCGCCTGCTGCGCCTCCTTGCCCTTGCCCAACGTGCTTTCCGAAAGCGCGATGGCCAGTTGTCGATCCACGCGGGGCAGGCCGGTGAACAGCTTCACGATGGCCCCGTAAAGGGCGAGCCCGTCGTGGTGCAGCAGTTGCAGCGCCTCGCCCACGGAGCCCGCAGACAATTCGGCTAGCGCCTCAGGCGAGGGCACCTCGGCCTCCCCGGCCTGCGCCAGCGCCTGCGCGATGGTCTCTGGCGGCAGGGCACGGCAGCGCAACTCGCGGCAGCGAGAGCGGATCGTGGGCAGAAGGCGTGAGGGCTGGTGGCTGATCAGCAGCAGCACCGCGCCCGCCGGGGGCTCTTCGAGCTGTTTCAGCAGGGCGTTGGCGGCGTTGACGTTCAACTCGTCGGCAGAATCCACGATCACCACGCGCCGTCCGCCATCCGCCGAGGATAGGCCAAAGAAGCTGCGCATCTTGCGCACCTCATCCACCGTGATTTCCTGCCGTAGAGCGCCGGTTTTCTCGTTCACCGGGCGTTTGAGCGAAAACAGCCCGCCTTCCGCGCCGGAGAGCAGGCGGCGCGCAACCGGGTGATCGGCTGGAATGTCGAGCGTTTCGGGCGCAGGGGGCGCATCGCCGAACAACCCGCCGCTGTCGGCCTTGGGTGTGGCCAGCAGGAAACGGGCGATCTTCCACGCCAACGTCGCCTTGCCCACGCCCTTGGGGCCGGTGATCAGCCAGGCATGGTGCAGGCGGCCGGTGTTGAACGCGTCCAGAAAGGCGGCTTCGGCCTCGGATTGGCCGAGCAAGGTGGCGGTTTCGCGCGGGTGCGGCGCGCCTTCGATCCGATCGGGTTCCGGGGGCGGGGTGTCGCTCATGGCAGGCGGGCTTTCACGGCGGCAAAGACCTGCTCCGCCACGGTATCCGGCGTCGCGTCGCCGTCGATCACGGCAAAGCGGGGCGCAAATTCCGCCGCCAACTCGAGGAAGCCTGCGCGCATCTTTTGCTGCAGCTCCAGCCCGAAGTCCTCGAACCGCTCTTCCGCCGTCTGCCGGGCCTTGGCGCGGGACAGCCCCTTGGCCGGGTCCATGTCGATCAGCACGGTGAGATCCGGCTCGCGGCCAATCATCAGGCTGTGCAGCGCATCCACCGTGCCGCGCAGATCGCCCCGGCTGATGCCCTGATACATGCGCGTGCTGTCAGCGAAACGGTCGCAGAGCACGATCTTGCCCTCGGCCAGGGCGGGCTGGATCGTGCGCTCAAGGTGATCGCGGCGGGCGGCGGTGAACAGCAGGATTTCCGTCTCGGCGGACCAACGGTCCGGATCGCCTTCCAGAACCAGACGGCGGATTTCCTCGGCCCCCGGCGAGCCGCCGGGTTCGCGCGTCAGCACCACCGCGTGGCCTTCAGCCTCAAGCCGTGCGGCCAGCAGGCGGGCCTGCGTGGATTTGCCGGATCCGTCGATCCCTTCGAAGGAAATGAACATCCTGCGGGTTATAGGCCGGAAGCCAGAGTGTCCGCCTGGGCTTCCCCCATCACCTGTCGGTACAGCACCTGCGCCGCGGCCCTCAGGCGCGGCAGGAAGCCTCCACGAGCCACGTCACGATCCGCCACCAGCGGAATGCGCGCATCGGGCATGCCTTCGAGCTGCACCACAAGCGTGCCGATCTCATCGCCCTTCGCGATGGGGGCTTCGAGCGGGGATTTATGCTCCACCGTGGCCGTCAGATCACCGTGGGACAGCGCGGGCACCAGCAGCGTGGCATCCGCGGTCGGCACGAGCCCGACGGACGGGGACGCGCCCATCCACACCTTGGCAGACGCGACTTGCGTTCCGGCGGTGGCCACGGTTTTCTCCACGAACTGGCGGAAGGCCCAGCTCACCACGCGCTCGGCCTCTTCGGCACGCGCGCGTTCACTGTCGAGCCCGGTGATCACGAAGGTCACGCGGCGGCTGCCTTGCTTGGCGGAGCCGACAAGCCCGTAACCGGCTTCCTGCGTGTGGCCCGTTTTCAGCCCATCCGCGCCGATGCCGAGCTTCAGCAGCGGGTTGCGGTTGAAGCGGTTGTCGGGCGAGCGGCCATCGAAGGGGAACTCGGTCTGCGCGAAATAGGGGTAATACTCGGGGAAGTCGTTGATCAGCCGCTGGGCCAGAACGCCCAGATCATGCATCGACATGCGCTGCGAGGGGTGCGGCCAGCCCGAGGCATTGGCGAAGGTGGAGTTCGTCATGCCGAGCGCCTGCGCGCGGGCGTTCATCTGGGTGGCAAAGGTGGCTTCCGATCCCGCCAGCCCTTCGGCCACTACGACACAGGCGTCATTGCCCGATTGCACGATGATGCCGAGGATCAGTTCTTCCACGGTGGGGCGATCGCGCTCGTTCAGGAACATGGTGGAGCCGCCCATCGCCTTGGCGCGGGAAGAAACAGGAAAGCGCGTCTCCATCGTCACGCGGCCATCCTTGAGCGCCTCAAACAGCATGTTCAGCGTCATCAGCTTGGACATGGAGGCCGGCGGCAGCGCCACATCGGCGCGTTTCTCCAGAAGCACGGTGCCGGTGGTCTGGTCGATCACATAGGCCGCCGTGGCCGCTGTCTCGAAGGAGAAGGCGGGCAGGGGCAGAGCAAGGATCATTGCGGTGGCGGCGGCTTTCAGCATCTGGCGCATCTTTGTCTCCGGTTCGCGTTAGCTGGACACGAAATAGGCATCCTCGAAGCCGAGCCCCTGCACTTTCTTCAAAAGCACGTTGCGGTCGGATTTCGAGCTGGCCGGGCCAACGATGACCCGCCAGAAGGTTTTGCCTGCGGTGGTCTGTTTCTTAACGGTCGGGATCACCCCGTGCTGGCGCATCGCCTCGGCGGTGCCCTTGGCGTTGTCCTCCACGGAGAAGATGCCGATCTGCACGTAGGGTTTGTCGAGCTTGCTGGTGGTCGTCGGCTTGGGGGCCGGGGCCGGGACCGGGGCGGCAGCGGCAGGCGCTGCGGCCTCGCTGGCTTCCACAGCGGCGATGGCGGCGCCGGCAACGGCGATCGGATCTTCCAGCGTCTGCGATTCAATCTGGTCGGGTGCATCCAGCTGCGCCGTGGCGGTGGCTTCGGGCTCCACCGGCACCTCTTCCTTGCGCAGCGCGGTGACGTTCAGGCTCACGGGCTGGCCGGCCAGCATGCCAAGCGCCTCGGCGGCATCGGAGGAGACCTGGAACACCGGGCCCGGCGTCTCGCGTTCGCGGCGGAACAGCGCGCCGATCACGAATTTTCCGTTGTCCTCGTTGCGGATGATCACGCGTTCTGGATCCTTGCTGTCGGGGTGGGCCACCCAGACGCCGCCCAGCGAGGGGCGGCCGTCCCACAGGCCTTTCTCCGTCTGTTGGAACACATCCGGCGCCTCGACATCGCGTTCCACGATCTTGACCGAGGTCGCGGTGGAGGTGGTGGAGGCTTCGGGATCGTCATCGCCACCGAAGGGGTTGATTTTGGTGGCCTCGTTGCAGCCTGCCACGGCCAATGCACATAGAACGGCCGCGATGGCCGTGCTCCGCTTGACTGCTGTCATGGTGTTGCCCTTTTCCTCTCGCCTCGCGCCTGCCGGGGCGCCCCTCGTTTCGCGGGGGCATGCCGTTCGCGCCGGTTTTACCGTCTTTGCGGCGCAGTGTAGCGGTTTGGCAAGGGTATGGGAAGTGGATCGGCGGCATCCGGCCGAGCCGATCACGCGGAAGTTTGCGGTTTCAGAATCAACCCGGCCCCGCTAGGAGTTCTCGGCACCGGAGAGGTGGCAGAGTGGTCGAATGCGGCGGTCTTGAAAACCGTTGAGCGTGTGAGCGTTCCCTGGGTTCGAATCCCAGTCTCTCCGCCACCATCACCATTGCGAAACATCGAACGCCCCCGGTCAGCGCCGGAATTTTCCCTGTTTTCAAAGGGGTTTGCGGACTGAGTCCGAACCTCTGAGACGGGCCTGACCCCCGGTTTCGGTCTCTGAACCGCCCCGGGTCTCTGGTCGCGCGAACCTCGCGTAATTCGGTTCGCTGTGATTTTCGCAAGCGTTTTCAATGACCTGAGTTTCAACCCCGCCAAAACTTCGTCCCCTGTTTCCAATGCCTACGAGGGAAACATGCCCCGAACCAACAGGAGGCGTAGTGGCTGGGGCTGGTGGCAGATTGGTTCGCAAGAATGACGGCGCATGGCGGTGTGTCACTGGCCAGCGCCCTGATCCTCGCACATCGCCGCGCGGCCATGAAAATGCCGCCGGTTTCGCGCGGTATTGGTAAGGTGGGAACAAATAGACGGAGACTTCATGGCAACCATCGACATTTTCCCAGACATTCACGGGCAGATCGGCAAGCTGCGGACAGCGCTTGATGATCTGGGTTGGCACCGCCGCGCCGCCGGCTGGGTCCACCCGGAACCCGAGCGCGCCATCGTCTTCCTGGGCGACTTCATCGACCGAGGGCCCGAGAACAGGGCCGTCATCGATCTCGTCCGCAGCCTGATCGACAGCGGCAAGGCGCGCGCGATCATGGGCAACCACGAGCTCAATGCCCTTCATTTCCACACCGTGCATCCCCAAACGGGCCAGCCTTTGCGCGACCGCTCGGACAAGAACCTGCGCCAGCACAAGAGTTTTCTCAACGAGTTCCCGCTCGGCGCGCAGGATACCCGCGAAGTGCTGGATTGGATGCGCACCCTGCCGCTCTTCATCGAAGAGGCCGGATTTCGGGCGGTTCACGCTTGCTGGCGGGAAAGCTCGATCGACAGGGTGCGGGCACTCACCGGCAACGGTGTGCTGTCGGAGGAGCAGCTGATATGGGCGGCCGACCGGGAAAACGAGCTTTTCCACCTCACCGAGGAAATCGCCAAGGGCCCCGAGCACAAGCTGCCCGACGGCGCCTGCTTTCACGACAAGGACGGCACCAGGCGCGACGCCGTTCGCTTGCAATGGTGGAACTCGGATGCGAAAACGTGGCGCGAAATCGCGATCTCGGTGCCCGATCCGGACGATCTGCCAGATGATCCTCTGCCCGACACCCTACAGGCGCAGACATATCCAAAGGCGGGGCGCCCGGTATTCTTTGGCCACTACTGGCTGACCGGCGCGCCGCGATTACAGGCTCCCAATGCGTTGTGCCTTGATTATTCGGCAGGTAAGGACGGCCCCTTGGCCACATACGAATTGGAAGCTGGCGACAGGACGCTCACGCCCGAGCGCATCCGCGTTCACGCCGCGAAAAGTTGACGGGACGGTCACTCAAACACCCGCTCCACCTGTTGCTCCCACGGCAGCGAGGCGATCAGGCACAACTCGTAGATCGTGATCGCGCAGGGTTCGCGGTGGACGACGAGGCGTTCCAGCACCTCGGGCGCCAGCCAGGCGAGGCGCGTGAGGCGGCTGAGGTAGCGGTCGGAGAGGCCCTCGTCGGCGGCGAGATCCGTGAGCGTGGCGACCTCGCCACTCTCCAGCATCTTTCGCCAGCGCCAAGCTCGGCCGATGGCGCGCAAGAGGCGGGGATCCTGACCGGTGGGCATTGCGGCCTCAATCTCCTTCGGCGGCAGGATGCGCGGGCGGCCGCCTCGCTTGCGCAAGGTGAGCGGCACGTGGACGCGGATCGTGTTGGTGCTTGGCATCAGGCGGCGTCCTCGGTCTTGGGCGTCAGCAGGCTGGCCAGCGCGCCAAGCCCGTCATGGCGCAGGTCGATGTCCATCCCGTCCTCGCCCACCGTGACCCGCGCCACCAAGAGCTGCACGACGCGCGCCTGTTCGGCCGGGATCAGCGCGGCCCACATGTCGTCGAACTGGCCAAGCGTGGCGACGACGGTGTTCTCGTCGAGATCCGGGCGCTCCTTCCTCAGCGCCCGCGCCGTGCGCGCCACGATCTCTGGCGTGCGCAGCATCCGCCGCACTTCCGCGATCACAGCCTCCTCGACCATCGCCGCCGGCAGCCGCTGCGGCCCGCGCAGTTCGGCCCTTGGCTGGCTACGGATCACGTCCATCGAGGTGTAGTAGCAATAGCGCTTGCCCTTGCGCTTGGTGTGATGCGGCGTCATCGCGGCGCCGGTCTGGGTGAAGATCAGCCCGCGCAACAGGGCCGGCGCGGCTGCCCGGGTTCGTCCGGCGCGTGCGTGCGTGTTGCCCTTCAGAACGGCATGGGCGGCTTCCCACAGCTCCGGACTGATGATCGCCTCATGCACGCCGGGATGGACCGCGCCCTTGTGGGTGATCTCGCCGCGGTAGATGCGGTTGTGCAGGAGCTTGTAGAGCGCGCCCCGGTCGATGGGCCGTCCGCGCTTGGAGCGGATGCCGCGCGCGTCGAGTTCGCGCACGACCGAGGCGGTGGTCTCGGACCGCGCGAAGAGCTCGAATATGGTGCGCACGTTCTCGGCCTCGGCCGGGTTGATGACCAGCTTGCGGTCGATGGCGTCATAGCCGAGCGGGACGAAGCCGCCCATCCACATGCCCTTCTTCTTCGAGGCTGCGACCTTGTCGCGGATCCGCTCGCCGATCACCTCGCGCTCGAACTGGGCGAAGCTGAGCAGGATGTTGAGCGTCAGGCGCCCCATGGAGGTGGTGGTGTTGAAGGACTGGGTGACGGACACGAAGGTCACCCCATGGCGGTCGAAGATCTCGACCAGCTTCGAGAAATCCATCAGCGCGCGGCTGAGCCGGTCGATCTTGTAGACAACCACCACGTCCACCAGCCCGTCCTCGATGTCGTCGATCAGCTGTGCCAGCGCGGGACGGTCCAGCGTGCCGCCGGAGAATCCGCCATCGTCGTAACGTTCCCGCAGACACGCCCAGCCCTCGGCGCGCTGGCTGGCGATATAGGCTTCGCAGGCCTCGCGTTGGGCATCGAGGCTGTTGAACTCCATGTCGAGCCCTTCTTCGCTCGACTTGCGGGTATAGATGGCGCAGCGCAGGCGGCGCGCAGGCGTTTGTCGTGCGGTCATTTCACCCCTCCCGTCCGGTCGAGGCCGAAGAAGCGCCAGCCGTTCCAGTTCACGCCGGTGATGGCGCGCACGGCGGCCGAGAGCGACTTGAAGCGGCGCCCCCGCCATTCGAACCCGTCCGCCAGCACGGTGACGACATGCTCTTCGCCTTCCCATTCGCGCACCAGCTTGGTGCCGGGGGCGGGCTTGCGCGGGTCCGAGACCAGGCCGCCCAGCTTGCCGGCGGCGACCTCCTCGGCCAGCACGTCGAGTGTGCGCCGCGTCTCGCGCCCCAGCCCGCCGAGGGCCAGCTCCTGGATGCGGTAGCCAAGCCGAAGCTCGAGGTTGCCGCGGCTGCCATTCGGCGCGGGCGCATCGAACAGCGCCTCCCACTTCTCGCGCAACTGCGCCACGCTCATCGCCCGCAGGGCCATCAGTTCCGCCAGGACGTCGGGCCGTCCCGCCGCGCTTCCATTCGATCTTGTGTGTCTCATTCTTCGCCTCCAACTCGGTTTCGCAACTGCCTCCGACGACGGCGTCTGAGGGCGAGAATGTCCAGCGAACTGTCTGGGTGCGCGGAAGAATTATCCTGAGGTTTCGGTGGGTTGGCGCGCATAATGGCGCCTGCGAGGATCTCGGCCAGCTCAGCGAGCCGCTGGCTGGTCGTGAGCGTCTCGGCGGGCGGCGCGAAGGACAAATCGTCGGGCATGGGGAGCGAACCTCCTGAGGCAGTTTGCTCCGTGTTCGCCGCGCGAGGGGACGGATTTCAAGGGAAATCAGAGGGTTGTCGCAGGGATGCGAATTTGCGCGAAGCGCGTAGTATGTACAGCCTTGGGGATGATCCACGTTGGTCGTTTCTGGAGATCGCTTCGCAAGAGAAAGCTCCGATGTGACATGAATAACCACCAAAAAAGATCACGAAACACCACCAGTTTACCCCAAAATATACCACCAAAAAAATCCCCAAATTGCGGGAGATTTATGATACGCAGTCAAGCAAATTGGCCTCGTCAACACCACTGAGGACAATCCAATGCAAACACAAACGAACGATCAGATGACTGTCACGATCACCGCACATGCCAACCAGCGCATCGCCCAGCGAGGCATCTGCCGCAAGGCGTTAAACCTTGTAGCTCTTTATGGACATGACACCCCGGCACGTAACGGGAGCAAAGCGCGCGAGATTCGCGTGTCGCAGTTCTCGGAACTGTATGAGTTGGGATTCGCCGTCACCACTATCGAGAAAGCATTGCGCATCCGCGCGATCATCACTCGCGATGAAAAGGTGCAAACCTGCTATCACAGGCCTCCGGAGAAGCACGCGCGCCCGCGCCGGTCCAAACAAGTACGTTCGTTGCGCCCGAACTGGAGGGGCTGACCATGTCGAGCCGTATCATCGATGCAAGAAACCGTTTTTCGGGAACACAAAAACCCGCCGGCAAGCAACAGATCGAGGCCGACTTGCAGGAGCGCCGCGCCCGACAGCAAAGAGAGGCTCGCAAGCTGCGGGGTCATCTCAAGGCAACGCCGAGGCTCCCGGTGGAAGATCGTAGCGCCATTGCACGAAACCTGGGGCGTGTCATAGAACGCGTCCCCGGCGAAAAACCGACGCTCACGGTCCGGCAGTTTCTGTTTTCTGCCTTTGGCGAGGATGAAGCGGTGTCGAAAGAGAAGAAGCGCAAGCGATACTTCCGGTTCGACGGCGAACAACTGGACGGCGATCTCAACGCCTCGGGCGCGACATTCCTCCGGCTCAGCGAGCACCTTGCCGACTTCCTGAACCCGGAATTCGACGTTGAGATGCGGCGCGACCAGATGCTCTTGGCCGTGTGTGACGGAACATCGTTTTACGGACCGTCCCGTCCACGCCTCAAGGCCGACGTGCCGCTGTTCGAGAAGTTTCGCGATGTGATGCAGCGGTTCGTGGACCGGATCGCGCGGGAAACCGACGTGATCGCGTATTTCGACGAGGTTCGGAACTACTCGATCCGAAATCACCCGCACACGATGCATGACTGCGCGCCGGAAGTGCTGGCCAATCTGCATAGACAGACCTTTCCCGTTGATCGCTTCGAGCACCTTCCCGGCGACGAAGAGGGCACCGTATATGAGGAATACAGCCGGCTGCGCCTTGCCGGGTTCGACATCCAGGCGGAAGGAGTGTCTCTCCTCTATCCGAAAATTCGTTTGGCACGAATCTATGTGCCGCGCCCGGTGCTTTGCCTGCCGGCCTATGTGCCGACCGCGAAGCTCGAGGAACTTCGGACCCGCGCGTTGACAGAGGCCGAGTTGAAAGAGGCGCTGGACCGCTACGAACCTAAATCGTATGCCGACAAGACCGATGACGACATCAGGAAGCACGCTATCCAGGAATGGCGTAATCGGCGCGAGCATGAGATGTGGCGCGCCGCCATCCGCGAGGCAGGGCTTGACCCGGACAACATGGATTGGCATGGGTTCGAGGACGAGCTGGATGGCGAAGCCCTGCACGGTGCCGCATGGCATACCTTCTGGCAGGCGATGAGTGTGGACATGCATTTGGTCGCCGACGGCCGCCCGGAAGCCTTGCGTCTCGGCTTGTCCTTTTCGTCGCTGCAATACCCACACTGGACGGATGCCGCGAAGGATCTCGCGAAGCCAGCCGACGACGATTTGCCAGATAAGGAAAAAGTCAATTGCGTCTGGTTTGACGAAAACCCTGAAGACCCTTTTGTCCCTTGGTTCCCGGTCGGCGATAGAAGCTATGTCTGCCGTGGATGGAAGCACAACTGGGGGGCTGACGTCGGCCGGGAGGCGGACTTTGAACCCGCGCTGCCGGACTACGTTGACGGATTGGCGGAGGAGCCACTCTGGCCGCTTCAGGGCGCGCAGATCTGGCAGCTGCTGACTATGAAGTTGAAGGATTGGCAGGCGTTTCATCATTCAGTCGGCCTGAAGCACCGGGCGGAAAATGAACCGCCCAGCCTTCGCCCGCTGTTCGACGCCCCAAAAAGATGGGCGCAGGCACCGGATGGATCACTTGCCGCCGCGATGCTCTCCAGCCTCGCTTTTGGCGAAGGCCCGGAGCGGCTGGACGACAAGTTCATCGCGCAGGTCAACAAGATGGTTCGCTGCTTTCGGGACATGAAAGAGGGTCTGGCCGGCGATTTCGAGGACGCCTTGGTCAAACACGGATATCATCCGGACCGTTGAGGTTCAGCGAAGCAAGCTAATTGCGATCACCTCAAATCTCCCGCGCGAACCAACGAATGCGGCCGACGATGTGGATTTCGTCGGCCGTTCGTTCATAGGGGCTGTAGACGGGATTGTCGGAGATGACGCGCACGGCGGGCGGGTCGCTGTTGGGGATGTGCTCGAGCCGCTTGGCGACCAGCCCCATGCCGTCGTCGAGCACGAAGATGCCGGGCGGGTTGGGGGTGCGGCGGGCCATGTCGACCAGCACCGTGTCGCCGCTCAAAAGCGTCGGCGCCATGCTGTCGCCCTCCACATGCATGATGCGCAGCTGCGAGGGGCTGGCGCCGAGGCTGCCCTTTATCCAGGAGCGGCGGAAGTGATAGGCGCGGCCGGCGCTGTCCTCGTGATCCTGCACCACCGCGCCGCCGCCCATGGACGGGCGCGGGCTCGCGTGGGCGATGGAGACGAAGGCCTCGTCGGGGTTCTCGATGAAGGGGGGCGTGCCCTCGACATCGCCGATGCCGTGGATCAGCCAGTCGCGCTCCACCTTCAGAACCTGCGCGACGGCGCCGAGGCGTTCGACGTTCGGACGGGTCGAACGGCCCCGCAGGATGTCGTAGACGAAGGAGCGATTGACCCCGGCCATCTCGGCCACATGCGCGGGGCTGAGCCCGAGCTGGTGCGCGCGGGCCCTGAGACGGTCGGCCAATGTGTGATGCAAGGTCATGTTGTCCCCAGCGAGTTGTGGATGAAATAGGATAAAACAGGATTGATCGTGAGGCGTCAAGCGAATAGGAACAAAGGGTAAACAATCGGGGCGGGATTCGGAGGGCGCGCGTGCATATCGAGAAGCTGTATTTCACGCTGCCCGAGATCCTGGAGCGCTGGTCGATCAGCGAGGATGACCTCATCTATCTCGCCGAGAATGACAGGCTGCGGCTGTCGGTTCGGGTGTTCGGCGTGCCGATCGAGTTCGGCGATTTCGAAGAGACGCCGGAGGGGGAGCATTTCCCGGTGCCGTGGGAGCAGACCCGCTTCAACGGCCTGCTGGATCTGCATGCGCAGGACGTCTTTCAACTGTTCCGCTGTGGCCAGATCCATGTGAGCTCGTTCCGCACGGACCGGGCTGGCTACTCGTTCGTGCAGGACGGCGCGGAGCCGGTTCTGGTGCTGATCGGGGATCTCCTGTTGCGGCGGGATGAACGAGACCGCTTTGAAATCCAATCCGGATTCTCCGGCCGTTCGGAGGCTGGCGAAGAGAACACCTTCATCGTCTCTGCTGACTACCAGGACGTGCGCTGCAACGGCTACCGCTTCAAGCTGGGCCCGATCCAGGCCGAGGTGGTGCGCGCGCTGCACGCGGCCGCCCAAGCCGGCGAGCCCTGGCAGAACGGCAAGGCGATCCTCAGCATGGCCGGCTCGAAGAGCCTGCGCATGGCCGACGTGTTCAAGTCGAAGAAGAACTGGCGCCAGCTGATCCGCTCGGACCGCAAGGGTGGTTATCGCCTGAACGTCGACTGAAACGCCTCTTCCCCTCGCGATCCGACTCGCGGATTGCTCCAAAGGGGGATCGGCAGGGGGATGGTGGGGGATCACCCATCCCCCACCTGACCGGAAACCCCACTGCCGCAAGGCGCAAGTGATCCCCCTCCGCATCCCCCGATGATCCTGACGACATCCCCCAGCGGGATTTGGCATCACTTCCCCGAAGCCATCAACGAGGGGTAGCACGATGCGGAAACCACAATGTCTCAACCAGAAGGAACTCGCCCGGCGCTGGACCATCTCCCACCGAACGCTGGAGCGTTGGCGGTGGGCGGGTGAAGGCCCGGCCTACATGAAGATCGGCGGCCGGGTGGTTTACCGGCTCGAGGACATCATCGCCTTCGAGCAAGGCCAGTTGCAACAAACCGCCGACACCGCGCCGGGAGCGGCGTGATGGGACGCCTGTCGCCCATCACCGAGGCCGAGGTGGTACCGATCCACGGGTTGAACGGCCCCGGTCTCGACGAGGTCGGGCTCTGCGCCTGGATCGCGCAGGCCGAGCCCGGCGAGACGCTGGTCTATCACCGCGGCTTTCTCGCGGTGGATGCGACCTCGGTCGTCTCGCGGCTCTCGTCCGAGCAACAACGCAGCCTGCAGCAGGTAGCGGCGGCGGCCATGCGCGCAGCGGACCAGGGGCTGGTGCATCTCGTGCAGACCCGGCTCGACCCCGACGAATTCGCCTACATCGCCATCGCTCGACCCAGACCCGGCCCGCCCGGCGCGTCCCTGTCCATGCGGCTGCTCGAAGCGGCCTGACACCCATTCCCCCAAAAAACCGGAGACACCCATGCCATATCCCGAGAACACCCCGAGCATCGACGAGTTGCTCAACCTTCCCACCGGCGAGATTGCCCAGCTGCCGGTCGAACTGCTCGCCGTCCTGCAGCGCGAGATCGCCGAGGCCGCGCGCCAGATGCGCGCCGTCAGCGCCCGGTTCAACGCCGCGCTGGATGTCCGCTACGGCTCCCGCGCCGCCGAGGCCCGCCGCGCCTGCGGCAAGGACACCGGCACCGTGCGCATCGCCGATGGCGACTTTACCGTGGTCGCCGATTTGCCCAAGCGAGTGGATTGGGACCAGGAGCAACTTGCCGCCATGGTTGAGCGCATCCGCGCCGCGGGCGACGATCCCGCCCAATATGTCGATGTCACCTACAAGGTGCCCGAGCGCAAATACGCCGCCTGGCCCGAGGCGATCCGCGCCGGATTCGAGCCCGCCCGCACCGTGCGTCCGGGTGCGCTGAAGGTCGAGATCAAGCCGGAAGGGGCGGATCGATGACCCTCCCAATCATCACCGCCGATCAGCGGCTGGCCGAGATGCGCGGCGTCAAGGCCGCGATCTTCGGAGCCAGCGGCGCGGGCAAGACCACACTTTTGCGCACGCTCAAGGCAAGCACGACGCTGTTCTTCGACCTCGAAGCGGGTGATCTCGCCGTCGAGGGGCTGGCCATCGACACGATCCGGCCGCGCACCTGGACCGAATGCCGGGATTTCGCGGTGTTCATCGGCGGAGCCAACCCGGCGCTGCGCGAGGACCAGCCCTACAGCCGGGCGCATTACGACGCGGTTTGCGAGAAGTTCGGCGATCCGTCTGCGCTCGACAAGTACGACACGATCTTCGTCGACTCGATCACCGTCGCCGGGCGCCTCTGCTTCCAGTGGTGCAAGGGTCAGCCCGAGGCGCATTCGGACAAGACCGGCAAGCCGGATGTGCGCGGCGCCTACGGGCTGCACGGGCGCGAGATGATCGCCTGGCTCACCCATCTGCAGCACACGCGGGCGAAGAACGTGATCTTCGTCGGCATCCTCGACGAGAAGCTCGACGACTTCAATCGCAAGGTCTTCGTGCCGCAGATCGAGGGCTCCAAGACCGGGCTGGAACTGCCCGGCATCGTCGACGAGGTGCTGACACTCACGTTGCTGCCAGATGACCAGGGTGTGCCCCGGCGGGTCTTCGTCTGCCAGACCCAGAACCCCTGGGGCTATCCGGCCAAGGACCGCTCCGGTCGGCTGGAGATGCTCGAGCCCCCCGATCTCGGCCAACTCATCAAGAAGATCCGCCAGCCGCTTCCGATCGATGCACGTCCGCTTGTCACCGACGCGCCGCGCATCCCGGCGCCGGCAACGACCCCTCAATCCGATCCCACTAACTGAAAGGACCCCACACCATGACCGGTCTCTGGAACGATTTCAACGACGCGCAATCCAATGCCAACCTCATCCCCAAGGGCACGCTCGCCAAGGTGCGGCTGACCATCCGGCCCGGTGGTTTCGACGACCCTTCGCAGGGCTGGACCGGGGGCTATGCCACCCGCGGCTCCACCGGCGCGGTGTATTTGAACGGTGAGTTCACCGTGACCGAGGGCCCCTATGCCCGACGCAAGATCTTCACGCTGATCGGGCTTTACAGCCCCAAGGGGCCGGACTGGGCCAACATGGGCCGCAGCCTGATCCGGGGCATGCTGAACTCGGCGCGGGGGATTTCCGACAAGGACCAGTCCCCGCAGGCGCAGGCGGCGCGACGCATCGGCGGCTTTGCCGATCTCGACGGGCTCGAGTTCGTTGCCCGGATCGATGTCGGCACCGACGCCATGGGCGAGGAGAAGAACGAGATCCGCGCGGCGGTGACGCCGGATCATCGGGACTATGCCCGGATCATGGGGACGGCAGGGCACGGTTATCAGCCGCCTGCGCAACCTGCGCCGCAGTCTTCGACCGCGCAGCAACCCACCGCCCCGGCAACCCCGGGCCGCCCGTCCTGGGCCGAGTGAGGGCACCCCCATGCGCCTTCGTCCCCGCCAGAAACTCTTCGTGGAGCGCAGCCTCGCTGCGCTCTCGACCCACGGCAACACGCTCGGCATCGCCCCTACCGGATCGGGCAAGACCATCATGTTGTCCGCCGTTGCGGGCAAGATGGTCGAGGGCGGCGCCAAGGCCTGCGTTCTGGCCCATCGCGATGAGCTGACGGCCCAGAACCGCGAGAAGTTCGGCCGGGTCAATCCCGATATCTCAACCTCGGTCGTGGATGCCGTCACGAAGGACTGGTCCGGCCAGGTCACCTTCGCCATGGCGCCAACACTCACGCGCGCTGCCAATCTCGCGGCCATGCCCAAGCTCGATCTGCTGGTGATCGACGAGGCGCATCACGCGATTGCCGAGAGCTACCGCCGCATTGTCGACCGGGTGCGGGGCGCCAACCCCGAGGCCCGGATCTTCGGCGTCACCGCCACGCCGAACCGCGGCGACCGCAAGGGGCTGCGCCGGGTCTTCGACAACGTGGCCGACCAGGTCCGGCTGGGCGAGCTGATCGCCTCTGGCCACCTCGTGCCGCCGCGCACCTTCGTGATCGACGTGGGCGTGCGCGCGCAACTGCAAAAGGTGCGCAAGACCGCCCTCGACTTCGACATGACCGAGGTCGCCGGGATCATGGACCGCGCGCCGGTCACCGACGAGGTGATCTGCCACTGGCGCGAGAAGGCCGCCGGGCGGCCCACCATCGTCTTCTGCTCGACCGTCGCCCATGCCGCCCATGTCGCCGAGGCCTTCAACGCGGCGGGCATTCCGGCGGGGCTGATCCATGGCGATCTGGCAGCCGACGAGCGCCGCAACATCCTCGCCGCCTACGCCTCGGGCGAGATCGCCGTGCTGGTCAACGTCGCCGTGCTCACGGAGGGCTTCGACCATCCGCCTACAGCTTGCGTGATCCTGCTGCGGCCCAGTTCCTGCAAGTCCACCATGATCCAGATGGTCGGGCGCGGCCTGCGCACCGTTGATCCCGCCGAGCATCCTGGCATCGTCAAGACCGATTGCGTGGTGCTGGATTTCGGGACGTCGAGCCTGATGCACGGCACGCTGGAACAGGACGTGGACCTCGATGGCCGCGATGCCGTCGGCATGGCGCCCACGAAGACCTGCCCGGACTGCGAGGCCGAGATCCCGCTTGGTGCGCGGGAATGCCCGCTCTGTGGTGCGTTGCTGGTCGAGCCGAAGGACGAGGCCGGTGCCGAAGCGCTCGAGGGCTTCGTGATGACCGAGATCGACCTGCTGAAGCGGTCGAGCTTCCAGTGGGTCGACCTCTTCGGCGACGAGGCGGCGCTGATGGCCACGGGCTTCACCGCCTGGGCCGGCATCTTCTGGCTCGAAGGGCTCTGGCATGCGGTCGGTGGCCGGCGCGGGGCGCAGCCCCGGCTTCTCGGCATCGGCGAACGCGCCGTCTGCCTTGCACAGGCCGATGACTGGCTGAACACACATGAGAGCGACGAGAGCGCTTTCAAGACCCGGGGCTGGCTGCGCCAGGCGCCGACCGAGAAGCAGCTGCAATACCTGCCGGCGAGCGCGCGGCAGGACTACGGGCTCACCCGCTACCACGCCTCGGCGCTGATCTCCTTCCGGTTCCACAAGCGCGCGATACGGCAACTCGTCCGCTCCGCCGCCATGCCGGAACGGAGGGCCGCGTGAGCCATGTCGCGCAAGTCCCATCCCCGCCCGCAGCGGCTGCGGATCGACCGGGCTCTGATCGCCTCTGGCATCCGCGCCCGGTGCTCTGCGCCGTCTGCACATCCCGAACCCGCGGCTTCGGCTGGTTCGACGCCTCCCGTCCGCGTCCGCACCGAACCCGCCGCTGGTTCTGCTCAATGGGCTGCCAGGCGGCCTTCACCCGAAAGGCAAAGAGAGGACTGAACATGGTCGATTTCACCGAGGAGGAAACCCGGGCGCTGCCCGCCGTGATGCGTGCGCTTGCCCCCGAGATGGAGCGGATCGGCTGGGACCGTCCGTTGGGCCAGCTGACGCAGAACGACATGCACCGGCTGATCGTCACCACCGTCGAGGCCTTCCGCGCCGAGATGGCCGAGATCGCCAGCCAATCGGAGATCCCGTTCTGATGCTGGACTACAACCATCGCCCCGGTATCGCGGAGCGCATCAACGCCGCCGTGGATGCCGCGCTCGAGGCCGAACGCGCCGCGACCCCGCCGCGCGATTATCTCGGGGCCTCCCGGCTGGGGCAGTCTTGCGAGCGGGCGCTGCAGTTCGAGTTCGCCCAGGCCCCCAAGGACGAGAGCCAGGAGTTTTCCGGCCGGTCGCTCAGGATCTTCGCGATCGGGCACGCGCTCGAGGATCTCGCCATCAAGTGGTTGCGCGCCGCCGGGCTCGATCTGGTCACCCGGAAGCGCGACGGGGGCCAGTTCGGCTTTTCGGTCGCGGGCGGGCGCATTCGCGGCCATGTGGACGGGATCGTCGTGGGCGCCCCTGCCGCCATGGGTCTGCGCACACCCGCCCTCTGGGAATGCAAGACGATGAACGCCAAGAACTGGCGCGAGACGGTGGCCAAGGGCGTGACCGTCTCCAAGCCCGTCTATGCCGCCCAGATCGCGCTCTACCAGGCCTACATGGAAGCCACGGTGCCGGGCCTCTCGTCCAACCCGGCGCTCTTCACAGCGATCAACAAGGACACCGCCGAGCTGCACCACGAACTGGTGCCCTTCGATGCCGATCTCGCGCAGCGCATGTCGGATCGCGCGGTGCGGATCCTGCGAGCGACGGACGCGGGCGAGTTGCTGCCGCGCGTGGCCCGGAACCGCGATTTCTTCGAGTGCCGCTTCTGCCCCTGGGCCGAGCGCTGCTGGAGCCTGACGCGATGAGCGACGCCCCCAAAGACCCGCCCGAACCACCCCAGGACACCGACATGCGCGATGACCACACGGCCGACCAGTCCGAGGCCAACCTCGTCCATTTCAACCCCTGGCGCGATTTCAACGACGCCGCACCCATGCTCGACCCGTTCGGCGACGAGCCGGATCCCGAGCAGATCGCCTCCTTCATGGAGGTGGTCTTCGGCTACTGCGACGGGCTGGTCCCGGTGCGCAGCTTCATCGACAAAGGACAGGGGATCGACGGCCGGCCGCACAACATCTGGATCGCCGCCGACGCGACGGCGCCGGAGAAGATGGCGACCTTCGCCAACTGGGCCGCGCGCGAAGGCGCGGCGGTCTATGTGATCCCCGGCACGGTCGCGGAAACCGGCCAGGCCAAGGCCGCCGACGTGGCGCAGATGCAGGCCGTCGTCGTCGACATCGACAGCGGCGACATCGCCTCCAAGCGCGCCCATCTGGAGCGCCATCTCGGCCCGCCCACAATGGTCGTCGAAAGCGGCGGCATCACGCCCGAGGGCCAGCGGAAAGCGCACGTCTGGTGGAAGCTCACCGAGCCCGCCGAGGGCGATGACATCCGGCGCCTTTGCCGTCTGCGTGGCGACATTGCCGCCAAGGTCGGAGGCGACATGCATTTCCGCTCGGCGCATCAGCCGATCCGGGTGGCGGGCTCGGTCTATTACAAGAACGGCCTCAAGACGTTGGTGCGGATCGTCGAATTGAATGCTGGCCTCGAGCGCGATCTCGACGAGTTCGCCGAGGCCGTGGCCGACATGCCGCCCGCGCCGGGCGTGAACCTCACGCCGGACTTTGCCACAGCCGACAAGCCCGCCGTGGACGACGTTCTGGTCACCCCGGTGCGCGAGGGCGGCTCCGACGACTGGTCGCGCTTCGAAGGCGCCTCCGCCGCCATCGGCTACTTCATCCGGCTGGTCCACGAGGGGCGCCTCTCGAAGAACGAGGGCTGGGAGGCGATCTGCGGCTACAACGCCGCCATGCTGCGCCCCCAGTGGCCGGTGGACCGGCTCAAGCGCGAATCCGAACGCCTCTGGGCGCGCCATGTCGAGCGCCACGGCCCGCCGCTCGTCCGGCTCGACAGCGCCGCCCCGGTGCCCGACGAGATGCCCAGCTTCACGCTCGGGCAGCTGCTAGACGACCAGAGCCCGATGCCCGCCGATCTGATCGGCCCCCGGGTGCTGACGCCGGGCGGCCTCCTGGTGCTCGGCGGCGCGCCCAAGGTGGGCAAAAGCGATCTGCTAATCTCCTGGCTCGTGCACATGGCCGCCGGGGTGCCATTTCTGGGCTTCACCCCGCCACGGCCCTTGCGGATCTTCTACCTGCAGGCGGAGATCCAGTATCACTACCTGCGCGAGCGCATGCAGCAGATCGGCCTGCCAGCGGAGCTGATCGCCGCGGCGCGCGACAACCTGGTCGTCACCCCGAAGCTGAAGATGCTGCTTGATGCCGAGGGCAGCGCCCGCCTGGCCGCCGCGATCCGGGCCGCGTTCCCCGACGCGCCCCTCGACATCCTCTGCATCGACCCGATCCGTAACCTCTTCGACGGCGGGCCCGATGGCGGCGGCGAGAACGACAACGCCGCGATGATGTTCTTCCTCAAGGACCGCGTCGAGGTGCTTCGCGACCACGTCAATCCCGACTGCGGCGTGATCCTCGTCCACCACACCAAGAAGCTCTCCAAGAACCAGGTGAAGGAGGATCCATTCCTCGCGCTGTCCGGCGCCAGCGCGCTCAGGGGTTTCTACACGACGGGTCTGATCCTGCACCGGCCGGACGAAGACGCCAGCGAACGCCGGTTGGAAATCGAACTCAGGAACGGCCCCGCGCTGCCTGCCAAACTCGTCGACAAGGTCAAAGGGGCGTGGGTCGAGGTCAACCCGATGAACGAACGCCTGGTGCGCGCCGAACAGGGCGCGAAGTTCGATGCCGAGCGCGTTCGGAAACAAGACGTGATCCTTGCCCTGTTGCTCGACGAGGCGGTCGAGGGGCGGCTTTACACCTCCACCCAGTTCGGGGCGGCCTTCGAGAACCAGCACGGGCTGGGCAGTCAGTACACCATCCGCGACCGGCTGAGCGTGCTGGCGACCAAGGGCTTCGTGAAGTTCCGTCGCGATCTGGCCGAACATGGCTACCCCGCCACGCGATCGCACTTCGGCTACCTTTGCGTCGAGGGCATGCGCTTCGGCCGCGACCCGGTGGTCGATGACGAGACCGGGGAGGTCCTGGCGGAGGGCGAACCGGTCCTGCCAACCCACTTCAAATGTCCCCATTCCGGACGTGCCAGGGAGGTCGAGAACCCCGCCGTCTGGCTCTATCCGGAGGGGCTCGATGAGTGACTTCGTCATATGACAAAGGCCTTTGTCATCCTCATGCCTTTGTCATGAATCCAATGAAATCAACGACTTGGCGATGACGATGACAAAGGCCTCTGTCATGCCCCTTTGTCATCCAAAACGGGAGAAAGCAACGTGAAAACAGATACTTGTCAGGATCGGATGAGGAAGAGTGGGAACCCCTATACTACGTATGAGGGGGGCGACCTCCAGTCCGCCCCCTCATACGACGGTAGTATCCGCGCGACAGGCCATCGCCAGCCCACCTCTCATGGCGGCAAGCACATGCCCACAAAGAGAAATCAGCGGGTCATCCGCAAGATCGATTTTCGAGTGCTGCCCGCCCCGGGCACGGTGCTGATGCATGAAGGCCAGCGATACGTGATGGTCGGGTCGGATCTGCACGTCAGCCGCGACGGAAAGACCGTTCCGATCATCCTCTGGCAAAGTTACTGCGCCGAGTGTGGAACGCCATTCCAATGTTCAAGCGGCCTCAAGTCCGGGTCGTTGAACCGGCGCTGCCCTGTCCACCATGCGCCCGGCAAGGCCGTCTCCGGCTCGGGGCGCAAGCGGGTGTCGCGGCATCTGCGCAAACACGGCAGGCGCAAGAAACCCTGAACCGAAATCCGACGACGGCGGCCGGTACCGCCAAGCATCAACCGCCGTCGTCTTCCACCCGAGCAGCCACCAGAAAAGGAGACCACCCATGGCTGATACGACTCTGTCCGGCGACGTGCCGGGCGCAACCCTGAATCCGCCCTCACGCACGATCCTTGCCCTCGATCTGGGCACCACGACCGGCTGGGCCTTGCGCGGCCATGACGGTCTGATCACCACCGGCACGGTCAGCTTCCGCCCCGGCCGCTTCGACGGCGGCGGCATGCGCTATCTGCGCTTCACCAACTGGTTGACCGAGATCGATCGGCTCTCGGGGCCGGTGGAAGCGATCTGGTTCGAGGAAGTCCGCCGCCATGCGGGCACCGACGCGGCCCATGTCTACGGCGGGCTCATGGCCACGCTGACCGCATGGGCCGAGTTGCGTGGCGTGCCTTACGAGGGCGTGCCCGTCGGCACCATCAAGCGTCACGTCACCGGCAAGGGCAATGCGCCCAAGCACGCCATGATCGAGGCGGCTTGTGCGCGGGGCTTCAGCCCGGCAGACGACAACGAGGCCGACGCCATCGCGATCCTGCTTTGGGCGATCGAAACCAAGGGAGGGCTGGCATGAAGGCGATGAGGTTCACCCCACCGGGCTATGGCGGGCAGCGACGCGACCCCGACGAGGTCAAGCGCGACGGCTGGCGGGAGCAAGGCTTGCTGGCAGTTTCCCTTGACGACCAACGGCTTACTTGGCCTGAGCGTGAACTGGTGCGGCAACTCGGCGAGCGTCTCTACGGCGCGCGCCTCGACAAGACGGAGGACAAACGATGACCCATTGGACACCCGCCCTCGTGGAGGAACGGCTCGCGGAAGCGGCCCTGATCCTGCGACGGCTCCCGGACCCGCGCCGGCGTGGCTATTTCTCGACCTGGCCCGAGATCGTCCACAGCTTCGCCGACAAGGTGGGCCAGGAGCCGAAACAGATGCGCGTGCTGCCCTCGCCGCAGGCGATCAGCCGGATGGAGGAGACGCTGACCTGGACCGGCTGCCTCGAACCCATCGACGGCAAGATCGTCTGGATGAAGGCACATGGCGAGCGCTGGAAGGAGATCTGCTACGCGGCGGGCCTGCAACGCGCGGCGGCCCATCAGCACTGGGCCTATGGGCTTTCGGTCATCGCGCTCACCTTGAACCGGCAACCGGTCAACCGACAGCTTTCCAAGCGCAAGCTGATCCGCCTCGCACGCGGCGCGTAGCGGATGGAAAATTGTCTGGCAGACAGTTTTCGATGAGACAAAAACGGCTCTTCCGGGGTAGAAATCAGGTATCCTCGGGAGAGGCGCGCGCGGGACGGCCCGGGCTGCTGGCTTCCGAGAGTCCATCGAAGGGTCCAGCCGGGCCAATTCGCTAACCCTTTGAATTCTTGGTTCCTTCTGGGCCAAATACGTATGCTGGCGGGCTTGGCGCGCAATATCGCCAGCGACAGAGCCGAATTTTTGGGAAGCCACCCGGAATCCGGACCAACCCCCGACGCCGAAAAATCGTCGTAACATCAAATACATGACCGGCCACGCGGGGTGGATACCCCGTGGATGCCGGAGTCCAGCGCGCAAGCCGATGGACTCCGCCGCGCCGGAATCCACCACCACTCACGGAACATCGCCCATGACGCTGAGCTTCGCCCCCGAGCGGATCGAAACCTGGCCGCTGGCCAAGCTCCAGCCCTACGCGAAGAACGCGAAGGTGCACGGGGCCGACCAGGTGGCGAAGATCGCCGCCAGCATGGCCGAGTTCGGCTGGACCGTGCCGTGCCTCGTCGGCGAGGACGGCGAGCTGATCGCGGGCCATGGCCGGGTGCTGGCCGCCACGCAGCTCGGCCTGACCGAGGCGCCAGTCATCGTGCTCGGCCACCTGACCGAGGCGCAGCGTCGGGCCTACCGCATCGCGGACAACAAGCTGACAGAACTCGCCGACTGGAACGAAGCCGTTCTTTCGGCGGAACTGCGGGACTTGCTGGCCGACGACTACGACCTGTCTTTGGTTGGCTTCTCGGACGGTGAACTCGACAAACTGCTTGCGTTCGATCCGGACGGGGACGGTGAAGAAGAAGTTGGCGCTGGGGGCTCCGTGCCGCCGGTGACCATCCCCGAACCGCCCCGCAACCCGGTGTCGCGGACGGGCGACCTGTGGATCCTTGGTGATCACCGCCTGCTCTGCGGGGACAGCACGAACCACGAAGACGTCCGCCGCCTGATGAACGGCGAGCGCGCGGTGCTGTTCGCCACCGACCCGCCGTATCTCGTCGACTACGACGGCTCGAACCACCCGACACGGAACAAGGACTGGTCGGCGTCCTACGGCACGACCTGGGACGACAGTTCGCAGGGCGCGGACCTCTACGACGGCTTCATCGCCGCGGCGGTCGCCGAGGCAATCACAGAGGACGCCGCCTGGTACTGCTGGCACGCCTCCCGCCGTCAGGCGATGCTGGAAGCCTGTTGGGAAAAAGCCGGGGCCTTCGTCCACCAGCAGATCATCTGGGTGAAGGACCGCGGGGTGCTCACCCGGTCGCATTACCTCTGGAAGCACGAGCCCTGTTTCATGGGCTGGCGCCGTCCGAACCGGCCTCCGAAGGTCGCCGAGCAGACGCTGCCCTCGACATGGGAGATGCCTTCCTTCGCGAAGGACGAGCGCCCGGACCACCCGACCCCGAAACCGCTCGACGCCTTCGGGATCCCGATGCGCCAGCATGTGGCTCGCGGCGGGCTTTGCTACGAGCCGTTCTCGGGCTCCGGCTCACAGATCATGGCGGGCGAGGCCAACGGCCGCCGCGTCTTCGCGATGGAGATCAGCCCGGCCTATGTCGACGTCGCGGTCGAGCGTTGGCAGGCCGACTCCGGCAAGAATGCGAACCTCGACGGCGACGGCAGGACCTTCGCCGAGGTAAAAGCGGAGCGGCTGGGCGAAACCGCCACCACTGGGGCCGATGCCGCCGCCTGATGGCCGTCTACTACAACGATGCCGATCCTGCGGCCTGCGCATGGCTGCGGGAGCTGATTGCGGCCAAGCTGCTGCCGGCCGGCGATGTGGACGAGCGCTCTATCCTCGAGGTGGAGCCCGCCGACCTGCGCGGCTTCGCGCAATGCCATTTCTTCGCCGGGATCGGCGGCTGGCCCTACGCGCTGCGCCTCGCGGGCGTCGCGGAGGAGCTGTCCGTCTGGACCGGATCGCCGCCCTGCCAGCCCTTCAGCCAGGCCGGGCAACGCAAGGGACAGGACGATGACCGCCATCTCGCCCCGGCATTCCTGCGCCTCGTCACCGCCTGCCGACCGGAGCTCGTCTTCGGCGAGCAGGTCGCAAGCGCGGCGGTGCTCGGAAGGGTTGGCGGCGCGGCTCGAACGGCGGCTGAAGGCAAGGCTGGCTGGGCGTGGTTCGACGCTCTGGCGGCTGACCTGGAAGCGGCATCTTACGCCGTCGCAGCGGCCGATCTGCCGGCTGCGGGCATCGGCGCGCCGCACATCCGCCAGCGGCTGTTCTTCGGCGCTGTCGCCTTGGGGTCCGGCGGGATGGGCGACAGCCTCGGCGCGGGATTTCAAGGACGGATCGGAATGCCGGTCCGTCCCGATCAACGCGCTGCTGGGCCGGCAGGTCTGGCTCGCGGGCTGGCCGACGGCGATGGCGGGCTCGCCCGCGACGGCAGCGTACAACGCGGCGGGCAACACGGATGCAAGCCGCAGGACGGTGAAGCTGGTGGACTGGTCGACGGCGCCGACCCCGCCGGGACCCGTGCGACGGACGGCGTCTGGCGAGATCCGGACTGGCTCCTCTGCCGCGATGGCCGCTGGCGGCCCGTTGAGCCCGGAACATTCCCGTTGGCTGATGGGATACCCGGCCGCATGGGGCTCTTGCGGGGCTACGGCAATGCGATCGTGCCGCCGCTCGCGGCGGAATTCGTGACGGCGTTTCTGGAGTGCCTGTAATGAAGCAGAGCCGGATCATGTCCATGGTCGAGGCGGCAACGAACGTCGTCGTCGGCTACGTTTTGGCCATCGCCACGCAGATCGTGGTGTTCCCGTGGTTCGGGATCGAGACGGGTCTCGCGGAGCATCTGACCATCGGTCTTGCCTTCGTCGGCGTCTCGTTGGTGCGGTCCTTCGCCCTGCGTCGCCTGTTCGAGGCGATCCGAATCCGGGGCACGCAATGAAGAACCACCGCCCGACATTGGGCGGCGGTAGCAAGATCTAGAGGTGAGGGGCGTCAGTCGCGGGCGATGCGATAGACTCGTCCGCGCTGTTCGTCCTTCTCTGAGGTAACCGTCAGCCCGAGCTTCTTCTTCAGCGCGCCGGACATGGCACCTCGAATCGTGTGCGACCGCCACTGAAGCGCCGTGGCGATCTCGCCGATGGTGGCACCGCCCTCGGCGCGGAGCATCTCGATCAGCTTCGCCTGCTTCGTACCCGTGCGCGGTTTGCGAGTCTTGTGCGCGGGGGTGGTGTGCGTTTGCTCCGGCTCGATGCCGATGGCCGCGAGACCCGCGTCGGTGACGTGCAGGAGGATGGCGCAACCGTCTTCGTCGTTGCGCCAGATGCGGTTCAGCGCGGGATCGGCCTTCGCAAGCTGGTCCGTCACCGTCTCGGCGATCAGCCCGCGCTTCAGTAGCGAGCCGATCACTTTCTGCGCGGCACCTCCGCGCAAGCTGCCGGGCAGCGGCAGGACGTTGCGGTCGTCGCGCTGCGCGGCGGCGCCGAGGATCACGAGCTGGGTGTCGGAAAGTCTTGTCATCTGGGGTCTCCGTTTTTTGAGGCTCGCGTCATGCGGCGCCTACTACGACCCCGAGCCCGCCAGCGGGCGGGCCGGAGTTCGGTCCGGGCCGGGGATCACTCGGCGTATTCGCCTTCGCCGAACAGGAAGTCGGTGATTTCCCTGAGGTCGCTGGCGACGTGTTCGAGCGATCCAACGCTGCCCCAATTGACCGCCTCGGGATCGAACCCGAAGTGATCGTCGCTGAGCGCCTGCAGGCGGGCGAGCATCTCGTCGATCTCAGCCTTCTTGCCGATGAAGGCGGCGAGTGCGGCTTCTTTGTTGCGCCGCGCCTTCTCGGCGCGCAGTTCATGGCGGGGGGTGGTTTGCGGGTTGAGGCGGGTCGTCATCGTGGTGGCTCCGTGGTGAGTTGCATCGTCCTTGTGATGACACGTTCGCTCTGGTCGGGAGGCTTATCAACACCATAAGCATATGTTTTTTCATGATAATCGGAGCGCGCCATGGAGGGGTTGAGCGAGCGCCAATACGCCGCCCGTGTCGGCCTGTCGCGCGGTGCGATCCAGAAGGCCAAGGCGACGGGGCGGCTGGTGCTGCACGAAGATGGCAGCATCGACGCGGAAGCCAGCGATGTCCTGCGCGCGCAAGCGACCGATCCGTCGAAGACCCGCAAAGCGCCGCAGCCGAAGCTGAAGCCCGTTCCGGAAGCGGCGGTCACCGCCGTTGGCGAGACGCTCAAGGAACAGGGAATGGCGGCTCCGCCGGTCGGCGGCGGTACCACCTTCCTGCAGGCCAAGACGGCCAACGAGGTGCTGAAGGCGCAGGAGCGCCGGCTCCGGCTGCAGAAGCTCAAGGGCGAGTTGATCGACCGGGCCCGCGCGCTGTCGCTCGTGTTTCGGTTGGCGCGGCAGGAACGTGATGTCTGGGTCAATTGGCCCGCGCGGGCGGCGGCGCTGATGGCGGCTGAGCTCTCGGCCTCATGCAGCGAAGCGGTAGGCCAAGAAATCGTGATCGAGCCCGCCAGGATGCAGAAAGTTCTGGAGAAACATGTCCGTGCCCAGCTCGACGAACTTGCCGAGGTCAAACCCGATCTCCGGTGAGGATGCGTTTGAGGGCGCGGCGGAGATCCTGCGCGCCTGGGGCGAAGGCCTCAAGCCGGATCCAGACTTGACGGTGTCGGAATGGGCGGATCGCCACCGGATGCTCTCCGGCCGCGCCTCGGCCGAACCGGGGCGATATCGCACGGCCCGCACGCCCTACATGGGCGAGATCATGGACCGGCTGTCGCCCGGTGATCCGACCCAACGGATCGTTTTCATGAAGGCCGCTCAGGTCGGCGCGACCGAAGCGGGAAACAACTGGATCGGCTTCGCGATCCACCAGGCACCAGGGCCGATGCTCGCCGTCCAGCCCACGGTGGAATTGGCGAAACGGAACTCGCGGCAGCGGATCGATCCGCTGATTGACGAAAGCCCGGAGCTGCGGGAGCGGGTAAAGCCGGCACGCTCGCGCGACGCGGGCAATACCATGTTGTCCAAGGAATTCGCGGGCGGCATCCTGATCATGACCGGGGCAAATTCGGCGGTAGGTCTCCGCTCGACCCCGGCGCGGTACATCTTCCTCGACGAGGTCGATGCTTATCCGGCCTCGGCCGATGAGGAAGGCGATCCGGTGACGCTGGCGGAAGCGCGCTCGCTGACCTTCGCGCACCGGCGCAAGGTGTTCCTCGTCTCGACGCCGACGATCCGGGGGATGAGCCGGATCGAACGGGACTATGAGGCCAGCGATCAACGCCGGTTCTTCGTGCCGTGTCCGCATTGCGGTGCGATGCAGTGGCTGAAATTCGAGCGGCTACGCTGGGAGAAGGGCCGGCCGGAAACGGCGGAATACCGTTGCGAGGCCTGCGAGGTGCCCATCGCGGAACACCACAAGACGGCGCTGTTGCAAGCGGGCGAATGGCGTCCGACCGCCACGGCGGCCGATCCGAACACCGTCGGCTATCACCTCTCGGCGCTCTATTCACCCATCGGTTGGCTGAGCTGGGAGCGGATCGTGCGAGCCTGGGAGGCGGCCCAAGGGTCGGACGAGGCGATCAAGGCCTTCCGCAATACGATCCTCGGCGAGACATGGGTCGAGACCGGCGAGGCGCCCGATTGGCAGCGGCTTTACGACCGGCGCGAGCGCTGGAAGCCGGGCATCGTTCCTGCGGGCGGGCTGTTCCTGACGGCCGGGGCCGACGTTCAGAAAGACAGGATCGAGATCGATATCTGGGCCTGGGGCCGTGGGCTCGAAAGCTGGCTGGTCGATCATATCGTGATCGAGGGTGGACCGGACCGGCAGGATGCCTGGGGCGACCTGACGGAATTGCTCGGCCGCACCTGGCCGCACGAACGTGGCGCGCATCTGAAGATCGCGCGGCTGGCCATCGATACCGGCTACGAGGCCCCGGCGGCCTATGGCTGGGCGCGGGCGCAGGGATTTGCGCAGGTCGCTCCCGTCAAGGGTGTCGAGGGGTTCAACCGCGCGAGCCCCGTTTCCGGGCCGACTTATGTGGACGCGACCGAGGGCGGCAAACGTCTGCGCCGTGGCGCACGCCTTTGGACCGTGGCGGTCTCGACCTTCAAGGCCGAAACCTACCGCTTCCTGCGGCTGGCGCGGCCCACGGAGGAGGATCTGGCCAAGGGGGCGGCGTTCCCGGCCGGCACGGTGCATTTGCCGCATTGGGTCGAGAACGAATGGCTGAAGCAGTTCGTGGCCGAACAACTGGTGACGGTGCGCACGAAACGCGGCTTCGCCCGGCTGGAATGGCAGAAGCTTCGGGAACGTAACGAGGCGCTGGACTGCCGGGTTTATGCCCGCGCCGCCGCCTGGATCGCGGGCGCGGATCGCTGGACCGACGAGAAATGGCGCGATCTCGAGGATCAGCTTGGGGTCGCCGATCCTTCCGCGGATCCTGCGGGGCAGATCAACAGGCAGGCGAAGACGTCGCAAGGCAAACGCCGATCCGACTGGCTCGGGCGGCGCGGGGGATGGTTTTGAGTGAGGACCGGTCCGCGTAGCGGATGCGAGGCTCCAGTGGAGCGTCGCAAGGGAACGAACGCACTGAGCGGGAGCGAAGGGCATGGATTGGACGGAAACCGAGCTCTCGGCGCTGCGCCGGGCCTATGCCAGCGGCACGACCCGGGTCAGCTATGACGGCAAGTCCGTCGACTACGGATCGGCCGAGGATCTTCTGGCGCGCATCCGGACCATCGAGCGGGCGATTGCGGGCACCACCCGGCCTTTGCCGGTGGCGGGCCTCGCGGGCTTCTCGCGCGGGGATCGGTGATGTCGGCGACCTGGTTCGATCACGCCATCGCCACGGTGGCGCCGCGCACGGCGGCCCGCCGTGTTCTCGCCAGGCAAGCCTTCGAGACCCTGGCGCGGGGCTATGACGGCGCCGCGAAAGGGCGACGGACGGAAGGCTGGCGCGCGCCGGGCAGTTCCGCCGACACCGAGATCGGCATCGCCGGGGCGCTCTTGCGCGACCGGATGCGCGACCTGGTCCGCAACAACCCGCATGCGGCCAAGGCCGTGGCGGTGCTGGTGAACAACATCGTCGGTGCGGGCATCATGCCGCGCGCGGCCAGCGGCGACGACACGCTGGATCGAAAAGTAAACGCGCTCTTTGCCCAATGGTCCGAGGCGGCCGACGCCGATGGCCAGCTCGACTTCTACGGCCTGCAGACGCTGATCTGCCGCGAGATGGTCGAAGCGGGCGAGGTGCTGGTGCGCCGCCGCCTGCGCCGATCCTCGGACGGACTACCCGTTCCGCTGCAATTGCAGGTGCTGGAGGCCGACTTCCTCGACGCCACCAAATCCGGCGCCATCGGCAAGGGCCGCCTTGTGCAGGGGATCGAGTTCGACGCGATCGGCAAGCGCCGGGCCTATTGGTTGTATGCCGAACATCCCGGCGATGCCTATGGCGCCTTGCGCGGTGCCACCAACAGCCGCCCGGTCCTGGCGACCGAGATCGCCCATGTCTACGAGAAGCAGCGCACGCAGGCACGCGGCGTTCCCTGGGGCGCGCCGGTGATCCGGTCCTTGCGCGATCTCGACGATTACGAGGTCGCCGAGATCGTGCGCAAGAAGACCGAGGCCTGCGTCACCGCCATCGTCTTTGGCGACGACGAGGCGCAGCAGGGCATCGCGCCCGCCGTGGTCGATGCCGACGGGAACCGCGTCGAGCAGTTCGAACCGGGCCTCATCGCCTATGCCCGTGGCGGAAAGGACATCCGGTTCAACCAGCCTGCCGCCACCGGCGGCTACGGCGAATACAAACGCGCCAGCCTGCATACGATCTCGGCGGGGTTCCGGGTGCCCTACGAATTGCTGACCGGGGACCTCTCCCAGGTCAATTACTCCTCGATCCGGGCGGGGCTCGTGGAGTTCCGCCGGATGATCGATGCAGTTCAGTGGCAGCTCTTCATCCCGATGCTCTGCGCGCCCGTGTGGCGTTGGTTCACCGAAGCGGCGTGGGCCGCGGGCCAAATCCCGACTCCGGATGTGCCGGTCGAATGGTCGCCGCCAAAGTTCGAGGCGGTCGATCCGCAGAAGGACGCGATGGCGAACCTCTTGTCGATCCGCTCGGGGACCATGACGCTGGCCGAGGTGATCGCCCAGCAGGGCCGCAATCCCGACGCCGTGCTGGCGGAAATTGCCGCGACCAACGCGAAACTCGACGCGCTCGGGCTGGTGCTCGACAGCGATCCGCGCCGGGTTACCAAGACCGGCAGCGCGCAGACGAGTGACCCGGTGGATGAACCTTCCGCCGACACACCGACCGACCCGGCACCGACCGCCCAACAGGACTGACCAACATGGACACGATGATCGAACTGCCGGCCCTGCGCCGGTCGGCGGAGCTTGCGCCGAACTCGGCCGATAGCGAGGCCCGCACCGTCGAGGTGATCTGGTCGGCGGGGGCGCGTGTCCGCCGCTCGACCCTGTTCGGCGAACCCTATGACGAGGAACTGAGCCTCGATCCGACCCATGTGCGGCTGGACCGTTTGAACGCGGGAGCGCCGTTTCTGAAGGTGCACGAGATCGACACGCTGGACGCGGTGATCGGCTCGGTCGTACCCGGTTCGGCCCGCATCGAAAACGGCCGGGGCATTGCGCAGGTGAGGATCAGCGAGCGCGCCGACGTCGAACCGATCTGGCGCGATATCCAGGCCGGCCACATCCGGGCCGTCTCCATCGGCTACCAGGTTCATCGCTTCGAGGTCACGAAGCCCGAGTCGGGCCGCGAGCTCTGGCGCGCCGTCGACTGGACGCCCTTCGAGGTGTCGGCCGTGCCCGTGGGGGCCGATCCCGCCGCGGGCTTTCGAGCCCATTCCCAACTTCACGACTGCGTCCTCCATCGCCGGGACGTGCAACCCACCATCACAGGAGCCATCCCGATGAGCGACAAGACCGACACCCCGGCCACCGACGCCGCAACCCGCACCATCACCCAGCCGACCGAGCCGGTCGCGACCGAGGACACCAACATGCCCGAGCCGAAAACCCCCGCGACGGAACCGCAAACGGCTGCGGTCGAAACCCGTTCCCAGCCGAAACCGCAAAAGCCCGAACTCACCCCGGCGCCTGACGCGGAAGCCGCCGCCACCCGTGCCCGCGAGGCAGAGCGCGACCGCGTCTCCACCATCTACGATCTGGCCGGCCGCCTGAACCTCGAGCGCAGCTTTGCCGAGGATCTGGTGAAACGCGGCACGGATATCGACGAGGCCCGGCGCCTGATCCTCGACCAGGTCGCCGCCAAGTCCGAGGAAACCCGCACCTTCGGCCAGGTGTCGATCCCGCTCGGTGGCCGTGACGAGCAGGTCACCCGGCGCGAGGCCGTGGCCAATGCGCTCCTGCACCGCTACAGCCCGACGCTCTTCGAACTGGAAGATGCGGCGCGGCAATATCGCGGCATGACGCTCATGGAACTGGCGCGCGAGAGCCTCGGCAATGCCGGGGTCAACACGCGCGGTCTGTCGCGCGACGAGGTGGCGACGCGGGCGCTGCATTCCACGTCCGACTTTCCCGAGATCCTCGCCGCCGTCACCAACAAGACGCTGCGGCAGGCCTACGAGGCCTATCCCCGGACCTTCATGCTGTTCTGCCGCCAGGTGCTGGCGACCGACTTCAAGGCGATGCACCGGGTCCAGCTGGGCGAGGCGCCACAGCTGCTGGAGGTGGGCGAGAGCGGCGAGTTCAAGCGCGGCACGCTGGGCGAGAGTAAGGAGAGCTACAAGGTCAAGACTTATGGCCGGGTGGTTGCGATCACCCGCCAGACGCTGATCAACGACGATCTCGACGCTTTCACCCGGATCCCGGCGATGTATGGCAACTCCATCGCGCAGCTGGAATCGGACGTGGTCTGGGGCATCATCACCGCCAACCCGACCATGGCCGACGGCAACGCGATCTTCCACGCCAGCCACAAGAACCTCGCCGGCACCGGCGCGGCGCTCGATGTCAGCAGCGTCGGTGCGGCCCGCGCGGCCATGGCCAAGCAGACCGGGCTCGACAAGAAGACGGTGCTGAACGTCCGCCCCGCCTACCTGATCGTGCCGGCGGCGCTGGAGCTTAGGGCCGAGCAGCTGGTGGCCCAGAACCTCGTGCCCGCCCAGAGCGGTAACGTGGTCCCGCAGTCGATCCGCACCCTCTCGCCCATCGCCGAGCCGCGGCTCGACGCGGCGAGCGAGACGGCCTGGTATCTCGCAGCCTCGCCCAACCAGATCGACACCATCGAGTACGCCTATCTCGAAGGCCAGCAGGGCGCCTACATCGAGACGCGCAACGGCTTCGACGTCGATGGCGTCGAGATCAAGTGCCGCCTCGACTTCGGCGCCAAGGCCATCGACTGGCGCGGCCTCTACAAGAACCCCGGCGCGTAAGCCGGGCCAACCCCTGAACCCTGATCCCTGACGAACGGGCGGCCCTCGCGCGCCGCCCGTCGTCGTATCCAAGAGGACCCTGCGATGAAGAACTATGTCCAGCCCGGCACCACGCTCACCCTGACCGCGCCCTATGCCGTGACCTCCGGCGACGGCCTCCTCGTGGGCTCGATCTTCGGCGTGGCCGCCGGCGATGCCGCCAATGGCGAGACCCTCGAGGTCGCGCTCACCGGTGTCTTCGATCTCAAGAAGGTCGCGAGCCAGGCCTGGTCCGCCGGCGACAAGGTCTATTGGGACAACACCAACAAGGAGGTCACCAAGACCGCCACGGCGAATACACTCATCGGGGTGGCAACCGAAGCCGTCGCGGGCGGCTCGGGCGACGTGATCGGCCGGGTGCGCCTGAACGGCAGCTTCTGATGACGGCGTTCTCCGCCGTCGTCGATGCCCTGTTCAACGACCCCAACATCGGCCGCGAGGCGATCTATACCTCCGGTGGGGGCACGCCCGTTCTGGTGCGCATTGTCTCCCGGCAGGGGGACGCCATCACCGACTTCGGCGACGCGCGCCTCTGGTCGGAGACCACGAAGGTCGACCTGCGTGTCGCCGAGGTTCCGGCGCCACGCCCCGGCGACCGGCTCGAGATCGACGGCGAGGCCTTCCTTATTCAGGGCGAACCGGTCCGCGACCGCGAGCGGCTGGTCTGGACGGTGGATCTGCGGCCTGCGTGACTCGCGATGAAAAGCAAGCTCGACATCACTCCGGATCTCGTCGCCGCCATGGCGGCCGAGGTGAAGGCGGGCGAGAAGGCCGTCACCGCCGCCATGCGCGAGGCCGGGACCGGGCTCAAGACCGCCTGGCGTGGCCAGATCATGGGTGCCGGGCTCGGGCGGCGGCTTGCCAATTCGATCCGCAGCCAGACCTACCCGAAGGCCGGAGAGAGTCTGAACGCCGCCGCGCTGGTCTGGTCCAAGGCCCCGGTCATCGTCGGCGCCCATGACACCGGCCCGCTGATCCGCTCGAAGGACGGGTTCTGGCTGGCAATTCCGCTCCCCGCCGCCGGCAAGGGGCGACGCGGGGCGAAGCTGACCCCCGGCGAATGGGAACGGCGCCGCGGCATGCGCCTGCGCTTCGTCTATCGTCGGACGGGCCCGAGCCTGCTGGTGGCCGACGGACGGCTCAACACGAAGGGTCTCGGTGTTGCCTCGCGCTCCAAGACCGGACGCGGCCGCGCCACCGTGCCGATCTTTCTGCTGGTCCCGCAGGTGAAATTGCCGAAGCGGCTGGATCTCGACCGCGACGCCGAGCGGGCGCTCGACAGCGCGCCGGGGCTGATCGTGGCGAACTGGGTGGAAGTCAGAATGTGATGTCCACTTTCCCGATGGGGTAGTCGTTGTATGCAGGCAAAAAATGTCTCGGGCAAAAAAGACAAAGGCGATAGTCGGCATCCGGCGATGTGAGGGTTTCAGTGCAACAACAAAGACTTTAAACAATCCTGACGGCGTGTTCGGCTAAAGTCGAACTCTGCGATCTGACGTCTGACGCCTATGGGACAGTTGAACGAAATGTACTGCTATGTCGACGAAAGCGGCAATACTGGGGCTAACCTGTTTGATCCGGCTCAGCCCGTCCTCTATTATGGCCTAGTCACCTCCAAGACGAACCTCGACGTCACGGCCGAACCTCTTCTGCGAGCGGCTCGCGCGAAGCTCGGCGTTGAACGTCTTCATGCCAATGCACTGGGCGTTGGGAGGCTATCGGAGATTGCCCAAAGTCTCGGCCGCTTTGCCCTGAAGCGCGATGTCCGGTTCTCGCTCTTCAAGGTCGTGAAGCCCGATCATGCTGTGATCACCTTCTTTGACCAGGTGTTCGATGCTGGTCTCAACGACGCTGTTCCGTGGCATCATTACTGGACACCACTTCGATATGTTCTCGTTTTTAAGGTCGCCTATCTCTTCGACGAAGATACGGCGAAGTTAGCGTGGGCGGCGCGGCAGGAGACGAACCCGGCAAAGGCGGCTGAGGCTTTGCGCGCAATCTGCGCCACACTGCATGGGAGGCTTAATCGGCTACCGGATCCTCGCTCTCGAGAGTTGATCTCCGGAGCCTTGACATGGGCAGCTGCGAACCCGTTCGAGATCAGCTATGGCGCGGGCAACAAGGACAGCGCACTTCAGATTTCCCCAAATCTGGTAGGTTTCCAGCAGGTCCTGCAATACACCGCCATTCAGGCGCGGAAGCAGTCAAGGCAGGTACGTCAGATCACTGTCGATCGGCAGACGCAGTTCAATCGGGCACAGGGTGAGCTGGCGGAGTTCTATCGCAGGATCCGAGGCCACAAGCAGAGTATGGGGCCGGGGATGCCCGAGATGGACATGACTAGCATGCCTAAGGTTCCGCCTGTGTTTCGTCCTGGCGACGATAGCGCTGGCCTCGAACTGGTCGACGTCGTGCTGTGGGTTGCGAAGCGGCACGCGGAGGGGAAGCCGATCTCTGCGGAACTGGCGGAGATGTTCAACGCCTTCGCCAAGCGCGGCGTAACGGACGAGGTCTCACTACGTGGTCTTGAACGTCGGTGGAGTTTCCTCCTCGATCTCCCGGAGCCCGAGGGGCCCTTGCCTGAATACCTGGCAGCTCGGATCGAAAAATGGGAAGAGGACCGGCGAAGGGCCGTCGAAAGTTGCTGACACTGTAGTTGCTGGCGATCGGAGTTTCTCTGGGAGCTTGCAGGCTTGAGCAAGTGCATTTCAGCGCCGGGCAGAACGGTTCGAAGCATTCCTTCTCTGCATGCGCGCGATGGCAGGAATCCATGCCCACCCAACGCGAAACCATCCTCGCCGCGCTGCACGCGCGGCTTTCGGCGCTGCCGGCGACCGTCCTGCGCGGCGACGTGCTGCCGGAGCGCGTGCCGGCCGGGGGCCTCGTGATTCTGCGCGACGGTGAACCGGGGGAGCCGGAGGTGACGCTGTCGCCGCTCGCGTATCATTACCAGCACCGGGCGGAGCTCGAGGTGGTGGTGCTGGGCGCGGACCGCGACGCCACCTTCGACGCGCTTTGCGCCAGCATTGGTACTGCGCTCGCCGCTGACCGCACGCTGGGCGGGCTCTGCGACTGGGTCGAAGCGGAAGTGCCAAGGCCCGTGGATCTGCCCGTCGAGGGCGCGGCGAGCCTCAAGGCAGGCGTCATTCCGGTTGTCTTGCACTACACCACGGCCGATCCGCTCGGCTGATCCCACCATTTGAGGAGAACACCATGGCACGCGCCCAGGGGGCGCGGTCGCAGCTCGCGGCCGCGTTCGAGACGACCTATGGCACCGCCCCGGCCTCGGGCTTCATGCAGATGCCGTTTGCCAGCGCCTCGCTGGGGGCCGAACAGCCGCTCCTGGCTTCCGAGCTTCTCGGCTATGGCCGCGACCCGCTGGCGCCCTTGAAAGACGCGGTGACGGCGGATGGCGACATCACCGTGCCGCTCGACGCCGAGGCCTTCGGCTTCTGGCTGAAGGCGGCGTTCGGCAATCCGACCACTACTGGCACGACGAACAAGACCCACACCTTCAAGTCGGGCAGTTGGAACCTGCCCAGCATGGCCATCGAGGTGGCGATGCCCGAGATCCCGCGCTTCGCGATGTATACCGGTTGCGTGCTCGATCAGTTGAGCATCGCCATGCAGCGCTCGGGACTGCTGACGGCGGACGTGAAGCTAGTGGCGCAAGGCGAGAACGTCGCCTCATCGACAGCAGCCGGCACCCCCACGGCCTACGCCCTGCAACGGTTCGGCCACTTCAACGGGGCGATCAAGAGGAACGGCACCAGCCTCGGCAACATCGTCTCGGCCGACCTGACCTACGCCAACAATGTCGAGCGCATCGAAACCATCCGCAACGATGGCCGCATCGATGGCGCGGACCCGTCCATCGCCGCGCTCACCGGCAAGATCGACGTGCGCTTTGCCGACACGACGCTGATGGACCAGGCGCTGAACGGGACGGCGGCCAGCCTCGAGTTCTCTTGGGTGATCTCGGCGAATGTGAGCCTGACGATCATTGCCCATGCCGTCTACCTGCCGCGCCCAAGGGTCGAAATCCAGGGGCCGCAGGGCATCCAAGCCAGCTTCGACTGGCAGGCGGCCTATGACTCCGTGGCCGGGCAGATGTGCACAATCGTCCTCAAGAACCAAGTGGGGAACTACTGACATGCTGACCCTCGATCTTTCCAACGAACCGCGCTGGCACGACCTCGCCCCAGGCGTCCGGGTTCAGCTGCGCCCGCTGACCACCGCCCTGATGGTGGCGACGCGCAGCGATCCGGCCGTCGAGGCGGTGCACGAGGAGGCGTCCGACGAGGAGCGCGCGCTGGCGTTCGCGAAGGCGCTAGCGCGGCGCGCCGTGCTCGCGTGGGAAGGCGTGGGCGATGCCGACGGCAATGCGATCGATCCGAGCGCGCAAGCCATCGATGCGCTGCTCGACATCTGGCCGATCTTCGAGGCCTTCCAACTCGCCTACGTCTCCAAAGGCCTGCTGTTGGAGCAGGAAAAAAACGCCTCCGCGCCCTTGCCGAGTGGTCCTTCGGCGGGGGCGAGCGATACTGCGAAGCCTGCGCGCAAGTCTGCCCGGATTGTCCGGCGCGGCTGAACCGGCCGCTGACCCTCGAGGGCTGGCAGGTTTGGGACCTGGTCGGCCGCCTCGGCGGCCAGCTTCGTGTGCTGCCCGGCGCGGTGATCGGCTGGGATATGGCGGCCGCGCTGGCGCTCGGAGATGCCCTCGGCGTGCCGCCCGCTGCCACGGCCGAACTTCTGCCCATCATCGAGGCGGTGATGGTCGCCAAACTCAACGAACAGATGGAACACGCACATGGCGGAAAAACGGGTTAGCGTCCGCCTCGCCGCGGTCGGCGGCAGGCAGGTGCGCGCCGAGCTGGAAGGCGTCGGTGAAGCCGGCGCCCGCGGCTTCGGCCGGCTCAGCCGCGAGATGGAGGCGGCCAACGCAAGGCTCGCGGGCTTCGCGCGCCGAGTGCGCGTCGCGGCAGCGGCTGCGGTCGCGGCTGCCACGGCTGCCGGTGTTGCAATGGTCCGCTCCGGCCTGCAGACGGTCGATGCGCAGGCGAAGCTCGCGCAATCGCTTGGCACCACCGTTGCCTCGATCCAGACGCTGGAACGCGCCGGGGAACTCGCCGGCGTGTCGATGTCCGGCATCGAGCAGGCGACGAAGGACCTGACGCGGCGCCTGAGCCAGGCGGCGGCTGGAACCGGCCCGGCGGCGCAGGCGCTGGAGCGGTTGGGGCTTTCGGCCGCTGACCTTCTGGCCCTGCCGCTCGACGAACGCGTGGGCGCGATCAATGCCGCCATCGAGGACTTCGTCCCTGTCGCGGAGCGCGCGGCCGTCGCGGGGCAACTCTTTGGCGAGGAAGGCTCCATTGCCATGAGCCGGATAGACACGGCGACCTTGCGGCAGGCGACCGAGAATGTGCGCGCCTTCGGTGTGGTCGTTTCGGAAGCCGACGCCGACCGGATCGAACGGACAAACGATGCGATCTCCCGGCTGGGCCTCATCTGGCGGGGGCTATCGAACCAGCTCGCCGTTGCTGCCGCTCCGGCGCTGGAAGCGGTGGCCGATGCCATGGCGACACTCGCGAGCCGCACCGGACCGCTCGGCCAGGCCATCGTAGGATTGTTCGAGAACATCGGCCGGCTCACCGCCTATGCCGCGACCTTCGCGGGTTTCCTTGCGAGTCGCTGGGTGGCTGGCATGGCGGCTGCGGCCTTGTCCGTGCGCGGCCTTGCCACCGCGCTGGTCGTGTTGCGTGGGGCGCTCATCCGCACCGGTATCGGCGCGCTGATCGTCGGCGCGGGCGAGCTGATCTACCAGTTCACGAAGCTGGTGCGCGGCGCCGGCAGCTTTGGCGAGGCGCTCGAGCTCATGGGCAATGTCGCCAAGGCAGTGTGGGACGGGATCAAGCTGACCGTCACATCTTTCGTCGATGATTTCCGGGCGATGCGGGCGGACATCGAGGCGATCTGGCTGCGCCTCATGGCCTTCCTCTCGCAAAAATGGGCCGACTTCCTCGCCCAGATCGGCCCGACCTTCAACGCGGTCTCGGAGCGCATCGGGGCCGACGCCAGGATCGATATCTTCGGGGCCCAGAGCTACGCCTCCTACCTAGATCATGCCGCCAGCAATGCTGGCCACCAGGCCGATGCGGTGCGCAGCCGCGCGGCGGAGACAAGGGCACACGCCTTCGATGGAGTCCGCGAGGCGGTGGAGGCGTTGCGGGCCGCCATGCGCGCAAGCGGCGAGGACGGGGCGGATGCGCTCGACCAGGCAACGGAAGCCGCCGACCGGGTGACGGATGCGCTGGATGCCACCGGCCAGGCGGGTCGGGCTGCGGGCGCGACCAATGCCGACGGCGCGGAGGAGGCGGCGACCGGCTGGGCGGCGGTCACCGCGACGCTGGCCGATTACGCCGCCACGGCCCGCGACATCGGCGCCGATATCGGCCAGTCCCTCGTGGGAGCCTTCCGCAGCGCCGAGGATGCGGTGGCGGCGTTCGTTAAGTCCGGCAAGCTGGATTTTCGGGATCTGGTGACGTCGCTCATCGCCGACTTGGCCCGGCTCGCCGCCCGGCGGTTCATTCTCGGGCCGATGGCCAGTGCGCTTGGCGGCATCCTCGGGGGTGCCGGTGGGCTGTTTGCCAACGTCCTGCATGCGGGCGGGATGGTCGGATCCGAAGGACGCGCGCGCATGGTCCCGGCCATGGCCTTCGCCGGTGCGCCTCGGATGCACGGTGGAGGTTGGGCCGGTCTAAAGCCCGATGAGGTGCCCGCGATCCTCCAGCGTGGTGAGCGGGTGCTGAGCCGGCGCGAGGCACAGGTTTATGGCGCTGGAGGTGGAGTCACCATCAGCATCAACACCCGCGACGCGGAAAGCTTCCGGCAATCCCGCACGCAGATCGCGGCCGACATAGCCCGCGCGGTGTCGCTTGGCCGCAGGGGGCTCTGATGGCGTTTCACGAGGTCCGGTTTCCGGACGATATCAGCCGGGGCGCGCGCGGCGGGCCGGAACGGCGCACGCAGATTGTCGAGCTGGCCTCGGGCGACGAGGAGCGCAACGCCAGCTGGGCCAATTCGCGCCGCCGCTACGATGTGGCTTATGGCATCCGCCGCGCGGACGATCTGGCGGCTGTGGTCGCCTTCTTCGAGGCGCGCAACGGGCGGCTCTACGGATTCCGCTGGAAGGACTGGGCTGACTTCAAGTCCTGCTTGCCATCGCAGGCCCCATCGGCAACCGATCAGGTCATAGGCACTGGCGACGGGACCATGACCGACTTCCAGCTGGTGAAGGCCTACGCCTCGGGCGCGCAGAGCTGGACCCGGACCATCACCAAGCCGGTCGCGAGCAGCGTGACGGTTGCGATTGACGGGGTTGAGCAGGCCGCCGGCTGGTCGGTCGACATCACCACCGGCCTCGTCAGCTTCGACAGCGCGCCTGCGGCTGGCGTCTCCATCACCGCCGGATTCGAGTTCGACGTGCCGGTCCGCTTCGACGCGGACGCGCTCGACGTGAGGCTCGATCTCGAGCGGCTTGGCTCCATCACTTCCATCCCGCTCCTGGAGATCCGGCGATGAACGACAATTCCGGCTTCGTCGCGACAGTGCTGCGCGACCTCGCGGCCTCTACCGCCGTGATCCTCGCCGCCTGGGGCGCGCTTGGCGGCGCCACCAACGCGCTGACCACGAAGATGCGCTTGCGCGACGCCCTGCGCCACATCCTGCTCGGCGGGCTGATCGCCGCCGGCATGGGCAGCCTGTCGATGGCGGTGATCACCAGCTGGCTCGGCCTGCCGCCGCAGGCGATCCCGGCCGGAGGCGCTGCCGGTTCCGCCGCCTATCTCGTCGGCGTCTTCGGCCCGGCGGTGATCGAACTGGTGCTCGCCCGGCTGCGCCAGGCACGGGGGGGCGACGATGACTGAGCTCGTCCGTGTCCTGCGCGGCCTGCGGCGTCTGACCGACGACCCACGCGATGCCTTTGCTCACCGTCTGCGCATCGGCCTCGCGGTCGCCGCGCTGATCCTGATCCTCTCCTTCCTGAGGTAACCCCATGCACATGACAGACCGGGGCCTTCTGGCTCTTGCCCGGCACGAGGGCATCGTGCCCGGGCCCTACCGCGATTCCACCGGCACCTGGACCTTCGGCATCGGCCATACGGCTGCTGCCGGGCCGCCCGATCCGGCAGAGATGCCGCGCGGGATGCCCGAGGACCTGGACGCGGCAATCCGTGAGGCGTTCCGGCTGTTCCGCGAGGACATCGGAAGCTACGAGGCCGACGTCCGGCGCGCCGTGACCGTGCCGCTGGCACCGTGCGAGTTCGATGCGCTGGTCTCTTTTCACTACAACACCGGCGGCATTGCCCGCGCCGCGCTGACCCGGCATCTCAATGCCGGCAATCGCGTCGCGGCCGCCGACGCGTTCCTGAACTGGCGCAAGCCTGCGTCCATCTTCCCGCGCCGCGAGGCCGAACGCTACCTGTTCCGTGATGGCCGCTATCCCACCGGCACGATCCCGGTCTGGGGCGTGGACGCGCAGGGACGAGTGGATTTCTCCCGGCCGATCCGTCGCCTGACCGAGGATGAGGCTCTGGCCTTGGCTCGCGGGCCGTTGCCGACGCCTACGGTCCTCGAACCTGCACCCAACCCGCCGACTGGCTGGCTTGTCCGGCTGGCCGCCTTCTTCTCCACCCTGATCCGGAGGGTCTGATCCCATGCGCTACATCCGACCCAAATCCCTGACATGGTGGGCGGGGCTGCTCGCGATGTTGACCGGTATCGCCTCCGTCGCGCTGCCCGCCACCGGCCCGCTCGCTGAAATGTCCAGCCTCGTCGCGCTTCTGGCCGGCTCGGGCGACGCCTCACCCGCCGGGCTCATCTTTCTCGGTCTCGGTCTCATCGGCCTGCGCGACCGGATCGAGCGGGGGTTCAAAGGTGATGACTGATTTCCTGATCTGGCTGGTTGCGGCCTTCGGTGCGGTCGGGGGCGTCGTCCTCGGCCGCATCTGGGGGCGGGTGGAAGGCAGGCGCACAGGCAAACGGGAGGCGGAACGCGATGCGATGGAAGACAAGAGCGAGCGCGTCGAGCGCGGGCGCGACGCGGTTCGCGACGGCCGCGGCGCTGGCGATCCTGCTGACCGGCTGCGCCGCAACGATGGGCGCTGGTGACGCCGGCTGCGCGTCCTATGCCGAGGCGCGGCTCGCCCAGCCTGCAGCAGAGACCGTCGCAGAGGTGCCGTCCGCATGGGCGGACTGGATCGCCGATCTCGACGACCGCATGACGGGAACCTGCCGATGAAATCCCTCTCGCCCGCGCTTCAGGCGCATCTAGACGAGGGCACGACCACGCTCGCCTGGTGCTGGCGGATCGCCCGTGCCGACGGTGTCACCTTCGGCTTCACCGATCACGACCGGACACTCAGCTTCGACGGCACGAGCTTCGAGCCGGAAAGCGGGCTGACGGCTTCCGAAGTTCGCTCCGGCTCGGACCTGTCCGTAGATGCGCAGGACGCCGAGGGCGTTCTGACCTCGGACCGGATCACCGAGACCGACATCCTCGACGGTCGCTGGGACAACGCCGAGGTCGAGGTCTGGCGGGTGAACTGGGCCGACACAAGCCAGCGCGTTCTGATGCGACGCGGCGCCATCGGCCAGATCCGGCGGGGGCGGCTTGCCTTCGTCGCCGAGGTGCGCTCGCTGGCCCATGTGCTCGGGCAGACGGTGGGGCGAACCTTCCAGGCGAGTTGCGACGCGGCGCTCGGCGATGCGCGCTGCGGCGTCGATCTGGAGAACCCAGTGTTCAAGGGAACCGGCGCCGTGATCGACCTTCTGCGCGACCGGGCCTTCACCGCGTCGGGGCTCGCTAGCTTCGAGGCGGGCTGGTTCACCTTCGGCACGCTGGACTGGACGAGCGGCGCGAATGCTGGGCGGCGAACCGAGGTGCTGGGCCATGACGTTGCGGATGGCGTCGCCATCCTGACTCTGCTCGAGGCGCCGGTGCGGGCGATCGTCGAGGGCGATGCCTTCACTATCCGCGCGGGCTGTGACAAGCGCATCGAGACCTGCGGGTCGAAGTTCGCCAACACCGCCAACTTCCGTGGCTTCCCGCATATACCGGGCCAGGACACGATCCTGCGCTACGCGATGAAGGACGGCGGCCATGACGGGGGCGTGCTGTGACCAACGTCGTTTCGAATGGAACCGACGGGCGGCAGTGCATCGCATCGCGATGCACGAGCGCCACCGCCGATCCCTCCCGCGTCATTGCCATCGCGCGGTCATGGCTCGGAACGCCGTATCACGACCAGGCGAGCCTGCGCGGCGTGGGCTGCGACTGCCTCGGGCTTGCACGGGGCATCTGGCGAGAGGTCGTCGGCCCTGAACCTTTCCCGATCCCGCCCTACAGCCGCGACTGGGGCGAGACCGGCCCGCGCGAGGTTCTGGCCGAGGGCGCCCGCGCCATGATGATCGAGGTGCTGCCCGCCGAAGCTGGTCCGGGCGCGTTGGTGCTCTTCCGCATGATGCCCCGCGCCATCGCCAAGCATGTCGGCATCCTGACCGGCCCCGCGACCTTCCTCCATGCCTACGAGCGGCTCGGCGTGATCGAGGAACCGCTCACCCCATCCTGGCGGCGACGCATCGCCTTCGCCTTCCTGTTCCCGCAACGCTGAAGCATCTCCATGGCCACTCTTGTTCTCGGCGCGGCCGGCGCCGCCATCGGCGGTTCGATCGGCGGCGCCATCCTCGGCGTGAGCGCCGCGACCATCGGCGGCTTCGTCGGCTCCACCATCGGCTCGGTGGTCGACAGCTGGATCGTGTCCTCGCTTGCACCGACCCAGCGCATCGAGGGGCCGCGCCTCGATAGCCTTCGGATCACGTCCTCGACAGAAGGAGCGGTGATTCCACGCGTCTACGGCCGCATGCGCATGGGCGGCAACGTGATCTGGGCGACCGACTTCCGCGAGGAGACCAAGACCACCACGCAGGGCGGCGGCAAGGGCGGCGGGGGCGGCGGCAAGGTCAAGACGACCGAGTATCTCTACTACGCCAGCTTTGCCGTCGCGCTCTGCGAGGGCCCGGTCACTGGGATTGGTCGCATCTGGGCCGACGGCAAGCTCCTCGACACGGCCAGCATCATCTGGCGCTGGTATCCGGGCGACGAGAGCCAGGCCGCGGACCCGTTCATCGCCGCGAAGATGGGCGCGGCCAACACCCCGGCCTATCGCGGCACCGCCTATGTCGTCTTTGAAGACCTCCCGCTCGGTAACTTTGGCAACCGCTTGCCGCAACTCTCCTTCGAGGTCTTCCGCCCGCTTGCCGATCCGGACACCGCCGAGGGGCTGACGCAGGCCGTCACCATGATCCCGGCCTCGGGCGAGTTCACCTATGCCACGACCGGCATCCGCAAGGGCAGCGGCGGGGCGCAAACGCCTGAGAACCTGAACGCGCTCTCGGATACCGCCGACATGGTGGTGGCGCTCGACCGGTTGCAGGCGATGGCACCGAAGGTGGAAAGCGTCAGCCTCGTGGTCGCCTGGTTCGGCAACGACCTGCGCGCAGGCGAGTGCAAGATCCGGCCCGGCGTGGAGGTGTCGGCCAAGTCCACCAGCCCGCAAACATGGTCCGTGAACGGCGTGTCCCGTGCCAATGCCCACCTCGTCAGCCGGGATGACCAGGACCGACCGACCTATGGCGGAACGCCCGCCGATTTCGCGGTGATCCAGGCGATCAAGGAAATGAAGGCGCGCGGGCTGCGCGTGACCTTCTATCCCTTCATCCTGATGGACGTTCCGCCGGGCAACACCCTACCGAACCCATACTCCGACAACGCTGCAGAGGCAGGGCAACCCGTCTTTCCTTGGCGCGGCCGGATCACGTGCTCGCCCGCGGCGGGCTATGCCGGCAGCGTCGACAAGACTGCCGCTGCGGCAAGCCAGGTCGCGGCCTTCTTCGGGAGCGCCAGTCCTTCCGACTTCGCGGTGTCCGGCGAGACGATCTCCTGGACCGGCTCTGCGGGCGACTGGGGCCTGCGGCGCATGGTGCTGCACTACGCCCATCTCTGTGCAGCGGCGGGCGGGGTCGATGCCTTCCTGATCGGCTCTGAGCTGCGCGGCCTTACCACCATTCGCGACAGCGCCACCACCTATCCCGCGGTGGCGCAGCTTCAAAGCCTCGCGGCCGATGTGCGCTCTATCCTCGGGCCCGGAACGGCGATCAGCTACGCTGCCGACTGGTCGGAATACTTCGGCCATCAGCCCGGCGATGGCTCGGGCGACGTGTTCTTCCACCTCGACCCGCTCTGGGCGGATACCAATATCGATTTCGTCGGCATCGACAATTACATGCCGCTGTCGGACTGGCGCGATGGCTTCGAGCACGCAGATGCGCAAGAGGGCTGGCCTGCCATCTACGACCGGGCTTATCTGCAAAAGAACATCGCCGGCGGCGAGGGCTTCGACTGGTTCTATGCCAGCGACACCGACCGCTCCGCGCAGGTCCGCACACCGATCAGCGATGGCGTTTACGGCGAGCCATGGGTGTTTCGCTACAAGGATTTGTGGAACTGGTGGTCGCGACCACATCACGACCGCCAAGGCGGTCTGCGCACCAATCCCATCCCCGACGGCGACACCCCCGCGACCTGGTCACCGACGACAACCACCGTGTCGCCCAGGCCGGAAGGTTTCGGCCCGTTCACCTCGGCCGCCAGGATCGCGGCCATCGACGGCTCCAACGATTTCGCGCAATCGGCCTCGGCGCAGGATCTGGTGGTGGCGGGCGAGACCTATGAGACCGGCGTCCTCCTCAAGCCGGGGACGTCGGGCAGCGCCCGGATCTATGTCAACCTTACCGGGGCGCCGAACAAGGAAGTCCGGATCGACGACTTCTCCGGCGCGGCGCCATACACCTCGGATCCTGACATCTTCGATCTTGCGCTTGCCGACATCGGCGGCGGGATCTGGCGGCTGACATTCAACTGGATCGCGCCGATCACAGACACGACCGTGCAACTGCGCGTCGGACCCTATTCGTCCGTGCCGGGCGAGGACGTGCATGTGCTGGCTGGCTGGATCACCTCCCGCAACCGTGGCACCACCCCGTGGCTTCCGCAGTCCAAACCGATCCGCTTCACCGAACTGGGCTGCCCGGCCATCGACCGTGGCACCAATCAGCCCAACGTCTTCTTCGATCCGAAATCGTCGGAGAGCTTCACGCCACATTTCTCGCGCGGTTGGCGGGATGACGCGATCCAGCGGGCTTATCTCGAGGCGACCTGGCTCTTCTGGGCCGATCCGACGAACAACCCGCTGTCCTCTGTCTATGGCGGCCGGATGGTCGATGCGCCGCAATGCGCGGCCTGGACCTGGGACGCGCGGCCATACCCGTTCTTTCCCGAACTGACCGATGTCTGGACCGATGGCCCCAACTGGCGGCTTGGCCACTGGCTGACGGGGCGCCTCGGAGCGGTCTCGCTCGCGGCGCTGGTCCGGCATCTCTGCCTGCGCGCGGGGCTGCCCGAGGACCGCATCGACGTCTCCGGCCTCTGGGGCGCGGTGGAGGGCTACGCCATCACCGCGCTGGAGAGCCCGCGCGCGTCGATCACCACGCTCGCGCGGCACTTCGGCTTCGACGCGGTGGAGACTGAGGGCGTGATCCGCTTCGTCATGCGCGGCCGGGCAGCGGTAGCTACAGTCAGCCCCGACGATCTCGTCGCGCCTCGCGAGGGCGATGTCCTCGAACTGACCCGCGGCCAGGAGACCGAACTCCCACAGGCCCTGAAATGGCAGGTCGCCCGCGCCGACGAGGATTACGAGGCCGCGCAGGTCGAGGCCCGGCGCATCACCGTGGACACGACCCGCATCGCCTCCGAGTCCTTCCCCATGGCGGTGCCGCCCGAGGAAGCGGAACGCCGTTGCCGCCGCGCGCTGATGGAGGCGTGGACGGCCCGCGAGAGTGCTGTGTTCCGCCTGCCGCCCTCGCGGCTGGCGCTCGACCCGGCCGATGTCGTCTCGTTCACACATGACGGCCGCGCCGTCCCGCTGCGGCTCGTCTCCATCGCCGATGCCGATGCCCGAGGCATCGAAGCAGTCCGCCAGGACCGGGAGGCCTACGATCTGCCGCCCGGCGCCCCGCGGCCCTCGGCGCTCTCGCAGGCCGTCGTCTTCGGCGCGCCCGAGGCAGTGCTGCTGGACCTGCCGCAGCTGACCGAGGACCAGCCCGCGCACCGGCCGCTGGTCGCCGCGCACGCCGTTCCCTGGCCGGGCGAGATCGCGGTGTTCCGCAGCCCCTCGACCGATGGCTTCGAGCTGCTGACCACGTTCGGCAGCCGCGTCCGGATCGGCGCGTTGGTGTCGGACCTCTACGCGGGCCCCACCTCGCGCTTCGACCTCGGCAACGTGCTGGTGGTCGACCTACTGTCCGGCACGCTGGAGAGCGTCACGGACCTGACTCTGTTCGGCGGTGCCAACGCGCTCGCCATCGAGAGCACGCCCGGCGTCTGGGAGATCGTGCAGGCGGGCGCAGCGGAGCTGATCGCCCCGGGCCGCTATCGCCTGACCCGGCTCCTGCGCGGCCAGCGCGGCACCGAGGATGCCATGGGCAATCCCGCGCCGGCAGGCGCGCGGGTCGTCGTGCTGGACACCGCGCTGGCGTCAATGCCGATCGCCGAGGCCGACCTCGGGATCCGATGGAACTGGCGCATCGGCCCCGCAAGCCGCCCGGTCAGCGACGAGACCTATGTCGCGCAGAATTTCACGCCCCAAGGCGTCGGGCTGCGGCCGTTCTCAGTCGCCCATGTCGAGCAGCCGTGGCGAAAGCCCCGCGCGCCCGGCGATCTGACGATCCGCTGGACGCGCCGGTCCCGCGCGCTCGCCGCCGACAGCTGGGGCGGGCTGGAGGTGCCGCTCGGAGAGGAGATCGAAGCCTACGAGGTCGAGATCCTCGACGGCGCCACAGTGAAGCGGGTGCTGAGCACGGCAACCACCAGCGCGGTCTACACGGACGCGCAGCAGACTGCCGACTGGGGCGCGCCGCTTGGCCCCGGCGACACGCTCGACATCCGCATCTTCCAGCTCTCCGCCCTCATCGGGCGGGGCGCGCCGAAAACCGTCACGCTGACACTCTGAAGGCCAACCCATGTCCGACGCCACGACTCATCTCCTGCTGCCGTACATCCTGGCGGCGCAGGCCCAGAAGCATGTCTCCCACAACGAGGCGCTGCGGATCCTCGACGGGCTCGTCCAGCTCTCTGTTATCGATCGGGACCTGGCAGCACCCCCTGCGAGCCCCGCCGATGGCGACCGCTACATCGTCGCCTCGGGCGCGACCGGCGACTGGGCGGGCTGGGACCTGAACGTCGCGCTCTGGACGGATGGGGCCTGGCTGCGCCTGCCGCCGCGCACCGGCTGGCGGGCGTGGGTCGAGGACGAGGGGCTGCTGTTGGTCTACGACGGCGCGGGCTGGATCGGGACCACCCCGGCGGCACTGCAGAACATGGCGCTCCTCGGGCTAGGCACGGCGGCCGACGCGTCCAACCCGTTCTCGGCCAAGCTGAACGCCGCGCTCTGGACCGCGAAGACCGTGGCCGAAGGTGGGACCGGCGATCTCTTCTACACCATGAACAAGGAGGCAGCGGGCGACGACCTCGGGCTGACGCTCCAGACCGGTTTCGTAACCAAGGCGCTGGTCGGGCTCTTCGGCTCCGACCGGTTTCGTCTTGCGGTCTCGGCCGATGGCAGCACCTTCTTCGACGGGCTCAGCGTCGACAACGCAACCGGCATCGTCGACCAGCCCCGGCTGCCGCGGTTCAAGGCCTACACGAACTACGACAACTACGTCGGCGTCGGGACCTGGACGAAGATCGGCCTGAACAACACCGACTACAACGATCAGGGCGCCTTCGACGCCGCCAACAACCGCTTCGTGGCGCCGGTCGACGGCACCTATCTGTTCGGCGCGACGCTCATGTACAAGGTGAACGCCAGCACCACAGCGCGGATGAGCGGGCGACTGGTGCTGAATGGTACCACCGAAATCAGGGGCTCTCGTGGCGAAATCAGCGGCACCCATGTGTCAGAGGCGACCGCGCTGTGGCTGCAGACGATGGTCGCGCTCACCGCGGGCGACACCGTCGAGTTGCAGGGCAATTTCCGCGCGGCCGACGGGTATTTCGCGGCGGATCATACGTCGTTCTGGGGGACGAAAATCGGTTGAGCAGCGAAAGGAGGCTCCGATGACACAACCACGACCGAGGGCTTCGTGCGCATGCCCAATGCCGAGTTCGAGGAGATCGCGCATCGCTGAGTTGGTGCCGCAGGTAGTCTATATTGGTTGGCGACAGCAATAGCGCTTCAGAGTCTGGCCACCTTGCGCCTTAGACGAGCGGCTGCCTCTTCTCGATACATCTCTTCCCCCTGACGCCGCATCTCTCGGATCACCCCGTCAATCTTGATTTCAGCCGCCTTTAGCTGCGGGGGAGAAATGTGCACGTTAGCCTCATCGCCCGGTATCCCTCGAAACGAGGTCTCAGAAAGCATCGGTGTTCGATGAGCGAGGCGAGCCGGCTGCATTCGGACTAGGAGACCGTGGGGCCTGTTCGGTATCAGTTCATCCCGAAGGCGACGGTGCAGATCATCCGCGTCGTTTGCGCCGGTTGCGGTCTCCAGATATGCGGCAGCGATCTCGTGGGATAGGACCAGCTGCTCCGCGGACGCGCGCCTGTTCGCGTTGACGTCATCAATGCCTTTCTCGACGGCGCGGATCTCGTCCGTTAGCGCCTTTGCCAGTTCGGCTTCGACCGGCGCCGAGTCGACCTCTCCAACCGTGGCATTCGGATCAATCTCAATCTCCTTAAGGTCAGCGACCCGTAGCGCACTGACCGGACCGGTCGTAGTGGCAACACAGAAGCCGACTCTCTCGATCCCGTTGTTTCCGAGTGCCCCTGAAACACTGACACGCGCCATCCACCCCGCGTGCAAATCCGGGAGCTGTTCCAAGAGATGATCGAAGGCGGGAGCGCCGTAGGACGCGAACTCTAGCGTAGTCCGAACCTCAGGCGGAGGCCGATCAAGAAGTTCCCGTGATGCGGTGATATGAGAAACCCGTCCGTCCTCGTAACGAAGGGCGAAGATACCGGGATGTTCGGTCACGGAGAGAAGATGCGGGGCCACTTTTGCGAGGGAAGTCAGCGCGACATCAATGTCCGCCAACGAGACTGGGGCGGCGAAGTCGCCCGACCGCTCCCAGGCCCGGTAGAACTCCTGCAGCTCCTTTGGCGGAATCTCGAGGGCCTCAGCCGCCGCTTTGGATCGACGTAGCCGTTCGGCCGCTTCTGTCTCTATCCGCCGGAGCTCGTCGGCCGAGACACTAGGGTTCTCGAGGGCTCGGAAGTCTGCCTCGGTGACCGGCAGCAGTGCGATTTGTTGTGGGCCAACTATCAGGCCCGCCTCAGCGAGACGGGAGAGGAGTCGCCCGTAGACCCGCTCCTCCGCCGACCCGGCGTAAGCGTAGTTCGCGACGAAGATCTCATGATACTTCTGGCCGATCCGGTCGATGCGCCCGATCCGCTGCTCCACCTTCGCCGGGTTCCAAGGAAGGTCAAAGTTTATCAGCAGGTCTGCGGTCTGGAGATTCAGCCCTTCAGCCGCGGCGTCCGTACACAGCAGGACGTCGATATCCCCGCGGACGAAGCTTTGGGTGATCTCGAGGCGTGTGGTGCTGATCATCTTCCCAGCGGCAGGGTCGTAACGGCTGCCGCCCGCCCCGGAGAAGGTGCCGACCAGCGCGCTAGGCATCCGGGAGCGGAGCTCGTCGACCAAGTGATCAAGTGTGTCCTTGAAACGGGTGAAGACCACCGTCTGTCGAAACCGGCTGCCTTGGCGCCGCGCGTTCAACTCGGACAGGAGCCGGTCGAGCTTTGACGGCACACCGACTAACTCGTCGAGGCGATCCAATAGACCCCGAAGCGCCTCCTGCTCCCAAAGGAGGTCAGATTCGGTGCGCCCGTCCAGCAGAGCATCGACGGCGACCTCGTCCCCTTCATCATCCCCTTCGAATACGGCTTCTTCCAGCTCCTCGTTGGTAGGATTGAACCCGGCGTGCTGGTGGGCCCGAAGGGTGGCTTTCACCTTCTCTGTCCGCCGCTCCAGCGTCTTGCGGATCGCATGGAGGCTGGAAGCGAAACGGAGCCGAAGGAAGCTTAGATAGAAGCCGACGGAGGCGACGCGTCGCTGGTCCTCCTGGCGGGCGGAGGCCCGAACGCGGGTGTCGAGATCCCGACAGTATGCCTCGAGCGCGTCGTAGACGCGCCGCTCGGTCGGCGAGAAGTTGATCGGGTCGAGTGGACGCACATGCCTTTCGGCCAAGTTTGCGTTCAGCTTTCCGCTGTCCCGGTAGAGCCGCAGAAGGTCCCTAGTGTGACGCAACATGACGCGCGAGAGCGGGGCGGCCGCGCGCAGAACCCGGGCGATAAGTCGCCAGTCCCCGGCAGGGAACGGGCGCGCTTCCTCCACCCAACGGGCCACGGTCCGCTGATCTGCTGGCGAACGGTAAGCGCTCATAATGAATGTCCAGTACTCCGGGTCGAGCAGCTTGATCTCGAGAATGGCGCGGCGCAGGAACTCCAGCGTCGCGTCGGAGATCCGGCCCCGGCCCCGAACGAATTCCTGGACCGCCTCGTAGTACTGTCGCGAGATGTCGTCATCGAGCCCGAAGCTCCCGACCCGTCCCGTGAGCCGCATCAGGTCGAACGCCTCCTGCATCGCGAGCTGCATTGGGGTCGCCGTCGCGAGTAGAAGGGCGCGAGCTTTCGGGCGGATCACCTCATCTATGAGTGAGTAGAGCTGGTTCTGCCGGTGCACCGCACGCGCATAATGGGCCTCGTCCACGAGGGCGATATCCCACCCCTTGGCACCCCGGACCTCGCTGCGCCTAGTCCTGTGCGTCAGCAAGCCGGTTGAGGCGATCACCAGGTTCGGGGCGAGAAGGCCCCCTTCGGAAACCTCGACCGGGTTCGAGTCCTCGTCGAGGCGTTCATGGCTCATTCGCCCCCGCGGGGCCGTCCGGGCGAAATCGAGCAGAAACTTCGACTTCATCTCGCGCTGCCATTGTCGCGTCAGCGAGGCAGGGGAAGCAATCAGCACCCTCGAGGCGATGCCGGACAGGGTAAGGGACCGGATCGCAAGGCCCGCCTCGATCGTTTTCCCGAGCCCCACCTCGTCGCACATCAGGAAGCTGTGCGGCCAGGAATTGACCAGGCGGCGGGCGACGAAGGCTTGGTGCGGCCAAGGGACAACCGGTGCGGTCTCGATGCCGACGAACCGCCCGCCTGGCAAGCACGGCCCGTCCTTGATCAGGCGCCACCGAAGATAATCGATCGGGGCGAGCGCGGCGAACGGGCTTTCTGGATCCTTCGGCGGAGTGGGTGCCTCCGTCCCGTCGATCTCCTTCGGCTCGATCACGTCCCGTCCCATTCGGACCAAACGCGCCTTGACCGCCTCTGGCAAATCCATGACGCGGATCCCCTCGCTCCCATGACGCCAGAGGTGATCGAAATCTTTCAGAGCTTTTCCAGTCTGGCGACGGCTCCGTTCATCCCACCACGAACAATGCAGCAGGACGTTCTCGGCGTTGATCGACAGGGCTGTCTTTGACTCGTTCAGGGACCCGTCAATCCGGATCACGTTTCCCTCACCGTCCACGAACACGGCCCATTTCTCGTGAACGTACCCGTCGGCCGTGGACTCGACGGAGAGCGGATCGCCGGTTTCCTTGTGAACCCGAAAGGCCACCTTCACCTCGAGGAGCCCCTTGGAAACCAAATAGGCGAACAGGTCGACGCCCCGGACCGTCTCCGCGCTCCAGGACCCGTCATTCTCAAGGGCGGCCGTCAGGTGTGCGACAAGCGCCTCATCAGCACCCCGCAGCGCCGCCTTCACGTCTTCCGCGTCCAGATCGCAACCGACCAGGAAGCGGGCCTTCGCCCCGTTGCGAGCGAAGGCGGTGAACCCCTGAGAGGCGGCCGCGAGGGACGAGGACCGGAAGTACCCGGCGACCCGGTCATAGCGGACCGACCGCTCCAAGGCCGGGATATAGAACTCCTTCAGGATATCGGTCGCGGGCTCGCCGGGACGGATCTCTGACGTCCGGTACTCGTCCCGCCACTCGACGTCCCGGAAGGACGCCGGCGTCTCTTTCGCGCCGGCTGCTTCTGTCACTGCGCGTCCCCGAAGCTCTCAAGGGCAAAGCGCACCCAGTCGACCTCTTTCTGGAGACGCTCATCCCCGATCTCGGCCCGGTAAACCTCCAGCAAGTCTCGCAGCAGTTGCGCCTGCGGCAGACAGTGCTTCTCGAAGTAGGCCCGGACTAGAACGTCCTCCCCTTGCCGATAGGCGGCGATCAGACCGTGCAGCCGGTCCCAAGCAGTCTGGGGTTTTTCAATGCGCGCAGGGGCCCGCTCTTCCGGTGCCGCAAGGCGCACCTTCGAACCCGACTTCACGAGGGGCGCGGCATAGGTCGCCCCGGACTGCTGGGTCGCAAGGCCCACTCGGCGATCGGCAACGGTATAGTTCCCGCTCTTCCCTTCGATCGCGACGTTCAGGGCGTTTGCGAGGTTCCGCGCGTCGTCGAAGGCGAACTCGGCCGTGCCGAATGCGCCGAGGATGGTGAGCGCGACGCCGGTCTCCGTGTCCAGCTCATCGACCGAGAGGCGACCCTGCGTGATCCGGGTGATCTGGTGCGCTGCCACGACGGCGCTGGCGGCGGTCATCGCCTGAACCGGAGAGACCACATCATCCCCGTCATACACTGGCCAACGCTCCGACAGGACCTGAAGCGCCCGCCCGAAGCTGGCGATCATCTCATCGACCGGGCTGAGGTTCAGACGGTCGAACTCGGCTAGGCCGTCTCGAACTGCCGCGCGGATCCGGGCGGCGACCCCGGTCCCACCGATCCCCTGCCAGGCGGCCGGTTCTGCGTCCTCATCGACCCGCTTGCGGCAGGTGATGAAGATGGTCGAAGCGGCAGCCGCCAAGTTCATTTGGTGTGTTGAGTAGCCAAATTCCGACTCAACTGGCATGCAGGCGGTGATGACCCAACCCGACTCGATCAGGGACCGCGTCAGGGTCTCCCACGCCTCCTGCTTCTTGTGTGTAAACATCAAGGTCATGACGCCATCATCACTGAGGACACGGCGGCACTCGGCGAAAATCTCGCCCATCATGCGCTCATAAGCGGCTTTGGCTTTCTTCGCTGATCCATCGCGCGCAGGGTTCGCGACGGCCTCTTCTTTCTTATTCACGAAGCGGCGCGAGAAAAGCTCGGGATAGACATCGCGAAGGCCGCGTTTCTGCCAGACGTAGTAGAAGTCCGAGAGTTCGCCGTATTGAACGTTGTCGTAGTAGGGCGGATCGAAGCAGACGAGATCGACCGAGCCGGACGCGACCGGCGCCATATTTCCTGCCGAACCGTTCAGGACGGTCAGGGGCAGAGTTCCATCCTGAGCCCGGTGAACCGTGAGTGCCAGATCAGCAATCCCCTTATACGCATCGATCACTTGGGAAAGCGCCCACCTGAGACCACTCGCAGGCCCAGAGTACGGCATCTCGCCGTAAGTCCACTTCAGCGAAAAGTCATGACGGCTGAAAGTCCCGGAAACCGATGTTCGCTGAGGGATCCAACGTGTCTGCCGGCTATTGTAGTCGACAAACTTGTCCACCATGAACTGCAGGTAAGTAATGACAGCATTTCCGCGAGCCTCGCCGAGCGATGCGCGGATCTCAGGCTGCAGGCTCCGAAATCGTTCAATCATAGTGAGATGGCCCAGGAGCTGCCGAGGTGCAAATAGATCGCTCCAACGCTTCATTCCGTAGCGCAATGGTTCGCTTGTCTTTGAGCCCGTTGGGATGGCTTCTGTAGGGATCAAGTCAGACGATTCCCAGCGGCCCCAATTATCAACCAAGCGGCCTTGAGCTCGTTCCAAAGCAGCGATGTCAAACTCCGTTGCCGCACGGAAGAACTTTACTTTCTCAGTCTTTACTTCGCCCGTGCGATCTCCTGAAGCATACCGTTGAGGGCGACCGCGAGCATCCATCTTCGGTTGGAAGCGCACCGCTTGGACCGCATAAACGCGGTCCCACCAATCACCGTGACGGCTTTCCCCATTCGCTTGTGCCTTGATCTCATCCCCGGAGATCGCCTGTCGACAATGGACACACTGCCCAATGCCGCGCGTAACGGTAGAGCCGTCAGGGTCTTCTCCATTTGGACCTTTACCGCCCTTCACTTCGTAAGTTTCGAAAGATACGGTTTTGTCTCCGTGAGGGACGATCCTGACGCCCCACTGATCGCTCCCTGACTTGGCCAGCCATTGGCTGTTCATCAACGGCGCTTCTCCGCCACAAGAGGGACATCTTACCATTCGGCAGTAGAGGATCCCGTTCTGGTCATGCTCCGTTTGGCCATAGACGCGCATCAGCTCCGGATCTCCGCGCACGACTCGCTCAAGCTTCTGACGCTCGGCCTCAGGCAACGGTGAGCGCGGGGTGACGTCGAGCATCTCCGCCTCGACCTCGGAAACCAGTCGATCGCCCCATTTCTGAATGTCGTTCAGCAGTTCGGGGCCGAACCGAGCCGGAAAGTCGAGGGTCGCATGCAGGATCGTGGTCGCGACCGGGTTCAGCTCGTTGGCAATCACGGTGTGTCCAAGGCGCAGCGCCTCGAACGGAATGCTGCCTCCCCCGGCAGTCGCGTCCAGAACCGTCAACCCGGTCGGCCGGTATTCCGGAGAGTTCGCATAGGCGCGGTTGTAGGCGTAAAGGTCCTCCGGGTCCCAACGAATGGTCTCGCCCAGCGCCTTCTTCACTCGGTCGAGTTTGGCGAAAGCGACGCGGTCGTTGACATGCGCCGGGTCAGCCGCGCGCTCTTCAACGCGGAGCCGGGTGCCTTCCGCCGGAAGTGGCAACCGAAACGCTGCGGAATCCCGCTCCCAACGGATCACGACAGGATCGCGGGAAAACGCCGGATCATAGGAGGTCAGGCGGTCGATGATCTCCCGGTTCCGCTCGCGCCGTTCGACCTCTGCATCCAGGAACTTCATTCCCTTCTCGTCCAGAAGAAGGGACTCGCCTGAAGCGGTCCGGCGCACATGCGCCAGCGGCTTCCCGACAAGGGTCCATTCCTGGTCGCCGACGATCGCGACTTTCTTCATGATTCCGAGGTCCCGGACGAAGGCTTCTGGATCGGCATCGGACCCGAGGAGGGACGCCTGGATAGCCGCTCGAGACGGGATCAGGGGGCGTCGCGCCCACCAGACGTGGAGGAAGTAGAGGGGTGGCAGGGCCGAGCTGGACCCGCGCTCTCGTTGCGTTTCCGCGCCCACCTGGTGACACGGGAAGCCGCTCTCCATGAGCCGCAGGTCGTTCGACAAATCCTTCATACCATTCCTTCTTTCTTCTTCATTGGCGCGCGCGCAGCTTGGTGAGCATGGTGTCGACCTCAGTGTCAGGTCCCTTCCCCTGCCCACACAGCATCACCCGAAGTCCGGATACGGCCCACCGGTTGGCGACCGGCCCATAATGCGTGATCCGGGAGAACCAGTAGACGGCCTCCTCCCGCGAAAAGGTGGCGACGCGCCGTGACAGCAGTTCCGACCGATCAAGGTCGCTCAGGCGCTCTTGAAGCTTGAAGATGATCCCGAGCTTCGCGCCGGCCTCTTCATCGAGAACCAGGGTCCTATGTGTGCGCATCCCTTCCTCGGACAGGAAGGCGTCGACCTCTAGCGGAACGTCATTTTCGTTTCGGGCCCGGGACGCGATCGCTCGGACGACCGGCAGGAGGCGGCGGAGGCTGTCCCCATGCAGTCGGCCGCGGTCCTGAAGATGTCCGGTCCGCGCATCCCCCTCATCCCCGTCACGGGCCCGCCGTTCCTTGATCACGAGGACAGGCGGAGGAACGTCGTTGTGACGCGTGATCCGCAACGCGAAGGGCGCCGCAGAGAGGTGCCCCTCGTGCAGCGCCTTGTAGAGTTCCGCATGTCTGTGCGGACGCCCTTTCTTGGCCATCATTCAGCGCCTTTCTTGAGCTCTGCCACCAAGGCGCACTCATCATCCGGATGTTCAATTTCGATCGACGCAAATGTGTCGGCATCGACCCGGCCAACGGTCATCACGGTTTCGAACAATTCATCCAGTGCTTTCAGGCTTTCTGGTGTTGCGCCTGAAATCTTGAGGTCGATCGATGCTCCTCCGGGTACCTTGAGGGCCTGGACCCTGAGGTCATCCACTGTCGATTTAGTGCCATTGGCGCCCACACGACCGAGACGCTTGACCAAAGGCAGAAGAACCCTCGGTGCGTCTCCTTCTTCTTCGATCAGAAGGGTCTGGGGCGCGCTCGCGAGCCAGCCGCGCCTCGCAGCTTCAGCCCGGACAATCAGCACATCATCGGGGCGCGGGGGACGGATGGTCGCTTCGACACCTTCACGAAAGCCGTTTGGCTTTTCTTGCTGCGCCGGCTCGCCATCGTGAATGAGGTATCGGTCCTGCGCGATCACCTTGGGGATAACGTTCAGGACGTCCGCGTCTGTCACGGCCTCAGATTTCTCTTTGACCTTCTCTACGATGTCGGAGACGCGGGTTTCAGTGGCAAGCCGCGCCACCTCTGCTGCCCATTCCCTGATCTTGTCTTCGGACGGCTTCTCACCCTTGATCCAGCCGCGGGCTCGGGCCTTCGCCACCTGAATGATAGACCACCCATCGGCAGAGAGATCGACGTTCAGCGGGACCTGGTTTTGCGCGTCGTAAATCTCGTCAGGCCGATCGCTCTTGGCGTCGGTGAAGCGGAACAAGCACCAGACACCTCGCTCTACACCTGCGGAGATTACGCGGTTCAAGACGCTTGGGTTTTCTAGAATTGGCCAGCGCCGTTGCTGCGCGAACGCGTCCCGGATCCCGTTGACGGTTGGTGTATCCCCGCCAAGGCCGAAGAAGAGCTGCGAGAGGCCACGAACGATCTCCATGGTGGCTGCCCGATCCGTCTCGATTACCTCTCCGTCCTTGCGTAAGATCTCCTTGACCTGCTCGGCAACCGGGGCACCCCCTTCACCGCCAGCAACCCGAATCTCTCGGATCGCGATGCCGTCGGACCCCGGATATACAAGCCGGGTGTAGCTCTTGCTTACCGCAACGTTTAGGTCGTTCCGGGCCCGCGCTCGGCGGCCTTGGAAATCGTCATCAAGTTGCCGGAGAGTGAGTCCATAGGCGCCGGGGTCGGCGGCGAGCTTCTCCATAGCCCGGACATCTCGCGCCAGCTCAAGGAGCCTGTCTAGGCTCTGTTGCGCCCGCTGGTCGCCGAACATCCCATCACTGTCCCGGTCTGTCGGAACAGTGTTGGGGATCAGAAGCGCCACATGGTTCTGAGATATCCTCGGCTGTCCGTTCCCCACCGTTTGAATGAAATCGTCGACGACTATGCGCGGGGCGTCGACCCGAACGATCCCGATCGAGGGGCGACGGGGGGACTCAGCCATGTCTTGTGGGGCGGTCACGTCTTCTCGAACCTCGAAGATTCCGTTCTGGTTAGTGATCACCTTCCGAGACGCCTCGAGGATAAGCCGCAAAGCGTCATCCCGTTTCACCCCCTCACGGATGTCGCTGAGGGCCCGGTTGATGGTCGGGTCGGTGTTCGCAAAGAACTTTCCCCCATCCTCTCGCAGATAATAGGCGTGCTTCTGAATTGCCTCGAGGGCGGTCTTCACAGCGGTTGCGGGCAGCCCCGGCATCAGTACGGAGAGGAGGGCGTCTGCCTCGTTGATCCCAAACAGGTTGTTGGACACCCCACCGGCGCGGCCAACCAGGCTGTTCACCAGAACGACGCGCCAAGTCATCTCGTGGTATGGAACCCCAGACGGGAGCGGGTTGGCGGCGTCGCGCATCTGAGCTCGGCTCCGGTTCGAGGCGAGCGCATCTGACTGAGGCCCCCCGACGTCGGTGTTGAGGACGATCTGCATATCGCCCGCCTTGAGACGACTTCCCACGATCTCGTCCGCCATCAGCCGGTCCGAGAAGTCGAGATGCCCCACATGGATCATTGGGGCGTACGGCCGCTTCTGCCAGAGGAGCCTGATCGCCAGCGTCATAACCCGCAGAACCCCGCGAGTTCCCTGAAACGTTTCGATCGAAGCGAGCTTTTCGTTCAGGAACCGCAGGAAAGTCGGGTGGAAGGGGTAGCTAGCCCGGATCCGGTCCGCATAGTCGGTCTGTTTCGCCTCTGAAGGCAGGTCGGCCGGTGAGCTGGCGTAAAGAGCGGCATAAGCCTCCGCGGCCCTTTCTGCTGCTTCGGGATCGATGTGCGAAAACAGTCGGCGGGCGAGAACCCGGGCGAGCTCGCTCTGTGGGACTGGCTTAATTGGTAGCGCATCACGCGCAACGACGCTCTCGGTCTCGCCGACGGCGCGCGCGGCCCGTTGCGCAGCCTCCTCCGGGGCGACCTCGGACCCTGTGATCCGAGTAAGTTCGGTTCCAAGGCTCTCGCTTTGGCGGGCGAAAGCGTCCGATGAGCTGGCAAGGGAGATCACGACCGCGATGCCGGATGCGGACCGGGCGAAGGTCGACAAGGACATGAGGAAGGCAGCCACTTGTGTTGCGCCCTTTCCCGGATGCGCTGCCTCGAACCGCGCGACATACTGTGCAAGCTCGTCGATAAGGATAATCACCTTACGCCCGTCGAGTACCCGTTTGAAGAAGTCCTTGCCGGGCGCTGCAACCGAGGTGGCGTCCCCTTCTAATTCCCTGTAGAGCGTCTCACCTCCCACCTGCATTGCAAGCTCGCCCCAGAGGGTATGGGGGATGAGCGCGGCACCGGACGGCTTATTCACAGAGAGAACGTCTCCCGCGATCGCTACGACGTCCACGGCGCCCGGCGCAGGCAGCGGCAGGCCCGGAAAGAGGGGGTCAACGAGCTCGCGAATCTCCGTTCCACATTTGGCGCAGTGGACCAGCCCGATCAGGGAGTGGGTCTTCCCACCACCAAACCCGGTCTCAAGACGGGTGATCGCGCTCGCCGTGGTGTCTCCAGCGACCCTCAGGAAGACGGTGGACAATAGGTCGCGCATCCCGCTCGTGGGGTATGTCGCCTCTCCGAAGAAGACAGAGGCATCAGTGTAGGGGGTCTCCGCAACACTTTGACCTGCATAGCTATCCATCACCTGGTTCAGGCTCGCAGTGAAAAGCTCTGGGTTGAAAGTCCCCTTGATAATATCCGCACGCGGGGTGCAACTGTCATAGAGGGACAACAGTCCATTGGTATTGTTTTCCGAGTTCGTCATCCGCCAAAGCCCCCTATCCTCACTGTTCTCATTTCTTGGCGCCAATCCGCCGTGCCGTGCTTAGTCGGCTGCCGCTTTTCTGACTGCTGGGTATGGCTGCCATTACATCGCCACGATTTATCAAGATGATTTGTTGGTTTTGAGGTGTACGTGCGCTCGGATCAGTGTCGAGACCGAGGCGCTTTAAAGCGTAGTAGAGCAATGCGCGTCGGACCTTTATCTTGGCCTTTCCGCCGCGCATGCCGTAGTCGAGAGCGATGACCTTCGCCTGTGTTTCTGAGAGCTCGGGGTGGGGCCCAACTTCCAGAGTAACCTCACAATGCCAGTCGCAATCTTCGTCGGCCGATGTATCGCTCTCCCTTGATCCGCGGATGTCGAGAATTCGTGAAAGCAGGAAGTCCTTGAAGCATTCGTCAGTCAGGCAATACGCCCGGGCGTGCCAGCGGAACCCGTCGAAGGCGATGGCGTGGGGCGCGATCCAGCGCCAGCTCGGCTCGGGGCGGGACAGACTTTGGTATTTTACCTCGATCGCTTCCGACCGGCGAATGGCGCCAACGACTGATCGGAGCGTTGCAGGATTGACGCCACGCACCGGCGTCGGTGCGGATGCAAACGGCGGAAGCTCCGTGATCCAGGCGTCGTCACGGTCAAGGATGCCATCGGCGACCGAACGCAGCTGGGCCAGATACTTGCTGGCGTCGGGTTCGCTGAAATGGGCCTTGAAGTCTGGCGTGCGGACATAGGTCCGGGCGCTCTTGTCATAGACCATGTTGTCGGGCGCCAGGCCGATGTAGCGATTCAGGTCGGCCGACGCCTGGTTCACCGAAACTCCGAACTGATCCATCAGGTCGCTGCGGTTCACGCGCCCCTCCCAAAACAGGCGGAACTCGATGAACTCGAGCCGTTGCTCGACGCCCCAGCGAAGCTCCGCCTTGCTGTCTTCCACATCACTCTCCCGGCTTGGCCGATGCGCATGGTAACTATGCGCGCACATTTTCTGTGCTTGAGGGGATGCTAGCGGAGTGGTTGAGCGCAGGCAATCGCAAATCGCGTATCGAGATGAAATTGGCGGCAGCCTGTCGGTTCACGTAAGCCTATGCCATCAAGCCGTTTTTTTGGCTACTCTGCGCGTCAGCCACAGAAGGAAAGATTTCGTGTCCAACAAGCAGAACGGGGAAAGCATAGGGTCAAATGGCTCCCACCAGAGCGGATCAGGTGAAGATGAAACCGGCCGGAGTGAGTCGGGAAACGCCAATCGCGACTCAATCGACCGCCTGAAAGCAGAACTTGGTCGTGCGTTTTCTGCTCCCGAGGAGGAATACAAGCCGTTGACCGTTTCCGATGTGATCGCCCGAAATCGCGAATGACCATATCAGCGTGCTCGAATTGACCTCCCCCGGTTTGTGGGGTCTCCGAGCCGGGGGAGGCGGGCAGCCAGAGGGCAAACGCAGTCATCCTGCGAAGTCAAGTTCCGCGACCTGGTCTCGTGTCTTGCCCAGAAGCATGGCGCGTTCGAATGCCAGGATGTCTTCCAGCCGATACACCACGCGTCCGCCGATTTTCATGTACACTGGACCTTCGCAGGCCCACCGCCAGCGCTCAAGCGTTCGATGACTGATCCTCCAACGCGCCGCCAATTCCTTCTGGTTCAAGCAAGTCGGTTGCATGTGTTACTCCTTTCGCACAACTCGGTTTTGTTGCTCGCAAACCAAGGCGTGAATGGAAAAACGAGTAAAGTCAGAAGTTTGCGCGAATTGCACATGCGGACCAAACCTTCGGAGAGTTCGCGAGTATCAGACAACACCCGCCTCGATTCCTCGATTTGTCATCGGCCACTGGTGGCTACGTTGAGACGGGATTTTCGGTATTCCGTCCCCTCCGCCACTATCACCCTTTCGAACCCGTCGCACAAAAACTGCGCGTCCATCAGCTGACGCGGTTCTCCTACTACATCGTGGCGCCGCCTGGCTGGGAAGAGCGCGTGCGGGGCAAGGACTGGCCCGCGCTCATGCAGCTGCCCTGGATCGGCACGCCACCGGCGTCGGTACACAACCGGCTGCTGACACCAATCTTCGCGCGGCACGGGCAGGCCCCGAAGATCGTGGCCACGGTGGATCAGGAGCTTTCGATGCTCGCCATGGTGCAATCGGGTGTGGGCTTAAGCCTGTGTCGGGATTCACTGGCGCTCTACCAGCGGCAGGCCAACGGGCTGGCCATCGCCGATCAGGTGGAGATCGAAACCTCGCTCAGTTTCCTGTCGCTTGAAGCCCGGCGCGGCGATCCGCGGATCGAGGCCGTCTGCGCTGCGATCTCGCGCATCTGGCCCGCCCGCCCCTGAACAACGTGGCCCGGCTCATTTGCCTTTCTTGATGTAGGCGGCAACCAGATCAGCCTCGCGCCGGTCTACCCGCGCCCGGCCATGACGTTCGCCGCGTAGGGCGTGAGCCGTTTGTCCCTTTCGCGCTGGGCGACTTCCTGCACCTTGCGCCAGAGCACCGGCAGGGCCGGGTGGCCCACGCGGTTGGCGAGCCGCATCATCGCCCATGTGCCGTCGATGCCCAGATCCACCGGGATTTCGGCCAAAAGCCCCAGCGCCAGCATGTTGCGCACGCAGCCGCGCGTGGTGAGCAGGATCAGATCGCTCTCGGCCACCGCGTCGCGCAGCAGGGCGATGTTGTGGGAGTTCACGGCGATCCGCGCCCGCCCGTCGGGCGCTGGCGCAAGGCGGGCGGTGAAATCGGAGATCACATCGGCGGGCAGGTGGGTCGTTGCGAAGTGGTAGCTGGCCAGATCCTCGATGCGGGGTTTTAAGAGCGAGAGCATCGGGTGGCCGGGGCGGCAGAATGCGCCACCGGCCTGTGCGGGGAGGTCCAGCCGCTGCAGGCGGGCATCTGAGGGCGGAAGATCGCGCGTGTCGCCGATCAGCAGGTCGATCTCTTCCTTTTCGAGCATCGGCACGAGCTGGGTTGTTTCCGCGACCCTTACGTCCAGCGCGATCCCCGGGTGTGCATTGTGAAATTCAGCCACGATGGGGCCGCCGAGGCTGGTGGAGAACACCGCCGTCATGCCGACTCGCAGGGTGCCCGACTCACCGCTGGCCAAGTTGTTGATCTCTTGCTCAAGGTTGCGGGCCTCAAACAGCAGCTTGCCGATCCGCTCCAGCAGCGTTTCACCCATAGGGGTAAGCCGCACCGGGCGCTTGCTGCGCTCCACGAGCTGCAACCCGACGCGTGTCTCCAAGGCCTTGATCGAGTTGGACAAAGCGGGCTGCGTTATGTTCGCCTGTTCGGCGGCCAGCGCGAAGCTGCCGGTTTCAGCCAGAAGTTGTAGGTGGTGGAGCTGGGAGATGTTGAGCATGGTGCGACGTTGTCTGAAATATTATTAAAACCATGAATGATAACCTTCAAAAAGTAAACTGGACTGAATGATTTGCTCTGGCTAACCCTTCCCTGCCAGAAGGAGCTCCGCCGCGCGGGGACAGGGAGAGAGACAGACCATGAAAATCTTTAAAACCGCTGCCACAGTTGCGGCCTTGGCTGCTGGATTTGCCGCGCCGGCCTTTTCGGAGACGGTGCTGAAACTGGCCACCGCCGCGCCTGAGAAAACCCCTTGGGGCGCGCAGGTGATGCGGCTGGCAGAAGCCGTGGCTGCCGAAAGCGAAGGCCGCCTGCGCATCGAGCCTTACTTCAATTCCCAGCTTGGCACCGAGAACGACACGCTCGCCCAGCTGGCGCGGGGCCGCATCGAGATGGGGCTCTTCACCGTGAACGCGGGCGCCCAGCAGGCGCCGGAAATCGGCCTGATGCAGCTCTACGGGATCTACGACAGCAACGATCAGCGCGCCTGCGTGCAGGACAACCACCTGACCGACGAGATCCGCGCCCGCCTCGGGGAGAAGGGCGTCTACTTCGGCGCCTGGGCCGAGGTCGGCAATGGTTACCTGATGTCGGACCGCGCGCTGACCAGCGTGGAAGATCTGCGCGGGCTGAAGGTTGGCATCTCGGTGAACCGCATCAACACCGAATACTGGAAGGCCATGGGCGCGAACCCCGTGCCGATCAGCCCCGGCGAGGCCGCCTCGGCTGCCTCCACCGGCCTGATCGATCTCTACCCGACCGTCTACACCTTCTTCGTGCCGTCCGGGCTGAACAAGGTTTATCCGATCGTCAACGAGTACAACTACTCCACCGGCCCGGCGATGTGGGCCATGAGCCAGCGCGTGCTGGACCGCCTGAGCGCCGAGGATCAGGAGGCGGTGAAGCGCGCCTTTGCGCAATTCAACTCCGCCGATGTGATGGCCGAGATCTTTGCCTTCGAGGACGTGCTGCGCGGCCTGCACACCAAGAGCGGCGGCCAGATTGTGGATCTGACGCCGGAGCAGATTGAAGGCTTCCGTGAAAAGCTCCCCCCGTTCTGGGAGGCGATGGCTGCGGATTACGGCGACGATGGCGCTGCGATCCTCAAACTTGTGCAAGACGGCAAGGCCGCCTGCGGCAGCTAGGCTGCACAGCCGGGCGCGCGCTCATCTCTGCCCTCGCGCGCCCGGCACCTATTTCTTTCGCCCGACAGCAAGCCAACCCGCGAGCCGCGCATGAACGCCTCTTCCCAATCCCCTTCCAGCCACGCCGCCCCGCCTGCGGTGCAGCGCTTTCTGGCCCGCTGGCAGATGGTGGAGCGCTGGGTGGCGGTGCTGGCCTTCACCGGTATCGGGGCGCTGATCTTCGCCGATGTCGCCGGGCGCGAGCTGATCGGCCCGCTGGCGGATTTTCTGGGCATCGAGATGGGCGCTACCGGCGTCTATGGCGCGCGCAAGATCTCGCTGCACCTGCTTGTGATCGGGGCCTTCGCGGGCCTTGGCGTGAGCGTGGCCACCGGCACACAGATCGTGCCGCGCGTGGCCTTCGGCTGGGTGCCAGCCGCCTGGGAGGCCGCGGTCACGCGCCTCGGTAACCTCGTGAGCGCGGCCTTTCTTGGGGCTGTCACCTATTACGCCATCGTCTTTGTCGCCTCCTCGCGGGAGATCGGCACGGTGATCCCCGGCCTCGACTGGCCGGCGTGGATCATCCAGTCCTTCATGCCCATCGGCTTTGCCTCGGCTGCCCTGCGCTACCTCGCCTTCGCCATCTGGCCGGGCGTTGCCCCCCAGCTTGAGGAGATCCCGGAATGAGCGCGCTCGGCCTGTGCCTTCTCGTGCTGGTGTTGCTGATCCTGCGCCAGCCGCTCACCATCCTGCTGATCGCCGCCATCGGCTATGTGCATCTCGTCTGGGGGCATGGCTACCTTGATTACATCGTCGAGGACATGTGGACCTCGCTCAACAAGGAGCTGATCCTCTCGGTGCCGCTGTTCCTGCTCTGCGGGGCGGTGATGAGCAAGGGCAGCTCCGCCAAGCGGCTGGTGCGCATCATCCGGGCGCTCACCGCACCAACACGGGGCGGGCTGGGCGTGGCGACGATTGTCTCCTGCGCGGTGTTCGCCGCGATCTCCGGCTCCTCCATCGTGACGATGATCGCCGTGGGCTCGGTGCTTTATCCGGCTATGCAGGAAGCCGGCTATACCAAGCGCTATGCGCTGGGCTCGGTGGTGGCCGGGGGCACGCTGGGCATCATCATCCCGCCCTCAATCCCGCTGATCCTTTACGGGCTCGTCACCGAAACCTCCGTGGTGGATCTTTTCCTCGCCGGGCTTCTGCCGGGGCTTCTGCTGATCGTGCTGATGATCCTTTACGGCATCTGGGCCAACCGCCACCAGCCGGCGCAGAAGATGGATTGGGCCGAACTGCGCGCCGCGCTGAAAAGTGGCATCTGGGCGGCCTTCTTCCCGGTGATCCTGCTGGGCGGTATCTACTCGGGCTTCTATTCGCCCACCGAAAGCGCGGCCGTGGCGCTTGTCTATGCGCTGCTGATCGAATTCTTTGTGCATCGCGAGATGAATTTGCGCGGCTATTTCGACGTGGTGACGGAAACCGCCAAACTCGGCGGCGCGCTGTTTCCGTTGATCGCGGTGGCGCTGTCGCTGAACCTGATTCTCACGGAGTACCGCGTCCCGGCGCAGATGGTGGAGCTGACGCAGGGCTATATCGACAACCCTTGGGCCTTCCTGATCCTCGTCAACCTGCTGCTGCTGGCGGTTGGCGCCTTCATGACGACGAACGAGGCGATCCTGATCCTTGCGCCGATCCTAATGCCGGTGGCCGCCTCCTACGGGTTCGATCCGATCCATTTCGGGATCATCATGATCGTGAACCTCGAAATCGGCTACCTCACCCCGCCTGTGGGCATGAACCTGATGGTGGCCATGATCACATTCCGGGAGAAATTCTCCGATCTCGTCATGGCGGTGCTGCCCTATATCGCGCTGATGATCGTCGGCCTTGCGATCATCGCCCTCGTGCCCTGGCTTTCGCTTGCCCTTCTGTAACCCTTCGCCCCGTTTCCCCGTTTCAAGGAGCCTCGCCATGCAGGCGCATCTCAAAACCCCCTCCGCCCAAGACACGGCCCGGCTGCGCTCGCAGGTGAGCGTGCCCAAGCTCTTGGAATGCGGGGACGTGGCCCATTGGTGGTGCACCCATATCGCCGAGGTGATGCCCACGGCGGTGATCCCCAGCGCGCAGGCCGCCGCGCCGCTTCCCGTGGCGAAGAATGATGCGTTGCTGGACGTGCAGGCCGACACCGCGCTGGGCCACCTGTCTTTGCGCGACTTCCTCGCCCACCCCGAAAGCGGCGCGCGCGGCTTTCTCGTGGTGCACAAGGGTCAGATCGTCTGCGAGGAATACCCCGATCTGCGCCCCGATCAGCCGCACCTCTGGGCCTCCTGCGCCAAACCAATGGCGGGGCTGATGATCGAGCACCTCATCGAGGCGGGCCAGCTTTCGGAGCAGGACACGCTGGGCCAGCACATCGCCGCCCTGCGCGAAACCGACTGGGCCGAAGTGCGGGTGATCGACGTGCTGGACATGACTCCGGGCATGGACTGCGAGGAGAACGAGGCCACCCGGTCTGACCCCCGCTCCAACGCCATCCGCGCCTTTCTGGCGGAGTTCAACATGCCCTATGAGGGCCGTGTGGAGAGCCTGCTGGAGGTGCTGCAATCCAGCCGCAAGGTTTCCGAGCCGGGGCGGAAGTTTGAATACGGCTCGCCCTGCACGCAGGTTCTGGTGCTTCTGGCCGAAGCGGTGAGCGGCCTGCCCTGGGCCGAGCTGTTCCGCCAGCAGGTCTGGGCGCATCTGCGCACCGAAGGCCCTTTGCAGATGCACCTCACCCCCGATGGAACCCCGCTGGCCCATGGAGTCGTCTCAAGCACCCTGCGCGACATGGCCCGCTTCGCGATGCTTTACACGCCCAGCTGGAACAAGGTCGCGGCGCAGCTGGTGGTGAGCGCGGACACGCTCGCCCGCATCCGCGCCGTGGCACGTGGCAAGGCGTTCTTTCAGGCGGGCTACGATGGCCCCGTCTTCACCGAGCGGCTGGGCGATGACACCATGCTCGGCAACGCCCGTCAGTGGGATTGCATCTGGCCCGATGGCGATCTCTACAAGGGCGGTTTTATGGATCAGGGCCTCTATGCTTCGCCTGAGCGGGATTTCGTGATCTGTTACTTCTCCACGACGCCCGAGATGAAAACCACGCGCTACCTGCGCCCGCTTGCCACCTCCGGCCTGCTCGGCTGAGCGGCTCTGCGACAGAAGGAGACAGCGATGAACGCCCCCGTCAAACGCCTCGACATGACCCTAGAGGATCGCCTCAACCAGCAGGAAGGCTGGGTCTATATGACAGGCATGCAGGCGCTCGTGCGCTTGCCGATCCAGCAGATCCGCCGCGACCGCGCGGCCGGGATGAACACCGGCGGCTATATCTCGGGCTACCGCGGATCGCCCGTTGGCACCTACGACATGACGCTGCAACAGGCCGCCGCAGCGTTGAAGGAGCACAATGTGGTGTTCCAGCCCGGCGTGAACGAGGATCTCGCCGCCACCGCCACGTGGGGCGCGCAGCAGGTGGGGCTGTTTCCCGGCGCGACGGTGGAGGGGGTGTTCTCCATCTGGTACGGCAAGGCGCCGGGGATGGACCGCTCGATGGATCCGCTGCGCCACGCCAACCTTGCGGGCACCAACCCGAAGGGCGGCACGCTCCTGCTGGTGGGCGATGACCACGGCGCGAAATCCTCGACGCTGGCCTGCTACTCCGATCTCAACTTCGCCTCGCTCGGCATGCCGCTGCTGGCCCCGGCCAACGCGCAGGACGTGCTGGATTTCGGCCTGCACGGCATCGCCATGAGCCGCTATTCCGGCACGCTCACGGGGCTGAAGCTCGTGACGGATGTGGTGGAGGGCGGCGGCTCTGTCCATGTCGGCCCCGAGAGCCCGGCGATCACCATGCCTGAGGACACCGGCGTGGACACCGGGATCAAGCCTTTCGTGCCGATGCTGGAGCAGGAGCGCATCCTGTGGGACGTGAAGCTCAAGAAGGTCATGGCCTATGCGCGGGCCAACGGGCTCAATCAGGTCAGCGGCGCGGCGAAAGCGAAGATCGGCATCGTCGCCGCCGGCAAGGCCTGGCAGGATCTCAACCAGGCGCTGGCGGGCATGAGCTATGCGGACGGGCGCATCGGCGCGACCGAGGTGAAGCTGATGAAGGTCGGCATGGTCTGGCCGCTGGACCCGGACGCCATGCGCGCCTTCGCCCGGGGGCTCGATACGCTCATCGTCGTGGAGGAAAAGCGCCCGCTGCTGGAGGATCAGATCCGCGCCGCGCTCTATGGCTCTGACGCCGCGCCGCGCATCATTGGCAAGGCTTTCGCGGGCAGCGCCTATAGCGCGGCGGGGGCAGACACGGCCTTCCCGGCCTACGGCGAGATCGATCCGAACCTGATCACCCGCGTGATCGCGCGGGCTGCGGGCGAGGCCGATCCCGCAAGCAACATCGCGCTGCCCAACCAGTCCGGCGAGCCGCCGCAGCTGGGGGCAGGGGGCGTGATCCGGCCGCCCTCCTTCTGCGCGGGCTGCCCCCATGGGCGCTCCACGCAGGTGATCGAGGGCAGCCGCGCGCTGGCGGGCATCGGCTGCCACACGATGGCGATGCTACGCAATCCGGTGCAGACGAACTCCGTCAGCCACATGGGCGGCGAGGGCGTGATGTGGCTGGGGCAGTTCCCCTTCACCCGGGAAGAACATGTCTTCGCCAATATGGGCGATGGCACCTATTTCCACTCCGGCCTGCTGGCGATCCGCGCCGCCGTGGCCGCGAAGGCACCGATCACCTACAAGCTCCTGCACAACGGCTTTGTCTCCATGACGGGCGGGCAGGGGCATGATGGCGAGGTCTCGCCGGAAAGCATGGTGGCCCAGCTGCGCGCCGAAGGGGTGGAGCGCATCGCACTAGTGGCCGATGAGCCGGAGAACTACACCGGCAAGGATCTGGGCACCGGCGTCACGCTGCATGAACGCGGCGAACTTGAGAGCGTGCAGCGGGATCTGCGTGGCTTTCCCGGCGTGAGCGTGCTGATCTACGATCAACCCTGCGCCACCGAGCGCCGCCGCCTGCGAAAGCGCGGCAAATGGGCCGATCCCGACAAGCGCGCCTTCATCAACCCCGCCGTTTGCGAAGGCTGCGGCGATTGCTCCACTGTCTCGGCCTGCATGGCCATCGAACCGCTGGAAACCGAATACGGCCGAAAGCGCCAGATCAACCAATCCTCCTGCAACAAGGATTTCTCCTGCGTGGAGGGCTTCTGCCCCTCCTTCGTGACCGTCAGAGGCGCGACCCCGCGCAAGGCGCAAACCGGCGGCAAGGCGGTGGACGCAAGCCACCTGCCCAGCCCTGCGATCCCGGTGGTCGAGGGCTCGTGGTCCATCCTCGTCTCGGGCATCGGCGGCGCTGGCGTGGTGACGGTGGGCCAGACGCTGGCCGTGGCCGCCCATGCCGATGGCTATTACTCCTCCAACCTCGACATCACCGGGCTCGCACAGAAATACGGCGCGGTGCACAGCCACATCAAGATCGCCGCCAGCCCGGCGCAGATGCGCGCAACCCGCATCGCCATGGGCGAGGCCGACGCGCTGATCGGCTGCGATCTGGTGGTGGCGGCGGGTGACGAGGCGCTCTCGCGCCTGAACGTCGGCGCGGCCGTGGCGGTGACGGACACGACGGTTGTGCCGACCTCGGCCTTCTCGGCCAACCCGGACTGGCAGCTGAACGGGGCCGAGCAGGTCGAACGCCTCACCCGCCTGCTGGGCACCCGCGCGCAGGCGATGGACGCGCAGGCGCTGGCCGAGGCGGTGATGGGCGATCGTGTCTTTGCCAATATGGTGCTGATGGGCGCGGCCTGGCAGCAGGGGGGCATCCCGCTCTCGCTGGCCGCCATCCACCGTGCGATCGAACTGAACGGCGTGGCCGTGGCGGCGAACCTGAAAGCCTTCGATCTGGGCCGCATCGCGCAGGCTGAGCCCGAGGCCGCTGCGGCCCTCATGGGCAAGGGCGCGCCAGTGGATCTGGCCGCGCACCGCGAAGTGCCGTTGGCCGATCTCATCCAGCGCCGCACCGTCGATCTGACCGCTTATCAGGATGCCGCCTTCGCCGCCCGCTACACCGCCATGCTCGACAAGGTGCAGGCGGCGGGGCTTCCCGAAGCCGCCATCCGCGCCGTGGCCAAGGGCTACTATAAGCTGATGGCCGTGAAGGACGAATGGGAGGTTGCGCGGCTCTACACAAGGCCTGCGTTCCGCGCCGAACTGGATGCGGCTTTCGACGGCGAGAAGGAGCTGACTTTCTACTTCGGCGCATGGCCCTTCGGCGGCACTGATCCCAAGACGGGCAATCCGGTGAAAGGCGCCGTGAAGGGGCGCACCGCGCTGCGGGCGTTTGCCTTGCTGAACCGTCTGCGCCGCTTGCGCGGCACCCGGTTTGATCCGTTCCGCAACAGCGAGGAGGCCCGGCTGGGGCGCGACCTGCTGGCGCTCTATGAGGACGACATCGCCTTCGCGCTCAGCCATTGGTCGCCTGCCTCTGCCGAGACCCTGAGCGAGCTTCTCGATCTGCCCGAACACATCCGCGGCTACGGACATGTGCGCGCGCGCCACGCGGAGGCGGCGGCCAAGCGCCGCGCCGAGCTGCGCGCCCGCGTACTCGATCCCGAAACCGCCGCTGCCTGACAAAGGACCAACCTATGAAACTGCGTTCTGACAAGGTCACCCAGGGTGACATCAATACCGGTGTGCGCGCGCTCTGGCGGGCCACGGGCACCGGCGAGGGCGATTTCGGCAAGCCGATCATCGGCATCGCCAACAGCTTCACCGAGATGGTGCCGGGCCATGTGCACCTGCAGCCGCTGGGGCGGCTTGTCGCGAAAGAGATCAAGGCCGCCGGTGGTGTGGCCAAGGAGTTCAACACCATCGCCGTGGATGACGGCATCGCCATGGGCCACGAGGGCATGATGTATTCGCTGCCCTCCCGCGAGCTGATCGCGGACGCAGTGGAATACATGGCCAACGCCCATGCCATCGACGCGCTGATCTGCCTGAGCAATTGCGACAAGATCACCCCGGCGATGCTGATGGCCGCCAACCGGCTGAACATCCCGACGATCTTCGTCTCCGGCGGGCCGATGGAAAGCGGCCAGATGCAGTATCGCGGCAAGCTCAAGCGCATCGACGCGATCGACACGATCTACGTGGCCGGGGCCGCCGATGCCACCCGCGAGGAGATCCAGACCGTCGAGGAAAATGCCTGCCCCACCTGCGGCTCCTGCGCGCTGATGGGGACGGCGAACTCGATGAACTGCCTGACCGAGAGCCTTGGGATCGCGCTGCCGGGCAACGGCACCATCGTCGCCACCCACACCGACCGCAAGCAGCTCTTCGTGGACGCCGCCCACCGCATCGTGGCGATGGCGAAGGCCCATTACGGCGAAGGCGATACAAGCGTTCTGCCGCGCTCGATCTGCTCGCGCGAAGGGCTTGAGAACGCCGTGCGCGTCTCCATGGCCATCGGCGGCTCCACCAACACGATCCTGCATCTGCTCGCCATCGCGCAGGAAAGCGGCGTGCCCTTCACCATCGACGATTTCGACCGCATCAGCCGCGAAACCCCCTGCCTGTGCAAGGTCTCGCCCACTGCCGAGGAGGTCTTCATCGAAGACATGCACCGCGCCGGCGGTGTGATGGGCGTGGTGGCAGAGCTGAACCGCGCCGGGCTTCTGCACAAGGATCAGCCGACCGCGCAGGGCTGCTCCATCGGAGAACTCGCCGCGCGCTGGGACATCTGCAACCCGGAAAACCTTGAAGCCCGCCGCCTCTATAGCGCTGGCCCCGGCGGCATCCGCTCCATCGCGGCCTTCTCGCAGTCCAGCCGCTTCGGCGAGTCGGACGGCAACCGCGAGACCGGTGTGATCCGCGATGCCGATCACGCCTTCACCAAGGAGGGCGGGCTGGCCGTGCTGCGCGGCAATCTCGCGCCGGACTCCTGCGTGGTGAAAAGCGCGGGCGTGCCGGAGAAGATCATGCAGTTCCGGGGCACGGCCATCGTAACCGAAAGCATGGAAGAGGCTTTGGAGAAGATCCAGAACGGCACCGTTGGCGAGGGCCATGTGGTGGTGATCCGCTACGAAGGCCCGCGCGGCGGGCCCGGCATGCGCGAGATGCTCACCCCCACCGGGATGCTCAAGGCGCGCGGACTGGGCGACAAGGCCGCACTCATCACCGATGGCCGCTTCTCCGGGGCCACCTCGGGGCTGTCGGTGGGCCATGTCTCGCCGGAAGCGGCCTCCGGTGGGCCAATCGCGCTGGTGCGGGATGGCGATCCGATCGTCTTTGATATTCCCGCGCGCAGTGTGCGGCTGGAGGTCAGTGAGGAAGAGCTTGAAAAGCGCCGCGCCGAAGAGCTGGCCCGTGGGGCGGCCGCCTTTACGCCCCGCGCACGCGTTCGGGATGTTTCGACCTCCCTGCGCATCTACGGGCTGATGGCAGCCTCTGCCGACAAGGGCGGCGCGCGCGATGTGGAGCGGCTCGCCGCTCTGGAGCAATTCGCCAAGACGCTCTGAGAACGACCAGGAACAGGAAAGGCCCGCCGCCATGCCGACATTCGATTTCGTCCCCGCCTCCACCGAGGATTTCCGCCGCCGCGCCGAGCGCCGCCTGCCGCGTTTCCTGTTCGACTATGTCGATGGCGGGGCCTATGGCGAGCGCACGCTGGCCGCCAATGAGGCCGGTTTTGCCCGGATCGGGCTACACCAGCGGGTGATGCGCGATGTTTCGGCCTGCGACATGGCCACTGCGCTGGCCGGGCAGGCGGCGGCGCTGCCGGTGGCCCTTGCGCCCGTTGGCATGGCCGGGATGCTGGCACAGCGCGGCGAGGTGCAGGCCAAGCGCGCGGCCGATGCGGCCGGGGTGCCTTTCACGCTCTCCACCGTGTCGATCTGTTCGATGGAGGAGGTCGCGGCGGTGTCCGAGGTGCCCTTCTGGTTCCAGCTCTACATGCTGCGGGATCGCGCCGTGGTGCAGGAGCTGTTGGAGCGCGCCTGGGGCCTTGGGGTGCGCACGCTGCTGTTCACGGTGGATCTGGCTGTGGTGGGCGCGCGCTATCGCGATGTGAGGAACGGCATCGCGGGCGGGGCCTCGAGGCTGGCCCGCCTGCGCGCTGGGCCGGTGGATTTCGCCGCCCATCCGCGCTGGCTCTGGGACGTGGCGCTCAAGGGCAAGCCGCACGGCTTTGGCAACCTCTCCACCTATGTGCCCAACGCCACCAACCCGCAGGCCTATCGCGGCTGGGTGGAGAGTCAGTTCGATGCCTCCGTCACCTGGGAGGACATCCGCTGGCTGCGCGATCAGTGGAAAGGGCGGCTCGTGATCAAGGGCGTGTTGAACGGCGAGGATGCGAAAGCCGCTGTGGAAGCGGGGGCCGATGGCGTGATTGTCTCCAACCACGGCGGGCGGCAGTTGGATGGTGTTGCTGCTTCAATCGAGGCGCTGCCCGAGGTTGTGGCCGAAGTGGGCGAGGCTTGCGAGGTTCTGATGGATGGCGGCGTGCGCAGCGGGCTCGACGTGCTGCGGGCGGTCTCGCTCGGGGCGAAAGGCGTGCTCATTGGGCGGCCCTGGGCCTGGGCGATGGGCGCGGGCGGGGAGGCGGCTGTTTCGGCGCTTCTGAAAACATGGCAGGGCGAGATGCGCGTGGCCATGGCGCTGACCGGCATCCAGAGCCTTGCGGAGGCCGGCCCCGGCCTGCTGCGCCCCGCCACCGCTTAAGCCGTGGCAGGGCGCGCTTTCTGGCCTACTTCACCGCCCCGGCGGTGAGGCCGGATTGGAACTGCCGCGTCATCAGCAGGTAGGCTACGACGACGGGCAGGGTCGAGATCACCACCGAGGCAAAGACCAAGCCCCATTCGGTGGAATAGGCCCCGATGAAACTGACGATCCCAACGGGCATCGTCTGGGCTTCGGGCTTGAAGGCGATGATCAGCGGGATGAAGAACTCGTTCCACATCCAGACCCCGTTCAGGATCGCCACCGAGACGAGGCCCGGCTTCATCAGCGGCATCACCACGCGCCAAAAGATCTGCCATTCGGTGGCGCCGTCCATCCGGGCAGCATGGATCAGATCGCGCGGCAGGGCGGCGGCGATGGGCGTCAGCACCAGCACGCCCAGCGGCAGGCCCATGGCGATATAGGGGAAGATCAGCGCCAGCAGCGTGCCGAAGAAGCCAAGGGCCTTGAGCAGGATGAACAGCGGCAGGATGATCGCATGCACCGGGATCAGCAGGCCCGACACGAAGAGCGAATAGAGCGGCAGCGCGAATTTCTTCTCTTTGCGGCTGATGCCATAGGCGATCATCGTGGCCAGCACCGTGGAGCAGATCACCGAAACGGATGTGACGATGATCGTGTTCGGCAGCGTGATCGAGATATGGGCATCCGTCCAGGCGCGGGCGTAGTTGTCAAAGGCCCAGCTCTTCGGCATGCCGAAGGGGTTCATGAAGAACTCCGGCACCGTCTTGAAGCTGGCGATCACCATGAAGAACAACGGCCCCAGCACCCAGGCGCAGGCGATCAGCAGCACCGAGGTGCGCATGGCCTTGCCAAGGAAGCGCTTCAGCGGTCCGGCGCTGTGGGTCAGCGGCGCGGCGGCAGGGCGGGAGGTGGCGGTTGCGGTATAGGTCATTGCTCGATCTCCCGGCTGCGCAGGATGCGGATGAGGCCCCAGCAGATCGCCGCCATCACCACCAGAACGAGGATGGAGATCGCCACGCCGAAGGCAAAGCGGACTTCCGCCGACGAGAAGGCGGAGCCGCCGAAGGCGGTGCGGTAGATCAGCGTGCCCAGCACGTCTGTCGCGAAGTTTGGCGCGCCTAAGGGGCCGGTCAGCACGTAGACGACGTCAAAGGTGCGGAAGGTGCCGATGAAGGTGAGCACGGTGAGGGCTGTGAAGGCGGGCGAAAGCTGCGGAAACACCACGCGCCAGAACACCTGACGGCTGTTCGCGCCGTCCATCTCGGCGGCCTGTTTCAGCTCTTCGGGCACATTCTGCAGGCTCGAAAGGTAAATGATGATCGACCAGCCAAGGCTGTTCCACGCGATCACCATGATGATCGTGGGCAGCGCGGTGGCAGGGTTGGAGAGCCATTGCTCGGCCAGAAAGCCCAGCCCGATCGCCTTCAGCATCGGGTTGATGAGGCCGATATTGGCGGAAAGCATCAGCGTCCAGACAAAGCCGGTTGCCACCAGCGACATGATCACCGGCAGGAACAGCACCGTGCGGTAGACTTCCATGAAACGCGGGCGTTCGTTCAGCAGCACCGCGATGTAGAGCCCCACCGTGTGCTGGAAGACGAGGATCACCACGAAGATGATCGCATTGTGCCAGGCGGCGCGCCAGAAGGGCGCATGCATCAGGATCTCGACGTAATTGGCGAGGCCGATGAAGCTGTACTCATTGCCCAGCCCCGTCCAGTCGGTGAGCGAGATGGCGACGGCGAAGCCGAGCGGAAACAGCATCACGGCGGCGAAGAACAGGAAGCCCGGCAGCACGAACCAGAGGTGTCCGTAGGTGCGGGCGAAGGCCGAGGGTGGCTTTGGCGGGCGGGGGGTGGCGGCGTGCGACATCTGGCTATTCCTTGCGCGCAGGGCGCAATCGGGCAGGGAAAAGGGAAACAGCGGCCCCTTATTAGGAGGCCGCCGTGGCTGTGCTTGCGATCAGCTGCCGGAGGGCTGCACGGCCTCTTGCAGGCGGGCGGCGAACTCTTCAGGCGTGATTTCGCCAAGGAAGAGCGCGCCGACGTTCTGCTGCGCGGCCGAGAAGACAGCGCCGGTCTCAGGCAGCTCGTAGAACACGCGCACGTCGTTGGAGAGCGCGGCCTCGATCATCTCCTTGATGACGCGGTTCTCGGACGGCACGACGCCTTTCGTGGTGGAGAGCGTGATCGTGTCCACCACCATCTGCGCGGCCTCGGTGCCCATCATCCACTGCAGGAACTGTTTGGCTTCTTCCGGGTGCTCGGACTGGCTGTTGATGGCGTAGACATATTCCATCCCCGTCACCGTGGCCGGTGTGCCGCCTTCAACGGCGGGGAAGGGCACCACGCCCAGATCGACGGCCGGGTTGATCTCCTGATAGCCGGCGTAATCGGCCGAGCCACCGGGCATCATCGCGCCCTGACCAAGGGCGGCGAGCGCCTTGCCTTCCACGTAGGGCGTGGAGAGCGCGCCGTCCTGCATGCAGGGGTAGATGTCCTGCAGGAACTGGGCGGCGGCCACCAGATCCGGGTCGGTGAACTTGCGCTCACCGGCGCGCAGCTGCTCGTAGCCTTCCGCGCCCATCACCGAGGAGGCCATCATCATGTAGAGGAAGCTCGGCACGATGCCGTCCTGCGCGGGCACGACGAGCGGGGTGATGCCGCGCTCTTTCAGGGTGGCGCAGACCTCCATGAACTCGGACTGCGTGGAGGGCGGGGTCAGGCCCTGCTCTTCAAAGATGTTGCGGTGGTAATAGAGGCCCACCGTATAGGCGCCCATGATCGGGGCGGCGTAGTTCTTGTCGCCGTTGGTGATCGCGTCGCGGCCTGCATCGGTGAGGCCGGAGTAATCCAGCGCGCCGGTCAGATCCGTCAGGTAGCCTGCAGCGGCGGCGGCGTCGATCTCGGGTCCGGCGGGCAGGCCGAAGAGATCGGGCGCTTCACCGGCGGCCAGCGCGGTGTTCAGGCGGGCGGAGTAGTTGGTGCCCGCGATTTCCTCCAGCTCGATCTTGATGCCGGGGTTGGCTTCTTCGAACTTGTCCAGGATCGCCTGCGCGCGGTCTTTCCACTCCGGGTGGTTGTGCCACATCGTGAGTGTCACATCCCCGGCAAGCGCGCCGGCGGCTGTCAGGGCAAGGGACGAGGCCAGAAGGCCCGTTTTAAGCAGCGATTTCATTCTCTCCTCCGTGTGTTGAAATCGTATGGTTTTTGGTCTTTCGGGCCGGAGCCGGCGGGCCTGTCCGCCTCCGGGTCTTTTCTTAAGGATCCGGGCCTAGAGCGCCTCGCCCGTGACTGGATCGAAGAAATGCAGGTAGGTGCAGGAGACGGCGACGCGCACATCACTGCCTGCGTGGGCCTTGGAGCGTGCGCCAAAGCGGCAGATGCAATTGGCCTCGGCCTCGCCTGCGGCTTCGAAACTCACGTGATCGAGGCCTTCCTCGTTCTCCTCGCCATCGCGCACCGGGGCCACCGGCAGGGCGACATGGGCCATGTGATCGGAGCCCAGCGATTCAACCAGCCGCAGCGGCACATCAAGGCATTGATCCGCCGGATGATCCTTGGCGAGGCTTGCGTCCTCGATGTCTTCCGGGCGGATGCCAAAGATCACCTCGCGGCCCGCGAAGCTTTCGGCCTTCGGGTAGCGGGCGAGGGCCTCTGCGGGCACCGCAAGGCGCTGGCTGCCGATCTGCAGCGCAAGCCCGCCTTCGGCGGCCACCAGCGGCGCGCGGAAGAGGTTCATCGCGGGCGAGCCGATGAAACTGGCCACAAAGGTGTTGGCGGGCTGGTGATAGAGCACATCCGGCGCGCCGACCTGCTGCAGCACCCCATCGCGCATCAGCGCCACACGGTCGCCCATCGTCATGGCTTCCACCTGATCGTGGGTTACGTAGATCGTTGTCACGTTCAGCCGTCGCTGGATCTGGGCGATCTCGGAGCGCATCTGCACCCGCAGCTTGGCATCGAGGTTGGAGAGAGGCTCGTCCATCAGGAAGACAGAGGGCCGCCGGATGATCGCCCGCCCCATGGCGACGCGCTGGCGCTGCCCGCCCGAAAGCCGCCCCGGCTTGCGCTTGAGGTAGGGCTCAAGCTGCAGGATCTTGGCGACCTCGGCGACGCGGCGGTCGATCTCGGCTTTCGGCGCTTTGGCGATCTGCAGCGGGAAGGCGATGTTGTCGTAGACGGAGAGGTGGGGGTAGAGCGCGTAGCTCTGGAACACCATGGCGATGTCGCGGTCGCGCGAGGCGAAATCATTCACCACCTGATCGCCGATGCGGATGGTGCCCTCGCTGGCCTCTTCCAGCCCCGCGACGATCTTGAGCGCGGTGGATTTGCCGCAGCCCGACGGGCCGACGAGCACGAGAAACTCGCCATCCTCGATCTCCAGATCCAGGTTGCTCAGCGCCTGCAGATCGCTGCCGGCATAGCTCTTGCCCAGGTGTGAAAGCGTTACTGTTGCCACGAAGGCCTCCCCCAAAATTCTGCGCGCGAGTCAGCCCAAGGGCCGGGCCCGCTGCCCCGCGATCCGGCCCCTCTGCCGGATGTCTTCTCTATAATTGCGCGCATTGGTAGCTGTGGGTCAACAGTTAATGTAATGAACGTATCAAAATAATATACTAAATGGCCAGATCGTCCAAATCGCACCGCTCCGAGTACGCTGTGCGGGTGGCGTGAGCCCTACGAAGAGCGCGAATCAAGCAGGGGAAATGACAAATGGCCGCGCTTTCGGGGCGCGGCCGTTCGTGAAAAGGTAGGTCGGTGTCAGCCCTCGCGGATCTCGCCTGTCCAGGCGGTGCGGTCGATGTCGAGATCGGGGTAATCCGCCGGCTGCAGCACCGGGCGATCCACCCCGGCGGCCAGCTGGCTGCGGAAATCGGTGAGCAACCGCAGGCAGGTGGGCAGCAGCATCATGATCACCACGAGGTTCACCACCGCAAGCACCCCCATTAGCGGATCGGAGAAGAAGAAAACCGCCGTCGCCCCTGGGGCCGTGGCGCCGAGGAAGACGATGCCAATGATCACCACGCGCAAGATATTGCGTGCGATGGGGGCTTCGGTGATCACGGTGAGCGCGTTCTCTCCGAGGTAGTAGTTGTAGATGATCGAGGAGAAGGCAAAGAGCAGGATCATGAGCGAAAGCGCGTATTGCGCCCATGTGCCGAGGTGGAACACCAGCGATTGCTGGGTCAGAGCGATGCCGTCGATCGCTTCCGCGCCGGGCTGGTAGATGCCGCCCAGCAGGACGATCATCGCGGTGCAGGTGCAGATGAAGATCGTGTCGATGAAGACAGAAAGGCTCTGCGTGATGCCCTGGCTGATCGGGTGGCGCACATCCGCCGTCGCCGCCACGTTGGGGGCGGAGCCAAGGCCCGCCTCGTTGGAAAACAGCCCGCGCTGCAAGCCTTGAGAGAGCGCCGCGCCCATGCCGCCCGCCACTGCCTCGCGGAAGCCAAAGGCATTGGCGACGATGTCCACCAGCACGCCCGGCACAGCGGTGATGTTGAAGAGGATGATCAGGAGCGCCATGGCGATGTAGCCAAGCGCCATCACGGGCACCACCACATCGGCGACCTTGGCGATCCGGTGGATGCCGCCAAAGACGATGAAGCCCGCGATCACAGAAAGTAGCGCGCCGGTCACGGTGCGGCTCACGCCCATGCTGTCCTGCATTGCTCCGGCCACGGTGTTGCCCTGAAAGGCGTTAAAGCCAACGCCGAAGGCGGCGATCAGGCAGACGGCATAGACGATGGCGAGCCAGCGGTACTGCATGCCAAGCCCGTGCAGGATCGCGCGCGCCGGGCCGCCGCGGAAGGTGCCGTCCGGTTGGCGTTGTTTGAAGAGCTGCGCAAGGGAGCATTCCACGAGGCTCGTGGCCATGCCGACAAGCGCAATCGCCCACATCCAGAACACCGCGCCGGGCCCGCCCACGGTGATTGCAACAGCGACACCGGCGATATTGCCGCCGCCCACGCGGCCGCCCACGCTGATCAGCAGCGCCTCGCGCGCGGAAATCGCATCCGGGTCGGCGGATTGGTTCTTGCCTGAAAGCACCCGGAACATCCGCTTGAAGAAACGGATCTGCACGAAGCCGGTGAGCATCGTGATGAAGCCGCCGAAGACAACCAGAAGCGGAATCAGCGCCCAGCCCCATGTCAGATCGCCGATGACGCCGAAAAACGTTTCAAGCAGGCCCATACCTGTCTCCCTGTCCCTGATGCGCCGTCATAAGCGCGGCACCCTGCGGCGCACTCTGCCGCAAGGTCAGGGAAGGGAATAGGAAAATCTGGCCCCAAGACGCGGGCGGTCAGCCCGCGATCTCGATCCGCTGGCCGCTATCGGCCTCGAAAAAATGCAGCGCATGGGCGGGCAGGGTGACGCTGAGCGCATCGCCAGCGGCCACACGGGCGCGGGCGGGCAGGCGGATGGTGACGGTCGTCTCGCCCAGCTTGGCCTCGGCGAAGGTGTCACCGCCGGTGCGCTCGATGCGCTCCACGATGAGCGGGGCCGAGAAGCTGCTCGCGCCCTCGCGCAGTTCGGCATCCTCAGGCCGGAAGCCGAATTGCACCGGGCCTTCGGGCAGAGCGGCGTCAATCGCAAGGCTGTGGTCGCCGAAGGACAGCAGGCTGCCAGCCCCCTCGCGGCGGCAGGTGGCGGGCACGATGTTCATCGGCGGGTTGCCCATGAAGCGGGCTACGAAGGTGTTGGCCGGGGTGAAATAGATCTCGTCCGGCGTGCCGAACTGCTGCACGTAGCCCGCGTGCATCACGCAGATCTTGGTGGCGAGCGTCATGGCTTCGATCTGGTCGTGCGTCACGTAAACAACCGAGGCATTCACCGTTTCATGCAGGCGGCGGATCTCGGCGCGCATTTCCACACGCAGCTTGGCGTCAAGGTTGGAGAGCGGCTCGTCAAAGAGGAAGAGCTTGGGATCGCGCACCAGCGCGCGGCCCATGGCAACCCGCTGGCGCTGCCCGCCGGACAGTTCGCTGGGCTTGCGTTCCAGAAGCGGTTCGATCTGCAGCACGGCCGCAACGCGGGCCAGCGCTTCGGCCTGCTCGGCCTTGGAAATACCGCGCACCTTCATACCGAAGGTGATGTTTTCGCCCACCGTCATCGTCGGGTAGAGCGCATAGGACTGGAACACCATGGCGATGTCCCGGTCGCGCGGCGGCACATCGCCCATGTCGGCCTCGCCGATGCGCAAGCTCCCCGAGGTGATTTCCTCCAGCCCGGCGATGCAGTTCAGCAGGGTGGACTTGCCGCAGCCCGAGGGCCCCAGCAGCACGAGGAAATCGCCGGGCAGCATGGAGAGGGTGATGTCGTGCAGCACCTCCACGTCGCCGTAGCTTTTCTTGAGGTTTTCGAGGCTGAGCACGGGGCTTGTCGTGGTTTTCATCGGATCATTCCTGCGGAGCGGCCGAGGTGGAGGCGCGAACGATCAACTCCACGGGGGCGGTTTTCTGTTGGGTGTCGACCTTGGCGCCATTGCCGAGCGCCACGAGCATGCGGGCGATCTCCTGCCCGGCTTCGCGGATCGGGGCGCGGGTGACGGTGAGCGGGACGGAGAAGTTCTCTGTTTTCATCGAGGACAGCCCGTCATCGTGGGAGATGACGGAGACATCGCGGCCCATCTCCAGCCCCTCTTCGCGCAGGCGACGGGTGAGGCCGAGGGTCTGCAGCGTGGAGGAGCAGAGGATCGCCGTGGGGGGCTCGCTGCCGGCGAAAAGCTGGCGGGTGAGCGCATAGCCCTCATCCTCGCTCATGGTGGCGTGGTGGATGAGGCGCGGCTCGGTCTGCAGGCTCTTCTCGGCGAAGGCTTTCTTGAAGCCGTCCAGCCGCTGGCGGGCAAACATCGTATCCGTGGGGCCATTGATCAGGGCAATGCGCCGGTGGCCGAGGTTCAGCAGCAGGCGCGTGGCGTCGTGGAAGGCGCGCTCATTGGCGATATCGTAGAAGGCGTAGGGCGCATCGGCCTCTGTCTGGCCGTGGACGACGAAGGGGAAGGCCATCTCGGTCAACGCGGCGACGCGGGCGTCTTTTACCTTGGGCGCGGAGATCACGAAGCCATCCACCTTGCCGGTGGAGGCGTAGCGCCGGTAGGTGGCGAGCCCTTCGGCGGAGGTGAGCATCACGTCCAGATCCTGCGCGGCGAGCTCCTGCGTGAAACCGGCAAGAAAATCCACGAAGTGCGGATCGTTCAGCAGATCGTCGGATTGATCGAGCACCAGACCGTAAGCCCCGGCGCGGCCCGTGGCGAGGCGTCGGGCCGAGGTGTTGGGGCGGTAGTTCAGCTGCCGCGCCGCCTCCTGCACCTTGCGGCGGGTGTCCTGGTTCACGGTGGAATAGCCGTTGAGTGCACGGCTGACCGTGGCCTGAGACAGGCCCAGATGCTCGGCAAGATCCTTGAGATTGGCCACGGCGCTCCTCATCGCTGGCGGGGTGCGCTTACGGGTGTTTATGAAAGCGCTTTAAGTTTGCTTGTACCGCAGGAGCGGGCGTTGGATCAACCAAAACTCTCCTGCAGGCGCTTTTATTCATGTAAATAAGGAAAATGCACCGTGCCGCGATCCGGGCTTGACAGAATCGCCCGACCTGAAATTATAGAAAGCGCTTTCAATAACCCGCCGCACACCGGAGAATCACATGACGTCGCCTCTTTCCCTTCCCGCAAACGGACAGCTGGCCGGCGATGCCGATTGGTGGCGTGGCGCGGTGATTTACCAGATCTACCCGCGCTCCTTTCAGGATGACAACGGCGATGGCATCGGCGATCTGGCGGGCATCACCCGCCGCCTCGATCACATCGCAAGCTTGGGCGCGGACGCGATCTGGCTTTCGCCCTTCTTCACCTCGCCCATGAAGGACATGGGCTATGACGTGTCCGATTACTGCGACGTGGATCCATCCTTCGGCACGCTCGCCGATTTCGACGCGCTGGTGGCCAAGGCCCACGGGCTGGGCCTGCGCGTGATGATCGATCAGGTGCTCTCGCACACGTCTGATCAGCACCCGTGGTTCGAGGAAAGCCGCCAATCCCGCGAGGGCGACAAGGCCGATTGGTACGTCTGGGCCGATGCGCAGGCCGATGGCACCCCGCCGACGAACTGGCAGTCCGTTTTCGGCGGTGCCGCCTGGACGTGGGATGCCCGCCGCAAGCAATACTACCTGCACAACTTCCTGTCCTCGCAGCCGGATCTGAACTTCCACTGTGTCGCTGTGCAGGATGCGCTGCTCGATACCGTGCGTTTCTGGCTGGATCGCGGTGTGGATGGTTTCCGGCTTGATACCGTGAACTTCTATTTCCACGATCAGGATCTGCGCAACAACCCGCCCGCCGGCGGCGCAGGCAATGACGTGCCCGATATCAACCCCTACGGCTATCAGGATCACGTCTATGACAAGACGCGGCCCGAAAACATCGGCTTCCTGAAGCGCTTCCGCGCGCTGCTCGATCAGTTCCCCGGCACCGCTGCCGTGGGCGAAGTGGGCGATGGCGAGCGCAGCCTGCAGACGATGGCGGAATACACTGCCGACGGCGACCGGCTGCAGATGTGCTACTCCTTCGACATGCTGGGCCCGGATTTCTCCAAAGAGCACTTCCGCGGCTGCATCGAGAAATTCGAAGCCGCCAGCGAGGAATTCAGCCAGGGCAATTCCTGGCCGTGCTGGGCCTTCTCCAACCACGATGTGAACCGCCACATGAGCCGCTGGGCCCATCACGCGGAAGATCAAGCCGCACTGGCCAAGCTCGCAGGCGGCCTGCTGATGAGCCTGAAAGGTTCGATCTGCCTCTATCAGGGCGAGGAACTGGGCCTCATCGAGGCCGAGCTGCAATTCGAGGATCTGACGGACCCTTACGGCATCACCTTCTGGCCCGAGTTCAAGGGCCGCGACGGCTGCCGCACGCCGATGGTCTGGGATCACGCCGCGCCCAACGCGGGCTTCTCCGCCGCCAACAAGACATGGCTGCCGGTGACCCCGCCCCATGCCGCCGTCGCGGTGGACACGCAGGCCGGGCTTGAGCTGTCGATCCTTGAGCACTACCGCGCCTTCCTCTCGATGCGCAAAACCCGCGCCTCGCTGATCAAAGGCGACATCGCATTCCTCGATTGGGAGGGCGGTCTCGCCTTCCTGCGCCGCTACGAGGGCGAAACCACGCTCTGCGTCTTCAATCTGACGAAAGAGCCGGTGCGGTTCGCGCTGCCCGAAGGCCATATCACGCCGCTGTTCGGTGCCGTTTCCGGTGCCGCGGCCAGTCTGGAAGGCTTCGGCCTTCTGATCGCAGACATTTCGTAACACCAAGCAAAACCCCCGGGAGGAGAAAAATGGTGAACAAACTCAAAGGCACGCTGTCGCTGGTGGCCCTGCTGGCCGCAACGCCGGCCGTCGCGCTGGAAGAAGGCAAGCTGATCATCTGGATCAACGGTGACAAAGGCTACAACGGCCTTCAGGCCGTGGGCGACAAATTCGCCGAGGAGCTGGGCGTTGAAGTCGTTGTCGAGCACCCCGAGAGCGTGACCGATAAGTTCCAGCAGGCTGCCGCCAACGGGCAAGGCCCCGATATCTTCATTTGGGCACATGACCGTTTCGGCGAATGGGCCGCAGGCGGCCTGATCTCCCCGGTGGAGCCCTCCGAGGCCGTGAAGGCCAACACCTTCGATTTCACCTGGGACGCGGTGAGCTTTGACGGCAAGGTCTGGGGTTACCCAGTGGCCGTGGAAGCCGTTGGCCTGATCTACAACAAGGATCTGATCGACACGCCCCCCGCCACCATGGAAGAGATCGCCGATCTCAAGATCGACGGCGTGACCGCCCCGATCATGTGGGACTACAATAACACCTACTTCTCCTTCCCGCTGCTGATGGCTGGCGGTGGCTTCGCCTTCGAGAAGGTGGACGGCAACTATGACGCCTCCACCACCGGTGTGGCCAATGCGGGCTCCGTGGCCGGCGCATCCGTGATCAAATCCCTGATCGACGGTGGCGTGATGCCGAAGGGCGTGGACTACGGCGTGATGGATGCCGCGATCAACAAGGGCGAAACCGCCATGGTGATCAACGGCCCCTGGGCGTGGTCCAACCTCAAGCAATCCGGCGTGAACTTCGGCGTGGCGCCGATCCCGTCGGTGGCCGGTGAGCCCTCCAAGGCCTTCGTCGGCGTTCTGGCCGCAACGGTGAACGCCTCGAGCCCGAACAAAGACATCGCTGTCGAGTTCATCGAGAACTACCTGCTGACCGATGAGGGGCTCGACTCCGTGAACTCCGACGTGCCGCTGGGCGCTGTGGCCTCCGTCTCCTTCGCCGAGAAAGTGGGCAACGACCCGCTGATCGCCGCGACGCTGGAAAACGCCCGCACCGGCGTGCCGATGCCCTCCATCCCGGCGATGGGCAAGTTCTGGTCCGCCATGGAGCCGGCGCTGAAAGCCATCACCGGCGGCCAGTCCTCCGTTGAGGAAGCGCTGGGCGCGGCAGAGACCCGCATCCTCGCCGACTAAACCGATCTGAAACGGGCGGCGCGTATGGGCCGCCCGTTTTGCATATTGCCGAGGGAGGAGCCCCGCATGGCCATGAGCGACACAGTTTCCGCCGCCCCGATGACAGGCGCGCGTTTTGGCCGGTTGATCCGCTTCGCCGGGCTTGGCGCGATTGCCGTGGCCTTCCTCTACGTGATCTGGGGCCTCTATATGGCGGCTCAGCCGGTCTACGCGGTGCTGACCTTCGCGCTCGGCGCGGCGATCGTGATCCTCTACGGCTGGTCGCGCTTCTACACTTGGCGCTTCGTCTTTCCCGGCGTCGCGGCCGTGGCCGTGTTCATCGTGCTGCCGGTGATCTACACCTCCGCCATCGGCTTCACCAATTTCTCTGCCACCAACCTTCTGACGCTGGACCGCGTGCAGGCCTACCACCTGCAGACGCTGGTGAAAGAAGAGGGCAGCAAGCGCCCCTTCGCACTGACCACCGAAGGCGAGATCTACTTCCCGGCCGAGGGCGACCGCCCGGCGCTGATCACCCCGCCGCTTGGCGCGGCTGAACCGCTTCTGGCCGAGCCCGCGCTCGTGGCACCGGAGACCGAAGCGCTGAAGGCCGTGATGGCCAACCGCGACGCGCTTCAGGCCGCTTCCGTGCAAACGCCGGACGGCCAGATCCTGACGATGGACGGGCTGCGCGCTTTCTCGGCCTCGGCCCCCTTCTACACGCTGCTGCCCGATGGGGTTCTCGTCGGAGCCGATGGCACCCGCCTGATCCCGAACCAAGAGATCGGCTTTTACGAAACCGAAGAGGGTGAGAAGGTCACCCCCGGCTGGCGCGTGCCCGTGGGATGGGACAACTTCCGCGACATCGCCCAGAACGAGGGCATCCGCGAGCCGATCTTCCAGATCTTCGTCTGGACCTTCACCTTCGCCTTCCTGTCGATGCTGCTGACCTTCTCCGTCGGCACCGGGCTTGCGGTGATCCTTGAGTGGCCGCATCTGAAAGGCGCTGCGATCTACCGCGTGCTGCTGGTGCTGCCCTACGCCGTGCCGGCCTTCATCTCGATTCTCGTGTTCCGCGGGCTGTTCAACCAGAACTTCGGCGAGATCAACCTGATCCTGAGCCAGCTCTTCGGCATCAAGCCAGACTGGTTCACCGATCCGGCGCTGGCGCGCTCGATGCTGCTGATCGTGAACACATGGCTTGGCTATCCGTACTGGATGCTGCTGATCGCGGGCTACCTGCAGGCGGTGCCCAAGGACCACTACAAGGCCGCTGCGCTGGAGGGGGCCGGGCCGGTGCGCTGCTTCTTCTCGATCACCCTGCCGCAGATCCTGCCGCCCTCGGTGCCGCTTCTGATCGCGAACTTCGCCTTCAACTTCAACAACATCGTGCTGGTGCTGCTGCTGACGCGCGGCGGCCCGGACATCCCCGGCACGCTGCTGCCGGCGGGTTCGACCGATCTGCTGGGCTCCTTCACCTACCAGATGGCGTTCAATGACTCCGGCCAGAACTTCGGCATGGCCGGCGCGATCTCCACGCTGATCTTCGCCGTCACCGGCATCATCGCCTACACCAACTTCCGGGTGATGCAGAAACTCGCCGCCAAGAGGAGTGCGCGCTGATGATCGTTGAACGCAAATCCAACCTGCTGCGCCGCAAGATCCTCGCCCATGGCTGCCTGCTGATCTTCCTCGCACTGATCATGTTCCCGTTTCTGATGGTGCTGTCGATCTCCTTTAGGGAAGGCAACTTTTCGACCGGCGCGCTGTTTCCCGAACGTCCGACGTTGGAGCACTGGGCGCTGGCGCTCGGCTTTGACTACACCCGCGCCGATGGCACCGTGATCACGCCGCCTTACCCGGTGCTGCTGTGGCTCTGGAACTCGATCAAGGTGGGGCTGATTGCCTCGGCCGGGGTGCTCGTGCTCTCCACCACCTCCGCCTATGCCTTCGCGCGGATGCCCTTCAAGGGGCGTCAGGGCGTGCTGGATACGCTGCTGATCGTGCAGATGTTCCCGGCGGCGCTGGCCGTGGTGGCAATCTACGCGATCTTCGACACGCTGGGCCGTGTGGTGCCTTGGCTTGGCGTGGACAGCCACCCGGCGCTGATCCTGAGCTACCTCTCGGCGATCACCCTGCACATCTGGACGATCAAGGGCTACTTTGACTCCGTCGATCCGGCGCTGGACAAGGCCGCCCAGATCGACGGCGCGACGCCGTGGCAGGCCTTCCGCTACATCTTCCTGCCGCTCTCGGTGCCGATTTTGGCGGTCGTCTTCGTGCTGGCCTTCATCTTCTTCATCAACGAATACCCGGTGGCCTCGGTGCTGCTGCGCGAAACCGACAAGATGACCCTCGCCGTGGGCGCGCGGCAGTATCTTTATGAGCAGAAATACCTCTGGGGCGATTTCGCCGCCGCCGCGATCCTGTCGGGGCTGCCGATCACGGTGCTCTTCCTGATCGCACAACGCTTCCTTGTCTCGGGGCTGAGCGATGGGGCTGTGAAGGGGTAGGGCGGAAAACGCCTGCCAGAAAGTGCGAGGCCAGCCCCCGCCCGGGGGGCGGGTCGGGGGCTGGCCGGCTTCGCCGGCTGAAGTCCAAACTTTGAAAATCGCCTTACAGGCTGCTCAGCCTGTGGCGTTCCAGCAGGCTCACGATCATCTCCCGCGCCCGCTCGCGGTGGGCACGGTGCAGAAGCCGCGCGGCCCCGGCATCGCCGCGCCGGATCGCGTCCAGCACCTCGCGGTGATCGTCGTTGGATTGCGTGGGCAGGGGGCGGATGTACAGCGTGCTCGCCTTCGCGCGCCGCACCTGATCGCCCATCATCCCCACAATCGCCGCCGCCCGCGCGTTGCCGCCAAGGCGCACCAGCTCGCTGTGAAACAGATCATCCGCCGCCGCCCAGGCCTCGCGATCTTCCGCCGCCAGAGCCGCGTCCATATCGGCAATCGCGGCCTCAAGCTGCACCAGATCATCCGCGCCCGGCTTGCTCAGCGCCGCGCGTTCGGCGGCGAGGCTTTCAAGCTCGGTCAGGATCTCGTAGATCTCGCGCATGTCCTCGGGCGACACGGGGAGGATCCGCACGCCCTTACGGGGCCGCATCTCCAGCAGGCCCTGGCTTTCCAGCGTCAGCGCCGCTTCCCGTACCGGGGTGCGCGACATGCCCAGCCTCTCGGCCAGCTCGCTTTCCAGATGATCGGAGCCGCCAGAGAGCTCGCCAGTAAAAATCATGCGCCGCAGTTCCTGCAGCGCACGCTGGGTGTTGGACAGGGATTTTACCGGCTGAACCGCCACGCTCACTCCAATCGTATCTTTGCCTGCGCATCAGCCGATGCGTAGATCGCGTCCTCTATCTGGATCACTTTAAGATAGTCTTGGGCGGTGTTTTCAAGAGGCGATCCCTCACGGATCCCGGCTATGACGTGCGCTTGCAACGCATGGACGCAATCTCCGCCGAAGCCCTCCCAGCCGTCGGGCGGCAGGATTTCCTCGGTTTCGAGCCCGCCGAAGGGGCGCAGATGGACGGAGCCATCCCCCAGCAATGTGAGCGTGCCCTCGGTGCCTTCAAACCACGCCTCGCCCATGGTGCGGCGGTGGTTGTCGGCGGCGTGATCGAGGCTGCGGTTGCCGTCAAACAGCGCGCGAACACCGTTTGGGTGGTCAAACAGGATGTAGCCCGCATCCTCGCCCGCAATCACCGGGTTCACCTTGCGCAGATCGGCATAGACCCCTTCCGGATCGCCCATCAGGTAGCGGAAGGTATCGACCCAGTGAACGGCCGTTTCATGCACGAGGAAGCGCTCCATCTGCTGGAAATAGGGCTGCCGGTCCAGATAGGCGCGGGGGCCCTGGCCATCGCCGGGGCGCAGGCGGAAGGTGGCCTGCTGAAGCGTGCCGATGCGGCCCGCCTCAAGCGCGCCCTTGATGGCGCGATACCACGGCTGGAAGCGGAAGTTCTCATGCACGACGATGGTCGCGCCCGCCGCCTCGGCCTCGGCACAAATGGCCTGCGCTTCCGCCAGATCCTTGCAGAAGGGCTTCTGGCAGATCATCCATTTCACCCCGCAGTCAAGCGCGGTGCGGATCGCCTGCGCATGGGCCACGGGGGGCAGGATGATGTCCAGCAGGTCGGGCTTTTCACTCTCCAGCATCAGGCGCAGATCATCATAGGCGGGCAGGCCGGTGGCCTGCGCCTTGGTGATGTCGCGGTTGCAGGAGGCCACCGGAACGGCGCCGGGCATCCGTGCCCAGCTGCCGTAGTGGAACTGGCTGAAATACCCCGCGCCGAGGCAGGCCACGCGCACGTCCTTCATGGGGCTCATGCCACGAAGAGCGTGTCGAGCACGGCCGAAGCGGCCTCTTTGGTGCCGGCCTTGCCGCCCAGATCGCGGGTCAGAACCTCGCCGCGGGCCACCACGTCTTCCACCGCTTCGCGCAGGCGGTTGCCGTCGGCGATCATGGCGGGCACGTCGTGCTGGATGCCGAGCCAATCGAGCATCATGGCTGCCGAAAGAATCATCGCCAGCGGGTTGGCCACGCCTTGCCCGGCGATATCCGGCGCGGAGCCGTGGCAGGGTTGGAAGACAGCGTGCTCAAGGCCGATGTCAGCCGAGGGGGCAAGGCCGAGGCCGCCCATCAGGCCCGCGCCCAGATCGGAGAGGATGTCGCCGAACATGTTCTCGGTGACCATCACGTCAAATTCCCAGGGCTTCTGCACCATCCAGAGCGCGGTGGCGTCCACATAGGCGTGATCGGCCTTCAGATCCGGGTGGTTCGCGGCTTCGGCGTCAAAGAGCGAGCGGAAATAGGCGAAGGCGCGGAAGACGTTGGCCTTGTCCACGCAGGTGACCCGGCCCTTGCCGCGCCCTTGCGCCTTGCGGGCGGCAGCGAGCTCAAAAGTGAAGCGGAAGAGCTTCTCGGAAATGTCGCGCGTGATCAGCAGGGTTTCGCGGGCTTCGTTCTCGCTCACCTCGCCCTTGCCTTGGGTGAAAAACAGCCCTTCCGTGCTTTCGCGGATCAGCACGAAATCGATCTCCTTGCCTTCGGGCAGGGCGAGCGGCGTGCGCTGGCCGGCTTTCACCGTAACAGGGCGCACCCCGGCAAAGAGCGTGAGCGCCTTGCGCAGATCGATCTGCGGCGAGATCTCGGTGCCGTCCGGGTAACGCACATCGGGCAGGCCCATGGCGGAAAGCAGGATCGCATCGGCGCGTTTGGCCGTTTCCATCGAACTGGCCGGGAATGATTCGCCGGTCTTGGCGTAATGCGCCGCGCCTGCCGGGACGTCGGTGAATGTCAGCGCATAGTCCGGGGAGGCCTCGGCCATCCGTTTCAGAATCTCCACCGTAGGTGCCGTGATCTCCGGCCCGATTCCATCGCCTTCAAAAACCGCGATCTCAAACGTCTTCGTCATGTGTGCTCCCGCCTTCATCTCGACCTGAATTGCATATCTTGCAGATTTTTCCATCTGAAAGTTGACAGCGCATGAATTAATGCATACGCAAAAAAATGCAATACGAAATGCACATGCAGGGAGGAATATCAGTCATGCGCACTCACCTCACCAAACTTGCCGCCGTTGCGGCCCTCGCCCTCGGCGCGACCGGCGCTGTGGAAGCTCAGCAATACCCCTACCGTGACATCACCACGGCCGTTGTCTGGGGCGCCGGTGGCGGCACCGACACGATCAACCGGATGATCATGGCGGAAATGGAGAAGCACCTGCCAGTGTCGATCAACGTGATCAACCAGACCGGCGGCGTGGCCGGCTCCAACGGCATGGTCTACGTGATGAACCAGCCCGATGACGGCTACACGCTGGTGGGCCTGTCCGAATCCAACGTCACCGCGGCCGTGCAGGGCGGCTGGGACAAGAAATTCGACTACTGGTACCCCTTCATCGTCGGCGGCTCGCCCGACCTGATCTCGGTTCCCGCAAACAGCCCCTACAGCACGCTGCAGGAACTGGTTGACGCTGCCAAGGCCGCTCCGGGCACCATCCCGGCGGCTGCCTCCGGTGCTGGCTCCATCCACCACCTGAACCTGCTCGCCATCGAGCAAGGCGCGGGCGCAACCTTCAAATTCGTGCCCTACAAAGGTTCCGCCCCCGGCCAGGAAGCCGCGATTGCCGGTGAGGTTGCCCTCGTCGTGACCTCGCTCGCCGAGCAGGCCGCGCTGATCGAAGGTGGCCAGCTGAAGCCGCTCGCCATGCTGACCCCGGAAACCGCCGACATCGCCGGCATGACGATCCCGTCCGCTTTCGACATCTACGAAGGGCTCGACAAATACCTGCCGCTGAAACAGGCGATCGGTTTTGCCGTGCACAACTCCGCCAGCGACGAGGTGAAAGCCGCCCTTGGCGAAGCCTTTGAGAAGGCCATCGCGGGCGACACCGTGGCCGAATGGGCTGCTGCCAACAACTACGACGTGGGCGGCCAGTACGGCGAAGAAGCACAGGCGCTCTTCTCCACGCTGGAAAGCACCTTCGCCTACACGCTGAAAGAGCTCGGCGCCACCACGGTGGACCCGGAAAGCCTCGGCATCGCGAAGCCCTAAGGCCAGAGACCGGGCCCGGTTTCGGGCCCGCTACAGGCCCGCTACAGGCAAGAAAAACAGGGGGTGCAGCCCGTCTGCGCCCCCTGACCTGACACCAGATCCGGCCACCACCAAGCCCACCACCAAGCAGGAGATCCCCCTTGGCCCCGCAACAGGATGAAACCGCCGTGCTGCGCGCACGGGATTTCTGGGCGTCGCTCGCGCTGATCGCGCTGTCGCTCTTCTTCCTCTGGAAAACCTCAGCCATTCCGTTGTTCGGCGAGAACCGCGCAGGCGTGAGCGGGGCGGACTGGTACACCTCCGCCGCGCTGGTGCCGCTGGGCATTTTTGGCGGGCTCTTCGTGCTGGCCTGCATCCTGCTGAGCATTGCCATCCGCTCCGGCGGCGCGGCCCACGCGCTCTCGGCCGTAGGCATCGGCTGGGACCGTGCGGAGGCGCAGCGCTTCGGCACCATTGCCGTGATGCTCTTCTTCTACATCGCGGGCCTTGTGCCGCGCGTGGATTTCATCATCGCTAGCGGCCTGCTGATTACGGCGATGATCTTCGGCTACCACGGTGGCCATGCCCGCCGCGCGCTGCTCTCGGCTGCCGTGGTGGCGCTGGCCGGGGCCTATGCGCTGATCGCCCACGGCCCGCAAGCCGAGTGGAACGCCCATTCCGACGATTGGCTCACGCTCTTCTGCTGGATCGGCCTCACCGTGCCGGTGCTGCGCGCCTCCCGGCAGGAACGCGTGCTGCGCATCGTGCCGCTTCTGGCCTTCTTCGCACCTTTCATCCTCGTCTGCGCCATGGCCTTCGGCTTCCGCCAGAACGTCCCGGCGCGGGGCGGGCTCTTCTTCAAGCAGATCGAGTATCACTACTACGTCACCCTGCGCCCGCTGTGGAAAGACTGACATGGACTTCGTATTCTCCCAACTCGCCGGTTTCGGACACGCCTTCTGGGCGCTGGCCATCGATCCGGTCACCTATCTCTATCTGGTTTCCTCCGTCTTCCTCGGGATCACCTTCGGCGCGCTGCCGGGGCTCACCGCCACGCTGGCGGTGACGATCCTCACCGGCTTCTTCGGCAACAAGATCCCGCTGGATTACGCGCTGATCGCCCTGCTGGGGGCCTATGTGGGCGCGATCTATGGCGGCAGTTATCCCTCGATCCTGCTCAACATCCCCGGCACGGCGGCCTCGGCGGCCACGGCGATGGACGGCCACCCGCTCGCCAAGGCGGGCCGGGGCGGCGAGGCGCTGGGGCTTACCACGACGGCCAGTTTCATCGGCACGATCATCGGCACCTTCGCGCTGCTGATCTTCGTCTGGGTGCTGCTCGGGATCTCGAAAAACATCGCCAGCCCCGAGAAGGCGCTGCTGGCGCTCTTCGGCATCCTTCTCTCGGGCACGCTGATGAGCGAGGATCTGGTCATCAAGGGCTGGATCGCCGGGCTGATCGGGCTGGCGATGGCCATGGTCGGGCTGGATCCGCTCCTGTCGGAGCCGCGTTACACCTTCGGCTGGTCCTACCTGCTGAGCGGCTTCCAGGTGGTGCCGGTGCTGATGGGCGCTTTCGCCGTGCCGCAGATCATCGAAGGGCTGCGCCATGTGGAAGTGGGGCAGATGGCCGAGCTGAAGGGCCGCATCCTCCCCAACCTCAAGGCCATCCGCCGCTACCTGCCCACGATCACCCGCTCCGGCGTGATCGGCACCGGCGTCGGCGCGCTGCCCGGCGTGGGCGAAGATGTGGCGGGCTGGGTCTCCTACGGGGTCGGCAAGACCGTCTCCAAGGAGGGCGACAAGTTCGGTAAGGGCAGCACCGAAGGGTTGCTTTCGAGCGAGACCGCCAACAACGCCTGCATCGGCGGCGCGCTGATCCCGCTTCTGGTGCTCGGCATCCCCGGCTCGCCCCCGGCGGCGGCCCTGATGGGGGCCTTCAAGATCAACAACGTAATCCCGGGGCCGACGATCGACCCGGCCATCATCCTGCGTGTGGTGGCAATCCTCGTGCTCGCAAGCTTCACCATGTTCATCATGGGGCTCTTCACCGCGCGGATCTTCATCAAGATCCTGAAGATCCCGCAGACGATCTTCCTGCCCATCGTCATGGTGCTCACCGCCATTGGTTCCTTCTCCGTGGGCGGCGGCATCAACGATCTCTACCTGATGCTGGGCGTCGGCTTCGTGGCCTACATGATGAACCTGATGAAATACCCGATTGCCCCGCTGGTGATCGGCGTGATCCTGGGGAGCCTGTTCGACGAAACCTTCCGCCGTTCGCTCTTCCTGTCGGATGGAGATCTTTCGGTCTTTGTTTCGCGCCCCGGCGCTGCCATTCTGGTGGCGCTCAATGTGGCGCTGATCATCAGCCAGGTGCCGCTCGCCAAACGGGCCTTTGCCCGCATGAAAGGAAAAACCGCCTGATGTTCGCCGTGACAGTGACCTTCACCCTCAAGCCCGGGCAGATGGAGGCTTTTCTGCCGCTCATGCTCGCCAATGCCCGCACCTCGCTTGAGGTGGAGCCCGGCTGCCTGCAGTTCGACACCTGCCGTAACGCGGGCGGCGATGAGATCTTCCTCTACGAGATCTACACCGACCGCGCCGCCTTCGACACGCATCTGGCCAGCCCCCATTTCAAGGCCTTTGACGCCGAGGTGGCCGACATGGTGGCGGCCAAGCAGGTGGCGCTGTTTGACGAGGTGCTGCGGTGAGCGACTGGGAGGTCTACGCCGTCAAATACGCCGACCGCAACGCGCGGGTGCGGGGCGACAGTTTCATCTTTGACGACAACCACGATGCCCCCCATGCGATGGACTATTTCATCTGGGTGCTGCGGCAGGGCAGCCGCGTGATCCTCGTGGACACGGGCTATGATGCCGAAGAAGCCGCCAGCCGGGATCGTCCGATACGCATGGATCCGCGCGAGGCGCTCGCCCCGCTGGGCATTGCGCCGGAAGCGGTGGAGCAGGTGATCGTCACCCATCTGCACTATGATCATGCCGGGGGGCTGCATCTTTTTCCCAACGCCACGCTGCATTTGCAGGCCGCCGAGATGGCCTATGCCACCGGCCCCTGCATGTGCCACGGCGTGCTAAAGATGCCCTTCACGGCGGGGCATATCTGCGAGGCGGTGCAGCGGCTCTATTCCGGGCGGCTCACCTTCTACGAGGGCGATGGCGAGGTGGCTGATGGGGTCACCGTGCATTGCATCGGCGGCCACAGCCGGGGCCTGCAATGCGTGCGCGTGCGCACCAAGGCGGGCTGGCTCGTGCTGGCCTCGGACGCGACCCACTACTACGAGAACGTGTTCAAGCGGAAACCCTTCCCCATCGTGGTGGATCTGCAGAACATGCTCGACGGGTTCACCCGGCTCGAAACCCTCGCCAGCACGCGCGCGCTGATCGTGCCGGGCCATGACCCGCTGGTGCGCCAGCTCTTCCTGCAGGGCCCCGCCGCCCATATCGTGCGGCTCGACACAGGCCCGCAGGACACAAATCTAATGACGGAGATCCTTTCATGAAGATCGGAGTGATTGCCGACGATTTCACCGGCGCGTCCGATATTGCGCTCACTTTGGCTGAGGCCGGGATGGCGGTGAGCCAGTTCATTGGCGTGCCCGAGGGCGCGGCGGATGCGGCGCTGGATGCGGGTGTCGTGGCGCTTAAATCGCGCACCGCGCCGGTGGCAGAGGCCATCGCCCAATCGCTGGCTGCCTGTGACTGGCTGCTCGCGCAGGGATGCGCACAGATCATCTTCAAGGTCTGCTCTACGTTCGATTCCACGCCGGAAGGCAACATCGGCCCGGTGCTCGATGCGCTGGCCGATCGCCTCGGCGCGGAAGGCGTGATCACCTGTCCGGCCTTTCCGGAAAACGGCCGCAGCGTCTACATGGGGCATCTCTTCGTGGGCGATGTACCGCTGAACGAAAGCGGCATGCAGAACCACCCGCTGACCCCGATGACGGATTCCGACCTGCGCCGCGTTCTGGCCGCGCAGTCGTCCCGCCCCGTGGGCCATGTGGCGGCGCTCACCGTCATGGCCGGGGCGGAAGCGATCCGCGCCGCGCTGCCGCGCGAGGGCCATGTGATCGTGGACGCGATCCGGGACGCCGACCTGATGGAGATCGGCAAGGCCGCAAAAGGGGCCGCGCTTCTCTGTGGCGGCTCCGGCATCGCGCTCGGCCTGCCAGCGAACTTCGGCCACAGCCCCGCCACGCCTGCGTGGGAGCCGGTGAAAGGCCCCGGCGTCGTGCTGTCGGGCTCCTGCAGCCGCGCCACGCGCGGGCAGGTGGCGCGCTACAAGGCACTGGCCCCGCACCGCGAAATCTCCGCCGCCGAGGCCGTGAAGGGTGAAGTCACCACCGAGGAACTGGCCGATTGGGTTCTGGCGCAGGAGGTGCCGCCGCTCGTCTATTCCTCTGCCGATCCCGAAGTGGTCAAGGCCGCGCAGGAGATCTTCGGCAAGGGCGTCGCCGCCGAGGCCATTGAACAACTGTTCTCCGACCTCGCCGCCACGCTGGCGGCGCGCGGCGTGGCGCGCATCGTGGTTGCCGGGGGCGAGACCTCCGGCGCGGCGGTTCAGGGCGTGCAGGCGCGCGCCTTGCGCATCGGGATGCGGCTGGCCGCGGGCGTCCCTGCGGTGCGCGTCGAAGGCGACCGCCCGCTGGCCATGGCGCTAAAATCGGGCAACTTCGGCGGGCCGGATTTCTTCTCAGAGGCGCTGGCGCTGCTGGCAGGTGAGGCATGAGTACGGAGGCGAGGCTGCGCGAGCAGATCTGCCTGCTCGCCAAATCCATGTTCGACCGCGGGCTCACCGGTGGCAGCACCGGCAATATCTCGGCCCGCACTGAGGACGGCGGCTTGCTCGTCAGCCCCACCGGCACCAGCTTCGGCAGGCTCGATCCGGGCCGTTTGAGCCGCTTTGACGCCAAGGGCGTGCTGATCGGAGGCGATGCGCCGACGAAGGAAATGCCGCTGCACAGCGCTTTCTATGACACCCGCAGCACGGCCGGCGCAGTGGTGCATCTGCACTCCTGCCATTCCGTGGCGTTCTCGATGCTGCCCGAGGTGGACCCGGACAACTTCCTGCCCCCGCTCACGCCCTACGGGATCATGCGGCTCGGAAAGGTGAAGCTCCTGCCCTTCTTCCTGCCGGGCGACCCGGCGATGGGCGAGGCGGTGCGCGGGCTGGCGGGCAAACGCTCCGCCGTGATGCTCGCCAACCACGGCCCGGTGGTGGCCGGAAAGGACGTGGAAGCCGCCTGCAACGCAATCGAGGAACTCGAAGACACCGCCCGCCTCGCACTCCTCACCCGCGGCATGCACCCACGCGCCCTGACCGAAGCGCAGGTGCAGGCGCTGGTAACGAAATTCGACGTGGAGTGGGACGACTAGAGGAAGACCGGTTGAATGAAGCAGTGAGCGTCCGCCCGGGTGGGTGCGGAACGCGCCCGCCGTTGTGCTGGAAGCACACCTTCGGTGTGACGAGCGGGCGGACGCGTGCCCGTCACTGGCGTGACGGGCGAAAATTCTCAAAAAAGTCTTTCGACTAGGGCAGGGGATCCGTCTTGAAGAGCCGGATCTTCAGCCCTCCGTGGGCGACCGGGCTGCGCAATGGGCCAAAAGGCAGCCCGGTCGCCTGCGCCAATCCGGCGTCCGAGGTGATCACCCCCACGCGCCAGCCGGAAAACCCGGCCATCAGCCGTTTGCCCAGTGTGCCATAGAGCGAAAACAGCTCCCTGCGATCCCCGATCCGCGCGCCATAGGGCGGGTTCACGATCACGAGGCCGGGGCCTGCGCAGGGCGGCACCAGCGCCCCCACCGAGCGCTGCGCGAAGCTGGCCACATCGGCCACCCCCGCCCGCGCGGCGTTCTGCTGGCTGGACTGCACCGCGCCGGCGTCCCTGTCAAAGCCGAAGAACCGGGCCGGCGTGCTGCGGGGCGCGGCCTCGGATTTGATCGCCTCATAGGCCTCGGTGTTGAACGTTGCGAGCTGCTCGAAGGCAAAATGGCGGCTGCGCCCCGGCGCAAGGCCAAGCGCCCAATCCGCCGCTTCGATAATGAAAGTGCCCGAACCGCACATCGGATCGACAACGGGCTCCGCCCCCGTGAAGCCGCAATCGCGCAGGAATAGCGCGGCCAGCGTTTCCCGCATCGGCGCCTTTGCCACGGCGGGCTTGTGGCCGCGCTTGTGCAGGGACTCGCCCGAGGTATCCACGCTGAAGGTGCAAAGATCATCTTCGATGCGCAGCTTCAGCACCACCTCGGCCCCTGGCGAAACCGTCGCGCCGAAGCTTTCGGTCAGCGCCCTCTCCACTCGCTCGGCGGCCGCCTTGGCGTGGTAGATCTTGCTGCGCTTGGAGGTCACATCCACCCGCAGCGGCACATCGGCGCGCAGCACCTCGCCCCAAATAAAGGCGCGCGCCTTCTTGTCGAGCTGTGCCAGATGGTTGGCGTGAAAGCTGCCGATCCGCGCCAGCACGCGCCCCGCGCCGCGCATCCGGTAGTTAGCGCGCCAGACATCAGACCAGCCGCCCTGAAACGTCACGCCGCCGGGCGTCATTTGCGGATCGGAACAGCCCAGCTCAATCGCCTCGCGGCGCAGGGCGGGCTCGAGCCCCGGCGGGGCCATCAGGAAGATCTCGAAAGGGGATGTGCTGCTCATGGGGCCTCCATACGCCCAATGCCTGCCCCGCACGAGGCCAAAAGCACCCGGTTTGGGGTAAACAGCGTCAATATGCGCGCCTGTCTGGCACGTTCTTCCGGTTGATCCGCGCCGCAGTTTTGTCTAAGCGGAGAGCGCCTGCTGCCTGCAGCGGCGCCTCTGCCTTTGCGCAAAGGCCCCCGGGCGGCACCGAGAGTTACCGACGCGATGGCGCCGCCACCGCTGGCCACAGAGACTTCTTAAAACGCACGAGAAAGGTTTTGGGACATGGCAGAAAAACAGACGCCGAACATATTGTATACAATTGTAGACGAAGCGCCCCAACTGGCGAGCGCCTCGCTCCTGCCGATCATCCAGGCCTTCGCCGCGCCTGCCGGGATCACCGTGGGCACCAAGGATATTTCCGTTGCAGGCCGCATCCTTTCGACCTTCCCGGAATATCTCGAAGAAGGCCAGCGCATCGCCGATGATCTCGCCGAATTGGGCGAGCTGGTGAAAACCGCCGACGCCAACGTCATCAAACTGCCCAACATCTCGGCCTCCGTGCCCCAGCTGACCGCCGCCATCGCCGAGCTGCAGGCGCAGGGCTATGCCGTGCCCGCCTACCCGGAAGAGCCGAAGACGGACGAAGAGAAAAGCGTGCGCGCCCGTTACGACGCCATCAAGGGCTCCGCCGTGAACCCGGTGCTGCGCGAAGGCAACTCCGACCGCCGCGCCGCCAAGGCCGTGAAGAACTACGCCCAGAAAAACCCGCATTCCATGGGCACATGGGAGGCCACGAGCAAGACGAAGGTCAGCTCCATGCCGGGCAATGATTTCTACGCCAACGAGAAATCCGCCACCATCACCGCCGCCCAAGCCGGTGACGCGAAGATCGAATTCGTCGCCAAAGACGGCGGCGTGACCGTGCTGAAAGACGCCTGGCCGCTGGCCGAGGGCACCGTGGCCGATGCCACCTTCATGTCGGTCAAGGCGCTCTCTGCTTTCCTCGCCGAGGCCATCGAAGATACCAAGGCCGACGGCACCATGTTCTCGCTGCACATGAAGGCCACGATGATGAAGGTCTCCGACCCGATCATCTTCGGCTACGCGGTGAAAGCCTGGCTCGCGCCGGTGTTCGAACAGTTCGGCGACAAGCTGGCCGCGCTCGGTGTGAACCCGAACTCCGGCCTCGGCGATCTGCTGGCCCGCGTTAAGGGTGAGCCCGAGATCATGGCCGCCATCGAAGCCGTGACCGCCACGCGCCCGGCGATGTATATGGTCGACAGCGACAAGGGCATCACCAACCTGCACGTGCCCTCTGACGTGATCATCGACGCCTCCATGCCCGCCGTGATCCGCGCGGGCGGCAAAGGCTGGGATCAGACCGGTGCCAAGGGCGACACCAACTGCGTGATCCCCGACCGCTGCTACGCGACAGTTTACGACGAAACCATCAACTTCTTCAAAGCCAATGGCGCGCTGAACCCGGCCACCGCCGGGGCCGTGGCCAACGTGGGCCTGATGGCGCAGAAGGCCGAGGAATACGGCTCCCACCCGACGACCTTTGAAGCGCCGGCGGATGGCTCCATCCGCATCGTGCTCGCCAACGGCGACGTGCTGCACGCCCATGAGGTGGAAGCGGGCGACATCTGGCGCGCCTGCACCGTGAAGAAAGCCCCAATCGAGAACTGGATCGAACTGGCGATGGACCGCCAGCGCCTGACCGGCTCCGAGGCGATCTTCTGGCTCGATGCCAACCGCGCCCATGACGCTGAGCTGATCAAATACGTTCAGCCCGCGCTGGAGGCTGCCGGCGTGGCCGAGAAGTTCCAGATCCTCGCCCCACGCGAGGCCACGGCGCAATCGCTGAAGACGATCACCGCAGGGGAGGACAGCATCGCCATCACCGGCAACGTGCTGCGCGACTACCTCACCGATCTCTTCCCGATCCTCGAGCTGGGCACCTCCGCCAAGATGCTCTCGATCGTGAAGCTGATGAACGGTGGCGGCTTGTTTGAAACCGGGGCCGGCGGCTCTGCGCCCAAACACGTGCAGCAGCTGGTGGAAGAAAACCACCTGCGCTGGGATTCGATGGGCGAATTCTGCGCGCTCGGCGAAAGCCTGAACTTCCTCGCCGATACCCAAGGCATCGCCAAAGCGGGCGTGCTGGGGGCAGCCGCCGAGGCCGCGACGCAGGGCATCCTCGATTTCAACCGCTCGCCCTCGCGCAAAGTGGGTGAGCCCGACAATCGCGACAGCCACTACTGGTTCGCCCGCTACTGGGCCGAGGCTCTGGCCGCGCAAACCGACGATGCCGAACTCGCCGCCCATTTCGCCCCCATCGCGGCGGATCTGGCCGCGAAAGAAGAAGCCATTCTTGGTGAACTCGCTGCGGCCCAAGGCAAGGCGGCTGATCTCGGTGGCTACTACCACACCGATCCGGCCAAAGCGGCAGCCGTGATGCGCCCCAGCGCCACGCTGAACGCCATCATCGGCTGATCTACCCAAAAATCACACTGTTAAACGCCCGGTCCTTCGACCGGGCGTTTTCACTTTCAGCGGGGGCTCTGCCCCCGCACCCCCGGGATATTTTCGGTCAGAAGATGGCCCCACTTTGTTCAACAAATATCTCGGGGGAGACGCCGAAGGCGGCGGGGGCAGAGCCCCAAAAGGCAAAACAGAAAGCCCCGGCGCGATGGCCGGGGCTTTCTCATGTCTGGGATGCGCCGCTCAGTGCTTCTTCTTGCGCGGCGGCATGAGGTCCGTGATCGTGCCTTCGAACATCTCGGCGGCGAAGTTCACGGTTTCGCTGAGCGTCGGGTGGGGGTGGATCGTGTGGCCGAGGTCCACCGCATCCGCGCCCATTTCGATGGCCAGCGCCACTTCGGCGATCAGGTCACCGGCGTTGGGGCCAACGATGCCCGCCCCGATCACGCGATCATCGCTTTCATCAAAAATCAGCTTGGTGATGCCTTCCGAACGCCCCAGCGAGAGAGAGCGACCTGACGCAGCCCAGGGGAACACCCCTTTGCCGATTTTCAGACCCTTCGCCTTGGCTTCGTTCTCCGTCACGCCCACCCAGGCCACTTCCGGATCGGTATAGGCCACGGAGGGGATGATTTTGGCATCAAAGAAGCGCTTGTGCCCGGCGCAGACTTCCGCCGCCACTTTGCCTTCATGCACCGCTTTATGCGCGAGCATCGGCTGGCCCACCACGTCGCCGATGGCGAAGATATGCGGCACGCCGGTCCGCTGCTGGTTGTCCACCGCGATGAAGCCGCGCTCATCCACCGCTACACCGGCCGCAGCGGCGTTGATCTTGGCGCCATTGGGGCGGCGACCAACGGAGACGAGCACCATGTCGAAGGTGTCCACGATCTCCCCGTCGGGGCCTTCCATCGTGACCTTCAGCCCCTTCTTCTGGGCCTCCACGGCGGTGACCTTCGTCTTGGTGAAGATGTTCTCGTAGCGGCCCTCGATGCGCTTGGCCAAGGGCTTCACGATGTCCTTGTCGGCGCCAGGGATGATCTGATCCATGAACTCGACAACCGTCACCTTGGAGCCGAGCGCATCGTAGACGCAGCCCATCTCGAGCCCGATGATGCCGCCGCCCAGAACCAGCAGGCGTTTCGGGATCTCTTTCAGCTCCAGCGCGCCGGTGGAATCGATCACGCGCGGGTCGTCATGGGGAATGAAGGGCAGCTCCACCGGCTCGGAGCCGGCCGCGATGATGCAATTGTCAAAACTGACGGTGGTCTTCTTGCCGTCGTTGTCGACCTCGATCATGTTCGGCCCGGTGAACTGGCCGTAGCCCGTCACCACCTCGACCTTGCGGCCCTTGGCGAGCCCGGCAAGGCCGCCCGTGAGCTGTTTCACCACGCTCTCTTTCCAAGACCGCAGCTTGTCGATGTCGGTCTTGGGCTTGGCGAAGGTGATGCCGTGCTCGCCCATTTCCTCGGCCTCGGTGATCACCTTGGCCGCATGCAGCAGCGCCTTGGAGGGGATACAGCCCACGTTCAGGCAAACCCCACCGAGATAGGGATCCTTCTCGATCAGCACGACCTTCTTGCCCAGATCGGCAGCCCGGAAAGCGGCGGTGTAGCCGCCGGGACCGGAGCCCAGAACCACAACCTCGCCATGCACATCACCCTTGCCGGATGCGGTGCCTGTCGCGGCAACGGCGGCAGGCGCCGCCGGGGCAGCGGCGGCCGAGGGGGCCTCGACGGCCTCCGAGGCCGCTCCCCCTTCTGCTTCCAGCGTCAGGATCAGCGAGCCTTCGGACACGGTGTCGCCTTCGGCCACAGCGATCGAGAGCACCTTGCCCGCAGCCGGGCTCGGCACTTCCATCGTGGCCTTGTCGCTTTCCAGCTCGATCAGCGGATCCTCGGCAGCAACGGTGTCGCCCACCGCCACGAGGATGCTCACCACCGGAACGGAATCGAAATCACCGATATCGGGTACTTTGACGTCCATCTCTCAGCGCCCCCTCACAGCATCAGCCGGCGCACGTCGCCGAGCAGGTGTTTCAGCGTGGCGCAGAAGCGCGCGGCCAACGCGCCGTCGATGGCGCGGTGGTCGTAGGAGAGCGAGAGCGGCTGCATCAGGCGCGGCACGAATTGCTCGCCGTCCCAGACGGGTGCCATCTTGGAACGGGTGAGGCCCAAGATCGCCACTTCCGGTGCGTTCACGATCGGGGTGAAGCTGGTGCCGCCGATGCCGCCCAGCGAGGAGATCGTGAAGGTCGCGCCGGACATGTCATCGCCCTTCAGCTTGCCGTCACGCGCCTTGGCGGAGAGCTCCATCAGATCCTTGGAGATCTCGATGATGCCCTTGCGGTCGGCGTCCTTGATCACAGGTACAACCAGCCCGTTGGGCGTGTCTGCCGCGAAGCCGATGTTGTAGAAATCCTTCTTGATCAGCTTGTCGCCATCCGGGTGGATCGAGGAGTTCACCTCCCAGTGCTGCTTGAGCGCAGAGACGGAGGCTTTCACCACGAAGGACAGCAGCGTGACGCGGTAGCCTTCCTGCTTGGCAATGCCGTCAAGCTCGCGGCGGTAGCCGTCCAGATCGGTGATATCGGCTTCCTCGTTGTGGGTCACATGCGGGATGTTCAGCCAGCTGCGGTGCAGGGCCGGGCCGGAGATCTTCTTGATCCGGGGCATGTCCACATTCTCGACGGGGCCGAACTTGGAGAAGTCCACCGCCGGGATCGGCGGGATCCCCATGCCGCCTTGGGCGGCGCCGCCAGAGGCGGCCGGTGCGGCGGCGCCTTTGAAAGCTTTCATCACGTCTTCACGCAGGATGCGGCCCTTGCGGCCCGTGCCGTTGACCTTGGCGATGTCCACGTCAAGCGTGCGGGCGAAAGCGCGCACGGAGGGGCTCGCGTGGGCCTTGCCGAAGCCGGCATCGGTAACAGGGGCCGGAGCCGCCGCCGGGGCAGCAGCGGGAGCGGCAGCAGGCGCTGCGGCGGGGGCAGCAGCTGGCGCGGCGGCCGGAGCCGCTGCGGGGGCGGCGGCAGCGCCCTCGCCTTCCAGCACGAGGATCAGGGAGCCTTCCGACACCGTATCGCCTTCGGAGACCTTGATCTCCACCACCTTGCCAGCGGCAGAGGAGGGGACTTCCATCGTCGCCTTGTCGCTTTCCAGCTCGACGATCGGATCCTCCACGGCGATCACATCGCCCACGCTCACCAGAACCGTGACGACCGGGACCGAGTCGAAATCGCCGATGTCGGGAACTTTCACTTCAATTGTCATTTTCGTTCTCCTCCTTCGGCCTTACACGAGCCGCGGGTTCGGCTTAGCGCCGTCGATGTCGTATTTGGTGAGGGCTGCTTCGAGATCTTTCTTCGTCACCGCGCCATCGCGGTAGAGATCGACCATCGCGGCAGCGGCGATGTGGTTGGCGTCCACTTCGAAGAAGCGGCGCAGGTTGACGCGGCTGTCGGAGCGGCCGAAGCCATCGGTGCCCAGAACCGTGAAGCGCTGGCCGTCCGGGATGAAGCCCCGGATCTGTTCGGCGTAGTTCTTCATGTAGTCCGTGGCGCAGATGATCGGGCCCTTGGAGCCTTCCAGCGCTTCCGTCACATAGGCCTTCTTCGGCTCGGCGAGCGGGTTCAGGCGGTTGTGGCGCTCGGCGTCCTGACCGTCGCGGGCCAGTTCGTTGAGGCTGGTGGCGGACCAGATATCGGCCGTGACGCCGAAATCTTCCTTCAGCATCTCCGCGGCCTTCAGCGCCTGCACGAGGATCGTGCCGGAGCCCATCAGGTTCACGTGTTTCTTCGTCGGCTTCTTCACTTCGGAGAAGCGGTAGAGCCCCTTGATGATGCCCTCCTCGGCGCCCATGGGCATGTCGGGGTGGGCATAGTTCTCGTTCATCAGGGTCAGGTAGAAATACACGTCTTCCTGATCGCCATACATCCGCTTCAGCCCGTTCTGGATGATCACGGCCACCTCGAACTGGAAGGTCGGATCATAGCTGATGCAGTTCGGGATCGTGCCGGCGAGGATGTGGCTGTGGCCGTCCTCGTGCTGCAGGCCTTCACCGTTGAGCGTGGTGCGCCCCGCGGTGCCGCCCAGCATGAAGCCGCGCGCACGGCTGTCGCCTGCGGCCCAGGCCAGATCGCCGATCCGTTGGAAGCCGAACATGGAGTAGTAGATGAAGAAGGGGATCATCGGCACGCCATGGTTGGAATAGGCGGTGGCCGCCGCGATCCAATCGGCCATGGCACCGGCCTCGTTGATGCCTTCCTGCAGAACCTGACCGTCCGTGCTCTCCTTGTAGTAGGACATCTGGTCGGCGTCCTGCGGCGTGTAGAGCTGGCCGAGCGGGTTGTAGATGCCCACCGAGCGGAACAGGCCTTCCATGCCGAAAGTGCGGCTTTCATCCGGCACGATCGGTACCACCTGCTTGCCGATCTGCTTGTCGCGCAGCAGCGTTGTCAGGATGCGCACGAAGGCCATCGTGGTGGAAATCTCGCGATCGCCGGTGCCTTTCAGTTGCGCGGCGAATTTGTCGAGCGCCGGGATGTCCAGAGCGGGCGTGTCGTGGAAACGCTGCGGGAAGGCCCCGCCGAGCGCCTTGCGACGGTCCGCCAGATAGGCCTTCTGCGCGTTGTTGAGCGAAACGAAGGGCGCCTTGCCCACGTCCTCGTCGGAGACCGGGATCTGGAAGCGATCACGGAAAGCGCGCAGCTGCTCTTCGTTGAGCTTCTTCTGCTGGTGGGTGGTGTTCTGGCCTTCGCCAGCGGTGCCCATGCCGTGGCCCTTCACGGTTTTCACCAGAAGGCAGGAGGGCTGGCCCTTGGTCTCGGTGGCCTTCTTGAAAGCGGTATAGACCTTCTCCGGGTCGTGGCCGCCGCGGCGGAGCGCCCAGATCTGCTCGTCGCTCCAGTCTTCCACCAGTTTGGCCGTCTCCGGGTATTTGCCGAAGAAATGCTCGCGGATGTAGGCGCCATCCTTGGATTTGAACGTCTGGTAGTCGCCGTCCACGGTTTCATCCATCAGCTGGCGCAGGCGGCCGGAGGTGTCTTTCTCCAGCAGCTCGTCCCAGCCCTTACCCCAGAGGAGCTTGATCACGTTCCAGCCCGCGCCGCGGAAATCGCCTTCGAGTTCCTGCACGATCTTGTGGTTGCCGCGCACCGGGCCATCAAGGCGCTGCAGGTTGCAGTTGATCACGAAGATCAGGTTGTCGAGCCCTTCGCGGGCCGCGAGGTCGATCGCGCCACGGCTTTCGGGCTCGTCCATCTCGCCATCGCCGAGGAAACACCACACCTTACGGTCGGCCATGTCGATCAGGCCGCGGTTGTGCATGTATTTCATGAAACGCGCCTGGTAGATCGCCATCAGCGGGCCAAGGCCCATGGAGACGGTCGGGAACTGCCAGTAATCGGGCATCAGCCAGGGGTGCGGGTAGGAGGAGAGCCCTTTGCCGTCCACTTCGGAGCGGAAGTTCAGAAGCTCTTCCTCACTGATGCGGCCTTCCATGAAGGAACGCGCGTAGATGCCGGGGATCACGTGGCCCTGGAAGAACACCAGATCGCCGCCGTGGATCGCGGATTTTGCGCGCCAGAAGTGGTTCAGGCCGATGTCATACATCACCGCCGAGGAGGCGAAGGAGGCGATGTGGCCGCCGTACTCGCTGCTTTCCTTGTTGCGGCGCACCACCGTGGCCATGGCGTTCCAGCGGTTGATGGTGCGGATGCGCCATTCCATTTCCATGTCGCCGGGGAACTCAAGCTGATCGTCTGCCGGGATGGTGTTCTGGTAGGGGGTGGTTGCCGAGAAGGGCAGGGTGGCCCCGGCGGCGCGGGCCTGCTGGACGGCTTTGTCGAGCAGGAAATGCGCGCGGTCGGCGCCGTCCCGGGCGATCACATCCTCGATGGCTTCCTGCCATTCCTGTGATTCAACGGGATCGATGTCAGGGGTCTGACCACTCATAGTCGTTGTTCCTCCCTTGAGGGGTTAGGCCATGTACTGGCCGCCATTGGCGGAGATGGTGGAGCCGGTGATAAAGGCGGCGTCATCCGAAGCAAGGAAGGCCACGCAGCGCGCGATCTCGTCGGCCTCGCCGAGGCGGCCCACCGGGATCTGCGGCAGGATAACCTCGTTCATCACTTTTTCAGGGATCGTGCTCATCATCTCGGTGTTGATGTAGCCCGGGCAGATCACGTTCACGGTGATGCCTGCGCGTGCGCCTTCCTGGGCCAGCGCCTTGGTGAAGCCGATGTCGCCGGCTTTCGAGGCGGCGTAGTTGGCCTGGGCGAACTGGCCTTTCTGGCCGTTGATGGAGGAGATCGTCACGATCCGGCCGAACTTGCGCTCGCGCATCCCGCCCCAGACGTTGTGGCTCATGTTGAACACGCCGGTGAGGTTGGTGTCGATCACCTCGTGCCACTGTTCGGGCGTCATGCGGTGGAAGGGGGCGTCGCGGGTGATGCCGGCGTTGTTGACGAGCACGTCGACGGGGCCAACCTCGGCCTCGACCTTGGCGATGCCTTCTTTGCAAGCCTCGTAGTCGCCGACAGACCATTTGAAAGTGGCGATGCCGGTTTCGGCGGTGAAGGCTTTCGCGGCCTCATCGTTGCCGCCATAGGTGGCGGCGACGTTGTAGCCCTCGGCTTTCAGTTTCTTCGCGATGGCGGCGCCGATGCCGCGTGTGCCGCCGGTGACAAGTGCTGTTCTGGCCATGATCTCCTCCGGGTCGTTTAATGTTTAACAGTCAAAAGGGCTGACGTATTTGGCATTCCATAGCGTAACACGGGGGCGCATGGCAGGGCTCTGGGGGCATGGCAGCCATGCGTCAGGGGAATGGTTTAACCTTAAATTAAATATATTCCCTTTATTTTCATACCGTTGCGCTTCCGCCTGCTGCATTCCGTAGCGGAAAGCCTCGGCCGATACCTCCTTGATCGGCGGTTTTTTGCGCGTTCCTTGGCGGGGCGGCCCGGTCAAAGCGGGCCGGATTCGTATCCGCGCCATCCGATGATCAGACACCGGCACAAGAGCGAAAAACTCTCAGAATCTGTCTGTGTCCCCCCATCTGGCATTTGCTTTACCTTCCTGCGTTCTTTACCGTCCGATCAAGTTATTTTGTTAGGGCAGCAGGCGAACTGTGCAGAAGACACTGCAAATCTCGGTTATCGGGGATGTTGAAATTCGCCTTTCCGGAGAGGCTGTTCTGACGGGCAAGCGCAAGGCGCTGGCATTGCTCACCTATCTGGCACTCGTTGCCCCGCACCGTTTTCCGCGCAGTGTGGTGGCCGGGCTACTGTGGGAGGACGTGTCTGAGGCCGCTGCCCGCAACTCGCTGCGCCAGATCCTGTCGGATGTGCGCAAGGCGTTCACCGGCCCCGCCGAGCCGCTGGTGGCGATCGACCGGGAAACCATTGGGCTGGATCTCGAAAACACTTCCATCGATGCCGTCACACTGATGGATGACCTGGCGGCGGGCCAGCTGCCGGACGTTCTGCAGGCCAACCCGGAACTCCCCGACCTGCTCTTCCGTGGGCTGGACGGCATCGGAAGCGAGTTTGATAGCTGGCTGCGCGAGATGCGGCGCGTGTTTGAAGAGCAACTGACCGAGCGGCTCGGCAAGCTGATCGAACCCGGGCAAGCCGCGGAAGACATCCGCCTTAAGGCCGCCGGCATCTTGTTGCGGCTCGATCCCTACAACGAGAAAGCCTGTCGTGTGGTCATGGCGATCTCGGCCGGGCAGGGCGAGACGCGCGAGGCGCTGAAGGCCTATGATGCGCTCTTCCAGCGGCTGGAAGAGGAGATGGACATCGAGCCCTCGCCCCAGACGCAGGATCTGGCGGTGAAGATCAAAATGGGAGAGTTCAGCGTTGAACCATCTCCCGCGCCTGCCGCCCCGACTGCCGGTCCAGCCGGCCCCGCCGCGCCGCTGGGCCAAAACGGCCCGCCCCGGCTGGCGGTTTTCCCCTTTCAGAACCTCGGCCCGGATGACGTGCCGGATTACTTCGTGGATGGCATCCTTGAGGATACCGTCTGCATGCTCGCCTCCCTGAAGGAGCCGCGGGTTCTGTCCTCCAACTCCACGCGCGGGGTGAACCTGCGCGAGCGCTCCGCGCAGGATCGCGCGCGGGATCTTGGGGCCAATTACACGGTCTTCGGCAGCATCCGCCGCGCGCATCAGCGCTATCATATCTCGGTGCAACTGGTGGAAGTGGGCACCGAGCTTGTGGAATGGGCGCGGACCTATACCGCCAGCGAGAACGAGCTGTTTGACATCCAGAGCCATATCGCGGGCTCTATCGCCAACCGGCTGCAGCCCTCCGTGCAAACGGCCGAACTGCGCCGTACCAACGGCTTCAAACCGGCCGATCTTTCCGCTTATCACCTGACCCTGCGCGCTAAGGAGCTGGCCTTCCGGCTCAACCGCGAAAGCTTCGGCGAAGCGCGCGATCTGCTGGTGATGGCGGCGGAAAAGGATCCGACCTTCGCCCCCACCTTCATCGCCCTGACGGATTGGTATTCGATCAGCCTCGGGCAGGGCTGGTCCTCCGATGTGGGCAAGGATTGGCGCGCCTTGGAAGACGCCGCCTCGCAGGCACTGCGCCTGAGCGGCGAAAGCGGCCGCGCGCTGGCGATGTATGCCCACAACCGCGCCATCCACGGCGGGGCGCGCTCTGTCTCTCACCAGATGCTGGAGCGGGCGCTGGAGCATTCCCCCAGCGACGCTGAAACCCTGCTCTGGACGGTGCCGACCTTCGCCTTTCAGGGGCAGGCCGCTCTTGCGGTGCAGAACGGGCAGCGCGCGATGACGCTTTCGCCGCAGGATCCCTTCATGTTCCGCTACGAGCATTTCCTCAGCATCGCGCAATATGTGGAAGGCAACTACGAGGAAGCCGCGCGGCTTGGGCTGGACAGCTACGAGAAGAACCCCTCCTACACGTCAAACCTGCGGATGACGGCGGCCTCGCTCATGGAAACGGGCCGCACCGGCGAAGCACAGGAGCTCGTGGCCGTGATGAAGCGGCTCGATCCCGACTATTCCCTTCAGAAATTTCAGGAAAACCAACCCTTTGACGATCCGAAAGTGGGGCAGCGCTATGTGACTGTCCTACGGGATGCGGGGCTGGATTGAGCGTGGGGCTTAACCTTTAACGATTGGATCACACTCGCCTCACACGTGTTCATTTTTAAACGTGCTATAAATCAGGGAGACGACGATGGTCGGATATTTGAACGGCGGTGTGAATGGCGGCGTTAACGGAGGTGTTAACGGCGGGGTGAATGGTGGCGTGAACGGCGGCGTCAACGGCGGGGTCAACGGGGGCGTGTCCACAAGCCCCTACGCCATTGGCGGCGCGCCCCTGCATATTCCAATCGTGGATTCGCTGAGCAACGTCGACGACAAGCCCTTCGCGATGATCACCGATGTGGAATTCCCGGAAGCAGCCTGGGCGGCGAGCCTGAAGGCGCAGCTGATCGTCAACAAGTTCTGCAAGACGGATTGGGACGATCCCGCCACCGGCATTCAGGGCACCGCGCCTGACAATTCGGCGGCCGCCATCGAGGCCGAGATCCAGAAGCTGATCCATGAGCGCAATTACCTGCGCGGCCAGCGCGTGGGCGAGATCCTCGCGCAGGTGGATGGCTCGGAGCTCTACTGGTCCAACCTTCTGATGGCGGGGGCCAACAACCGCCCGCGCACCGCCGAGCTGATCGCCTGCGGCATGATGATCGGCACCGTTGTGGCGATGCATTTCAAGCACAAGTGGAAGCGCGCCCGGCCGAGCCAGGTGTTCCCGGCGATCATGCCCGCCATCCCCACGCCGCGCCATCCCTCCTACCCGAGCGGCCATGCCACGCAGTCTTTCCTCGTGATGCAGCTTCTGGCCGCCGTGCTGCCCGGCGAGAAGGACAACGTGATGTTCCCCTACATCCGCTCCATGGCCGATCGCATCGCCCACAACCGCGAGGTGGCCGGGGTGCATTTCGGCTCGGATTCCGATGAGGGCGAGCGTCTGGCGCAGGAAGTCTATGAGCGTTACCTGACGCAGCTTGCCCCGCTGCAGGATCTGATCACGGCGGCGAAGGCGGAATGGGTGGATGTGGCCTCCACGCTGCCACTGAAGGATTCCGGCGAGCTGGACGGTCCGCCCAATGTCTCCAAGCAGATCGCGCGGGATTTGGCCAATGATCTGGCAAAGGATGCATGAGCCATGGGCCGCGATATTCTGGACAATGATTTCGGCACCGGCGGGGGGCTGCCCTCGCCCACGGTGACGGCCGCCATCTGCGCGCAAGGCTATGCGCAGGGCGTGCTTGATACGTTCAACGCCACCCGTCCGCTGGATGATCGCGCCGCGATCGATTTGGTGGACGGCATGGACTGGCCCGCCCGCGATCAGTGGCGGCGCGGCACCTGCACGGCCTTTGCGGCGGCGGCGCTGGCGGAGTTCACGCAGGCCAAGGCCTGCGGCAGTTTCGAGAGCTTCTCGCCGGAGTTCCTGTATTGGTGCATGCGCAAGGAGGAAGGCTACACGCCCGATCCGGGGATGCCCTACTACGATCTTGGGGCGACGAAGCTTGAGCAGGCCAAGCGCGTTCTGGCCGATCTCGGGGCCTGTCGCGAGAAATACGCCCCCTATGTGCTCAACCCGGCCACGCTGATGCGCCGGCCTTCGCAGGCGGCGTGGGACGATGCCAAGGCGCATCGGTTCGAAACCGTGATCTACGATGATTTCGAGGGCCGAGGCCCGGATTTCGACGTGGCGCACACGATCTATGAAGAGCTGGCGGCAGGCCGCCCGGTGGCCGTGGGCCTACCCGTCTTTGGCTACAAGGGCAACCGCGCGCTGGACAACTGGACCAACAGCCGGACGATGAACACCGGCCGCGTGATGGGCCCGGTGAACGAGCCCGATCTGGTGGATCCGGAGGAGGTCGTGTCAGGCCATGTTGTCTGTATCACCGGTTACCAGCCTGATCCGGGCAGCGTGGCGGGGGGCTGGTTCATCTTCAAGAACAGCTGGGCCGCGCGGTTCAACGATCCGGTGATGATCTACCATGAGAACACCGTGCCCCGGATCAAGCGGCGCGGCTACGGGGCTGTGTCCGTGGCCCATGTACTGGGCTACACGCTGGAGCTTCTGAGCGTGAAGGTGAAGGCTTAGGAGAAAGGTTGAGAAGGGCTGACCCTGCCCGTTGGGGGCGGTCGGGGGCTGCCCGGCGTGCCGCCGGGCAAAGGGGCGCTTCACCCTAGTAATGGCTCGTGTAGCCGCCATCCACGGCCAGAACCTGCCCCGTCACATAAGAGGCTTCCTCAGAAGCCAGAAACAGCGCCGCCGGGGCCAGTTCTGGCGGCTCGCCCCAGCGCTTGAGCGCGGTTGCCGCTTCCAGCCGCGCTTGTATCTTCGGATCCTGCGCGGCTTTCGCATTGGGGGCGGTGCGGAAAAAGCCCGGCGCGATGGCGTTTACGGTGATCCCGTGAGGGCCAAGCTCTGCCGCCAGAGCTTTCGTCATCCCGTTCACTCCGGCCTTGGCCGATGTATAGGCCGCATCGCCACTCTGGGCGATGATCCCGGCAATCGACGAGATGTTGATAATCCGCCCTCGCGTGCCGCCCGTTACCATCAGCCGCGCCGCCTGTTGGGCCAGCAGGAAGGGCGCCACAAGATCGGCGTTGATCAGCCGCGCCACATCGGCGGCGTTGAAATCGGCGAGCGCCCGGCGGTCACGTAGCCCGACGTTGTTGACAAGGATGTCCAGCCCGCCCGGCGTAAACTGCGCCATGGTGGCTTCGATGGCCTCAGGCGATGTGGCGTCAAAGGGCAGGGGGCGGGCGTGGCCCTCGATGCCCGACATCGCAAGCGCGCAGCTTTCTGGGCTGCGGCCATTCACCAAAACATGCGCACCCTGCCGGGCAAAGAGCTTTGCAATCTCGAACCCAAGCCCGCTGGTGGCCCCGGTGATCAGGGCGGTTTTTCCGGTGAGACTGAAGGCGGCAGGATGCATGGGCGGCTCCGGTAAGGTGATCCCCCTGTCCTAGGGCAGATTCTCGCGGATGACGATCTCCAACCGGATCTTTTCCTGCGCTTCGATGATCTGCGTGCCATCGCAGGTGGCGCGCAGCACGCGGATGGCGCTGCGCACGATATGGCCCACGTTCTGCGTGATCACCGCATCCACCACGCCGCTTTCCAGCCCACGCCTTGTGGAGTCCGTCAGTTCATGGGCGATCACCGTCACCTGCTGAGAAAGCCCCACTGCCTTCAGTACCCGGCTGACCTCACGGTTGCCTGCGCCCATCACGTAGAGCCCCGTCACATCGCCGCGCCCTTCCAGCGCGCGGGGCAAAAGCGCGGCGATATAGGCCATGTCGTCCCGGCCTTCGAGCGAGGGCAGCACGGTGATCTCGGGGAAGGACTCGGCCATGACCTGATCGAAGCCAAAGCGCCGCTCAAGGCTGTCGCGCGCCTGCATGGAATTCACCAGAACCATCACACGATGCGCACCGGGGCCTAGAAACCGCCCCATCAGCGCGCCCGCCGTGCGCCCGGCCTGCACGTTGTCCACGCCAACGAAATGATCCCGGTCGGAGTTCGGCTGATCCGAGACCAGCGTCACCACCGCGCGGTCCTGTTCCTTCAGATGGCGGATCGCATCGCGCACGGGCGGGGTTTCCGGCGCCAGGATCGCCACGCCATCCACCGCTTGGCTGGCCAGTTCATCGAGCCGCGCGGCGATCTGATGCGGGTCATGGCCGGGCACGGGCAGGATCGTCACCCGCGTGCGGTCCAGCCGGGAGAGCGTGGCGACCTCGTTCACCATGTCGCGCACCGATTGCAGGAACAGGCTGTCGCCATCGGGCAATACGAAGACGAAATGATACTCCCGCCGACGCGCCAGATTGGCGGCGGTGATGTCGCGCACATAGCCGATCTTGGCGATAGCGGCGTTGACCTTCTCTACCGTCTTCTTGCGCACGCCGGGGCGTTCGTTGAGCACGCGATCCACCGTCGCAAGGCTCACTCCGGCCTCTTTCGCGATGTCGTTGACGGTTGGCCTTCCCACGCTGCTCACTCTTCCATTTACAGTTTGTTAACCATTTTGCCCCATGCCGGGATGCGCGCCGCCAGAAACAGGCGCAGGGCATTCTTGTCAAGTTTACAAGCACATATTGCCCATCCTTCCCACCGCTGTCGAGAAAAATGAGGTGCGTACCTCAGAAAATTCTAGACGTGAGGGGCGTACCTCAGATAACTCATACATTAGGCACGAGGGAATCGCTTTGCCATGGTTTCGGCGGGGCGGGCGTGCCTTCCATTCTGGGAGGAGATAAAATGACCTATAAGACAAAAGCTGCCGTTTCCGCCTTGGCACTCGCGGCCGCCGGCTTCGGCTCCGCCGCACAGGCCGACGATCTGACGCTCTGTTGGGCGGCCTGGGATCCGGCCAACGCGCTGGTGGAACTGTCCAAGGATTTCGAGGAGAAATCCGGCCATTCGATGAGCTTCGAGTTCATCCCCTGGCCCAACTTCGCGGACCGGATGCTCAACGAGCTGAACTCCGGCGGCAAGCTCTGTGACCTGCTGATCGGCGACAGCCAGTGGATCGGCGGCGGTGCCGAGAACGGCCACTACGTGAAGCTCAACGATTTCTTCGACGCCGAAGGCATCAGCATGGACGATTTCGCCCCGGCGACCGTCTACGCCTATTCTACATGGCCCAAAGGCAGCCCGAACTACTACGCGCTGCCCGCCATGGGCGATGCGAACGGCTGGTTCTACCGCAAGGACTGGTTTGAAAACGAAGAGATCCGCGCGGCCTACAAGGAAGCCACCGGCAACGAGCTGGGCGAGCCCAAAAGCCAGAAAGAGCTGATGGAGATCGCCAAGTTCTTCCAGGGACGTGAGATCGACGGCAACACCGTTTACGGCGCTTCGATCTTCACCGAGCGCGGCTCGGAAGGCATCACCATGGGCGCGACTGGCGCGCTCTATGCCTGGGGCTTCAAGTATGAGAACGAGCCCGGTTCCTACGATATGGAAGGGGCGGTGAACTCGCCCGAAGCCATCGAGGCGCTGGAGTTCTACAAGGCGCTTTATGAATGCTGCACCCCGCCGGGCTACACCAACTCCTACATGGGGGAATCGCTCGATGCCTTCAAATCCGGGCAGGTGGCGATGGCGATGAACTGGTTCGCCTTCTTCCCCGGCCTCTATCAGGATCCGGACGTGGGCGGCGACAAGATCGACTTCTTCGTCAACCCGCCGCAGAACCAGCCAGGCTCCACGCTGGGCGGGCAGGGCATCTCGGTCGTCAGCTACTCCGAGAAGCAGGACGCAGCGCTTGAGTATATCAAGTGGTTCGCCGATCCCGCGATCCAGGCCCGTTGGTGGGAGCTGGGTGGCTACTCTGCCCATAACGACGTGCTGAACGATCCGGGCTTCGTGGACAGCCAGCCTTTTGCGGGGGACTTCCTCGAAGCCATGCAAAACGTGCAGGATTTCTGGCAGGAGCCGGCCTATGCCGAACTGCTGCTGGCGATGCAGAAGCGCCTGCATGACTACATCGTGGCCGATCAGGGCACGGCGGAAGAGGCGTTGAACCTGCTGATCGAGGATTGGACGGAAACCTTCGAAGACGAAGGCAAACTCTAAGCCGCACCGAACTCTCCCGGGTGGCCCGCCAGCACGGCGGGCCGCCTGATCCCGAGGGCGTCCGCCGGCATGGCGCGGGCGGGCGCTCCCCCTTTGCCTTTCAACTGGATGCGAGATGTCAGAGTCACCCATCACCCGCATGGCCGAGGCCACGCCCCCGCCGCTGGCGCGCAAGGTGCGCGGCCTGTCGGACAGGGCCATCGCGTGGATCTTCGTTGCGCCCACGATATTCCTGCTGTTGGCGGTCAACATTTTCCCGCTGATCTGGACGATCAACCTGAGCTTCACCAACTTCCGGGCCAACCGGCCCAACAGGGACGTCGAGTATATCGGCCTGCGCAACTACGAACGCATCCTCACCGACTCCGACATTTGGCTGTCGATGCAGGCCACGGCGCATTTCCTGTTCTGGACGATCTTCTTCCAGGTGCTGATCGGCTTCACGCTGGCCTGGCTGATCAACCGGAAGTTCAAGGGCAATGATCTCTGGACGACGATCATTGTGCTGCCGATGATGCTCTCCCCCGCCGTTGTGGGCAATTTCTGGACGTTTCTCTACCAGCCCCAGATCGGCCTGTTTAACTACATCGTCGCCTTCTTCACCGGGGCGGATCCTTCCAGTTTCGAGATGCTCGGATCGGTGCAGCTTGCGCCATGGGCCATCGTGATCGTGGACACGTGGATGTGGACGCCTTTCGTGATGCTGATCTGCCTCGCCGGCCTGCGCTCGATCCCCGATTACATCTACGAAGCCGCTGCGATCGACCGCGCCAGCAAGTGGCGGCAGTTCTGGACGATCACCGTGCCGATGGTGATGCCCTTCCTCATGCTCGCCGTGCTCTTCCGCGGCATCGAGAACTTCAAGATGTTCGATCTCGTGGTGCAGCTCACTGGGGGTGGGCCGGGCTCCACCACCGAGCTGGCCTCGATCAACCTCAAACGCGAGGCGTTTGAGAAATGGCGCACCGGCTATTCCTCGGCCTTCGCCATCATCCTTTTCGTCACCGTCTTCGGGCTTGCCTCGATCTACGTGAAGGCGCTGAACAAGGTGAAAGACAGATGAGCTATTCCATCACCGACCCCTCGCCGCGCCAGAAGTGGTTCGCCGGCACGCTCGTGATCCTCTACGCGCTTATCACGCTGATGCCGCTGGTCTGGATCCTGATGACGGGCTTCAAGACGCCGCCGGATTCGATCAGCTACCCGCCGAAAGTGATCTTCCAGCCCTCGCTCGAAGGCTATGTGAACCTCTTCACCACCCGCACCCGCGTGTCGCCCGATGATCTGGCCGCGCTGCCGCCGCCCGCCAATTTCGCCGAGGAAATCGTACGCAACCGCGACATGGTGATCGTGGGGCCAAGCAAGTTTGGCGAGCGCTTCATGAACTCGGTGATCATAGGGTTTGGCTCCACCTTCCTGAGCATCTTCCTTGGCACGCTCGCGGCCTATGCCTTCAGCCGCTACAAGATCCCGCTGAAAGACGATCTGCTGTTCTTCATCCTCTCCACGCGGATGATGCCACCCATCGCCGTCGCCATCCCGATCTTCCTGATGTACCGCACGCTGGGGCTATCGGACACGCATCTGGGCATGATCCTGCTCTACACGGCGGTCAACATCTCGCTCGCGGTCTGGCTGCTGAAAGGCTTCATCGACGAGATCCCGACCGAATACGAGGAAGCGGCGCTGATCGACGGCTACACCCGCTTTCAGGCCTTCTACAAAGTGGTGCTGCCTCAGGCGGCCACGGGCATCGCCTCCACCGCGATCTTCTGCCTGATCTTTGCCTGGAACGAATACGCCTTCGCTGTGCTGCTGACCTCGGGCACCGCGCAAACGGCCCCGCCCTTCATCCCAACGATCATCGGCGTGGGCGGCCTCGATTGGCCCGCCGTGGCCGCTGGCGCCACGATCTTCCTGCTGCCGGTCATGGTCTTCACCATCCTCCTGCGCAAGCACCTGCTGCGTGGCATCACCTTCGGAGCGGTTCGCAAATGAGCAATTTCATCAACGGTTTGCTGCGCCTGCGCCGCGGCCCATGGGAAATGGTGGCAACGATCCTCATCGCGCTGGGCGTCTTCATGCTGATGCAGCCCTTCGCGCTCTGGATGTACACCTATTCCTTCATCGTCACGCTTGTGGGCACGGTGATGTTCATCATCGTCAGCCATTTCCCGGAGTAAGAGATGGCCGAGATCATCATCAAGAACCTGCAGAAGATGTTCGGCGAGTTCACCGCCGTGCAATCTTCCTCCTTCACCATCGAGGATGGCGAGTTTTTCATGCTGCTGGGGCCCTCGGGCTGCGGCAAGACAACCACCCTGCGCATGATCGCGGGGCTGGAACTCCCCACCTCCGGCGAAATCTATCTGGACGGCGAAGAGGTCAGCCAGCGCCCGGCGAGCCAGCGCGATATTGCCTTCGTCTTCCAGATGTTTGCGCTCTATCCGCATATGAAAGTGGGCCAGAACCTGCGCTACCCGCTCATCAGCCAAGGGATGGGCCGGGCCGAAGCCAATGCCAAAGTCGCTGAGGTGGCCAAGATCCTCGGCATCGAAGGCATCCTGAATCGCCCTGTGGGCGGGCTTTCGGGCGGGGATCGCCAGCGCGTGGCTTTGGGCCGCGCCATCGTGCGCAACCCCAAGGCCTTCATGATGGACGAACCCCTCGGCGCGCTCGATGCGGAGTTCCGCGAGCATATGGCCGAGGAATTGCGCGCGCTGCATGATCGCATGGGGGCAACCACTGTTTACGTCACCCACGATCAACTTGAGGCCATGCAGATGGGCGACAAGATCGTGGTGATGAACCACGGCGTGGTAGAGCAGTTCGGCACCCCGCAGGACATCTACGACAAGCCCGCCACCATGTTCGTCGCCGATTTCATCGGCGCGCCTTCGATGAACTTCCTCGATTTCAAAGGCGCCGTGCGCCCCGGTCAGACGTCCGTTGCGCTGGGCGAGGCGGAGTTTGCCGTGCCCGAACAGATCGGCGCGGGGCAGGGGGATCTCGTCTTCGGCGTGCGGCCCGAGCACATCGGCTTCTCCGACGCCAGCCCCTACCGGGGGCGCATCGACGCCACCGAGTATCTCGGCACCACTCAGATCGTCACCGTGCAAACACCTCATGGTGATGTGAAGGCGCGCATCCCCTCCAGCCAGCATGTGACGGAAGGCGAGGCCGTCGGCCTCACCTTCGCGCCGGAGCGCATCACGCTGTTTGACAAGCCTTCGGGCCGCGCCCTGCGCAGCGCGCTGAACAAGGAGTATGTGGCCGATGTCTGAAGTCATTCTGAACGCCGTCTCCAAACGCTTCGGCGACACGCAGGCGCTGGAAGATGTTTCCATGGTGGTGCCCGATGGCTCCTTCGTGGTGCTTCTTGGCCCCACGGGCGCGGGCAAAACCACCACCCTGCGCCTGATCGCGGGGCTGGATCGGCCCGATGCGGGCGATATCTCCATCGGCGGCCATAGTGTGCTCGACTACACGCCTGCGCAGCGCGATGTGGCCATGGTGTTCCAGCAATATTCGCTCTATCCACATCTCACCGTGCGCGACAATCTCGCCTTCCCGCTGAAATCGCCGCTGCTGAAAACCCCAGCGGATGAGATCGCGCGCAAGGTGCAGGAGGTGGCCGAAAAGCTGCGCATCCCGCACAAGCTCGATAACAAGGCCACCGAACTGTCTGGCGGCGAGATGCAGCGTGTCTCCATCGGCCGCGCGCTGGTGCGCCAGCCGCAGATTTACCTGATGGACGAGCCGCTTTCCTCGCTTGATGCCAAGCTGCGCGCCGAATTGCGGGTGGAACTCAAGCACATTCAGGCCGATCTGGGCGCAACGATGCTCTATGTCACCCACGATCAGATCGAGGCGATGACGATGGCCACCCATATCGGCGTGCTGGAGGAGGGCCGGCTTGTGCAGTTCGGCACCCCGCGCGAGATCTACGAAAACCCCGTCAGCACCTATGTGGCCACACGGCTGGGGCAGCCCAAGATCAACCTTCTGCCGGCGGATCTCTTCCCCGGTGCGCCCAGCGGGGCGCAGACGATCGGCCTCAGGCCCGAGCATATCCTGCAGGGCGAAGGCCAGCCCGCCACCGTGCTGCGGGTCGAGCACCTTGGCGATCAGACGCGCCTGCACCTGCGCTTTGGTGGCCATGAGGTCGTCACCACGACGGAGGTGCACAGCCATCTCGCCCATGGCGACGAGATCACGATCCGCCCGCAATCCCCCCTTTATTTCGACGCCACCGGCGCGTGCATGACGACGGGAGCCTGAGCATGAAACAGTTCATCAACGCCAAAGAAGATCTTGTCACCGAGGCCATTCAGGGCGCGTTGCGCACCGCAGGCGGGCGATTGGCGCGGCTCGACGGGTTTCCCCACATCAAGGTCGTGGTGCGCACCGATTGGGACAAATCCAAGGTCGCGCTCGTTTCGGGCGGTGGCTCCGGCCATGAGCCCTCGCACGCCGGCTTCGTCGGGCGCGGGCTGCTGACGGCGGCGGTCTGCGGCGATGTTTTCGCCTCGCCTTCGGTGGACGCGGTGCTGGCGGGCATCCTTGCGGTCTCCGGCAAGGCGGGCTGCCTGTTGATCGTGAAGAACTACACCGGTGATCGCCTGAACTTCGGGCTGGCGGCGGAGCGCGCGCGGGCCTTCGGCATCAAGGTGCGCATGGTGATCGTGGACGACGACGTGGCGCTGCCCGATCTGCCGCAGCCGCGCGGCGTGGCAGGTACGCTCTTCGTGCATAAGATCGCAGGCCATCTGGCCGAAGCGGGCGCGGATCTGGACACCGTCGCCAATGCCGCGCAGGCGGTGATCGACAATGTCGTCTCCATCGGCATGTCGCTCGATACTTGCACCATCCCCGGCTCCCCGAAGGAAGATCGCATCGGCGCGGGCATGGCCGAGCTTGGCCTTGGCATCCACGGCGAAGCGGGCATCGAGCAGGTGCAGTTCGAAGGCGCGCGCCACGCGATGTCGCTCGTTGTGGGCAAGCTTGCGCCGCGCGCGGGCAAGGGGCCCTATGTGGCGCTGCTGAACAACCTCGGCGGTGCGACGCCTTTGGAGATGAGCGTTCTGGCCGAGGAACTGGCACGCTCCGAGATCGGCGGGCAGATCCGCTGGATGATCGGCCCCGCGCCCCTGATGACCTCGCTCGATATGCGCGGCTTCTCCGTCTCGCTGCTGTCGGTCTCGCCCGTGCAGGAGGAGGCGCTGCGCAGTGCGGTGGCCCCCGGTGCATGGCCCGGCATGCAGGGCTTTGGCGATGTGGACGTGCGCCCCTTGCCCGACGGGCTCTCCCCGATCCAGCCGCTGCCCAGCAAACACGCAGGCAACGCCGCGCTGCTGGCGAAATGCTGCACGCTGATGATCGGGGCCGAAGCCGCGCTGAACGCACTGGACGCGAAATCGGGCGACGGCGATACGGGCTCCACGCTCTCCACGGCGGCGCGCGCCTTGGTGGCCAGCACCGACCGGCTGCCGCTCGCCGATCTCACGCAGCTCTACCGCGCCATCGGCCTTGAGCTGAGCCAGACGATGGGCGGCTCTTCCGGCGTGCTGCTGGCGATCTTCTTCTCCGCGGCTGGCGATGCCTCGGCCAATGGGGCCGGGCCTGTCGAGGCTTTGAAGGCAGGCCTTGCGCGCGTGCAGCAGGTCGGCGGCGCGCAAGTGGGGGATCGCACCATGATCGACGCGCTCGCCCCTGCGCTCGACGCCCTGCCGCAGGGCGTGGCGGCGGCGGCTGCTGCAGCGCGCGCCGGGGCCGATGCCACGGCGCAGATCACCAAGGCCAAGGCGGGCCGCGCGAGCTACATCTCCGAGGCCTCCCTTGCGGGCCACAACGATCCGGGTGCGGAGGCGGTGGCCTTGCTGTTTGAAGGGCTCTGAGCAGAGCCGGGAATGGCGGGGCGGCCACGCTGGCTGCCAAGAAGGGCGCGGAAGGCTTTCGCGCTCTTTATCATTTCCGCAAAGCCGCCTAGGCTGACCCACAAAAGGGCACGCAACGCACGGCGGGCGTGCGGAGCAGCAACGGCCACGGGGGAAGAGCGGGCGTGTTTCGCGGAGATAACGGCGGAGTTCTGTTGCGCGTTGAAGGTGGCGTGCTGATCGCCCATGATTCCACCGGAGTCAGCCTGCGCCTTTCAGACTCCACCCTCGCCGACCTGCGCGCCCGGTTGGGGATTTCAGTGCCCCGGCCTGCAAACCTTCCGCCTCATGTGGCCGGGCTCGATTGCTGGAATGTAACCGCCGAAGGCGACTGGCTGCGCTTTGACGCGCGCATCCCCCCCTATGATCACCCACGCGGCTTCCGCGCGCATCTGCGCGGTGGAGGCGTGCTGGCCGATGGCGCAGGGCCGATGCTGGGCCTCTTCTCCATCGGCGGCGCGCGGCGCGCCATGGGGCGCGATCTGCCCTTGGCCTTTCCCTGCCATGTGGTGTCGGCGGATGATGACATTGGCGCCGTTGGCATGGCGGGCGTGGAGCCTGCACCGGAAACCGATCTGCTGCACCCTTTGCGTGAAGCCACGCAGGACGCGCTGGTGGCCGACGCGCTTCTGGCCATGCGGCAGGCGCAGGGGCAGAGCCTGCCGCTGATCGTGGCGCGCGCCGAGACCGAAAGCGCCCATCGGGCGCAGGATCTGGCGTCGGGGCTGGCGCTGGACAACCTCAAGACGGCGATCCACAATTTCACAGCCGCCGCCGCCACGTTGGGCCGCCCGGCGCGCGTGCTGGCGGTGACGATCGATTTCGGCGCGGAGGACGTTCTGAGCGATGCCGCCTCCTACGAGGCCGGGATCCGCGCGCTGGTGGCCGAGATCACGGGGTTCATCGGCGAGTTGGGCCTGCACGAACCTCTTTTCCTGCTTCGTTGCGATGAGAGCGGAGCGCGGGTCGCTGAACATTGGGCGCTGTCCGTGTTTCCCGCAGCCACGACCCTTTCTGTTGCCGGGCCGGACTACCCTTTCGAGCGGGACGGCTACGGTCGCTACACGGAGGCCGGCGCGCGCGCCGCAGCTGCTCTGGAGGCGCATGTGCTTTGCGCCCGTCTCGCAGGTACTCCGTGGGCGGCACCGCGTCTGTTGCTGGCCGAACGTGTGGACGCCGGGCGAATACGCGTGACCGCGGAAGGGCTTGGCACCTTGCATCTTGAGGCCAACGCTAAGTTTCCGGTCGCGGGCAAGAGCGGTTTCGTGTTGACCGATGCCAAAGGCAAGACACTCGCATTGTCAGGGGTGGCGATTGCGGAGGACGATCCGCGAAGCCTTGTTCTCTCGTACAAGGCAAAGGGCACTGCGCCGCTCACTCTGTCCTACGCTCGGGGAAGCGGTGGGCTGCTGTGCGACGATTGGCGCTGCGCCGAAGACCCGACCCTGCGTCGGTGGGCCTTGCCGGCGATACTGGAGGTCAGATGAGCTTCGGGGATCTTTCCAAGGTGGCGCCGTCTGCATGCCTCGACCCGGAGGCCCTTCCACTGACCGAAATCGTGGCGGCTCAAGGCGGCCTTTGGTTCAGTTCCGAGTCCAGCCTGCTCCAGCAGGAGGACGAAGGCGTTGTATCCCTTCGCGCACGTTGCGGCGGAGATGTCGCCCGCGCGGCCAATGGCAACACAGAGTTTTGCGGCCTGACCGAGATCGCGGGTCAGCCCTTCCTCGTTTTCCCGCCGCGCAAAAACGCTGGCTTTGTGGCTGATCTTGGCCAGATCAAAACCTGCGTGAGCCTTGCGGTGGTCCATTCTGACTCCGCGAAAGCGGGGAAAATTTCAGGCACGCTCTGCGCGATAGCCACGGGGGATGGCGCCAGCACATTGGTGCTCGAGGATCGCGGCGAGGGGTTGCGCCTGACCAATCGCGATGGCGATCCGGCTCAGACCGTGCCTGCGGCCTCTGGCCTACGCCTGAGCTTTCTAGTCTGGGATAGCGCGGGCGCAACTTATGCCGATGCGGCAGGGCGCAGTTGCAAGCTGGATTGGCCGGGGGCAATCGCCGAGGGCGCGGCGCAGCTGTTCATCGGGTGCCGCCGCGACAGCGCGGGCATGCTGAAAACCCAAGGCGCGGCCGCCATCGCCGATGTCATCGCCTTTCCAGAACGCGACATCCTCTCCCCCGCCATGGCCCCGGTGCGCGCCCGGCTGGCCACCTACCTGCGCGAGGTTTTCACCGATGGGCTTTGACGCGAATTCCGTCGCCACCGACAATATCGCAGTGATCTGGATCGACGATCTGATCGACGTCTTTACATGGCGCGAAGCCTTTGGCGTGCGCATCCAGACGCCGAACCTCGATCGCTTCATGGCGCGGGGCGTGCGCTTCAAAAACGCCTATGCCACCGTGCCGCTCTGCGCGCCCTGCCGCGCGGAGCTTGCCACCGGGCTTTCGCCGTTTCGCACCGGGCTTGTGGATCTCAACCGGCTCTGGCGCGATGTGCTGCCGCCCACCGAAGGCTGGCAATACGATCTGCGCCGGGCCGGTTTTGAAACCTTCACCACCGGCAAGACGGATGGCACCTACAAGCCGATGCCGGAGGCCTACCGCCGCGTGCTCTTCCACACCGACGCCCCCGCGCAGGCGCGTGGCAACCGCAAGGGCTACAAGGAATACTGGCACACCGGCCCCGGCATCAAGGGCATCAACCACCCCGAGGACGACGGCAGTCAGGATGATCGGCTCTATGATTATTGGGTGGCGCAGAACGCCATCGATCACCTCGCTCGGGTCGATCCAAAGAAGCGTCACCTGATCCAGCTGGGCTTCCAGCACCCGCATTACGATCTCGTCTGCCCGGATCGCTTCTACCAGATGTATGACGCGAGCCAGATCCGCTGGCCCGACATCGCCGAAGAGGCCGATTTCCACGGCCCCGCCTCCAACATGGCCGTCTATGAAGCGGCCTATATCGCCAATGGCCAGTTCACCCCCGAACGCGCGGGCGAGGACGGCTGGCGGCAGGTGGTGCGCGGCTATTTCGCCGCCTGCTCCCACATGGATCACGAGCTGGGCCGTTTCCTCGACGCGCTGGAGGCCTCGCCCATCGGGCAGAACACCACGGTTGTGCTGTTGTCCGACAATGGCTTCAACCTCGGCAACCACGACAGTTTCCACAAGATGAGCCAATGGGACAGCGCCGCCCATGTGCCGCTCGGGATCTGGTCGCCGCGGATGAAGGCGGGGCAGGAGATTGCGCTGCCGGTCTCGCTGCACAATCTGCCCAAGACGATCATGCAGCTTGCAGGGCTGCCGCCGCGCACGCATTGGACCTCGGGCCAGAGCCTGCTGCCGCTGATCGATGAGAGCTTCGGCAGCTTTGACACCAGCAAATCCCCGATCACCTGCGTCTTCGGCACACTCTCGGTGCGCCCTTCGGTGGAGGGGCTGCAGCACCTGCGTTACTTCCGCTACCCGAACGGCGAAGAGCATGTCTATGACGTGGAGAATGACCCCGGCGAGACGGAGAACCTGATCGAAACCGCCCCCATCGAGGTGCTGCGTAGCGAGCTTGTGCGCGGGGCGCTGGAGCTGGGGCTCGATCTGCGCGGCATGGAGGATCCGGCCAGCGGCGTGAACGCGATGATGGCGGTGGATGGCACCGTGGTCCTGCGTGGCGGGGTGGCGAACAATGATTACTGGGCCTATGGCGCGGATGCCGAGAAGATCGAAGAGGAAAAGGACGGCGGCACCGATACGCTCTGGTACATGGGCGGGCCGGATGATTACGTGCTGCGCGCGCCTGCCAACGTGGAGAAGATCCGCATCGCCACCGTCGTGGCTCGCAACGAGCAGCCCCGCGATGAGCCCCGCCGCATCGCCATCGTCGCCCACCCCGAAAGCCCCATCGAGTTTGAAACCAGCGAGCGCGTGGTGGTGGATGTGACGGGCTCCAACGGCGATGACGTGATGTACGGCCCCAAATATGACGGCGCGCGGTTTCTGGGCGGCAAGGGCAATGATCGCCTGATCGCGCGCTCCAAACGCTCCAAGTCGCGCCACCATTTCGAGGGCGGCGAGGGGCATGACTACCTCTTCGGTGGCAAGGGGGCGGATTACCTGCACGGCGGCACCGGCAACGATGAGATCCACGGCCGCGAGGGCAAGAACGTGATCCACGGCGGCCATGGCAACGATGTGATCTTCGACGGCCCCGGCGCAAGCCAGATCCACACCGGCCCCGGGCGCAACCGGGTGGTGTCGGACAGCGGCAAGGACGTGATCCACGTCGGCTCCGGCGAAAACGACATCACCCTGGGCAGCGACGCGAGCCTTTTGCACATCGCCTATGGCGGGCTGACGCGGGTCACCGGGTTCAAACCGGGCGACGTGTTGAACCTCGAAAGCTGGCCCGCCGCGCCGGAGGTTGTGGCCGAGGGCGAAGGCCTGCGGCTGTCGCTCGGGGGCGCCCATGTCTGCCTGCTGGATTTCGCCGAGGAGGCCGCGCTTGTCGACGCGCTGCGCCTGCCGGCTTTTGCCTGATCGGATGCATTGTGATGAATGAGTGGAGCAAAGGATTGCCGAGCGATGGCTGAGGCGTTTGACCCGCAGGCGCTGTTATTGCCCGGCGTTGAAGTGATCGAAAATGCCGTTGTTGTGCCTTGGGGGCCGGAGCGCAAACGCGGCATCGCGCGGCCTGCGGGGGTGTTCTACCCGGATGGCACCCTCTGCGACGCCGCAACATGCCTGCGCTCCTTCGGGCGGCCCACGACGCTGCCCACGGGCTTTCCCGACGCAAGCGAGATCGCCGAGACGATCCCCGGCACCCATCTGTTCGCGGGGCTGGCCTATGGCCATTTCGGCCACGCGCTGTGCGAGTCCCTTGGGCGGCTCTGGTATCTGGACCAGCCCAATGTGCAGATCGCCGGGCTCTACTTCTTCCCGAAAGCGAAAAAGTCCCGCCCGCGCAACGCGCTGTCGGGCGTCCTGCCGCTTCTGAAGGCCTTGAAGGTGCGCAAGCCGCCGATGGCCTCCAACACGCCTTTGCGGTTTGAGCGGCTCGTGGTGCCGCCGCAGGGGTTCGGCGTGCACGAGATGATCGCCGGCGCGCCGGAGTTCCGCGCCTTTGTGCGCAACCGTCTGAAGGCGGGCACGGCCACTGGGGCGGGGCGCAAGATCTACATCTCGCGCAGCCGGCTCTATTCCAAGCGCGGGCGCATTCTGCAGGAGCAGCTGATCGAGGAGCGGCTGGTGGCGGAAGGTTACGAGATCTTCCACCCCCAAGCCCATGACATAACCGAGCAGCTCGCCACCTACCGCGCGGCCGACAGCATCATCTCCACCGACAATTCCGCGCTGCACCTCGCGGCCTTTGTCATGCCCAAGGGCGCACGGGTGGCGCTGCTGATCCGCCGGCCAGGCGACATCTACAAGGATTTCGTTCTGCAGCTGTCGCGTTTTGCCGAAACGGAGCCGGTGATTGTGGACTGCGGCACCAATTACTGGGCGCTTGAAGCCGAGCGGGTGAGTTTTAACGAGGTCTATACCGGTGTCGATTTCCCGGCGATGGGGCGGGCGCTGGCCGAGGCGGGCTTCATCAAAAATGGGGCTTGGCCGGAAGCCGACGCACGTGTGGTTGAAGACCAGATCGCGGGCTATGCCCAAGGCCTTGGCGGGCCTGTGGTGGAAGTGTTTCCTCCGGCAAGGTTGTTGAAGGGGGGGAGTGCTTAACTCTTTTTTGTCTGTTTCGCTAGAAACAGACACGCGCCCGCCCGCCCCATGGCGGGCGCTTAGCTCTGTGTGGGAAGCGGTCCTTTCCGCCTCAGAAATCAAACCTCACCCCCTGCGCGAGCGGCAGCTCCGCCGAGTAGTTCACGGTGTTCGTTTGCCGCCGCATATAGGCCTTCCACGCGTCTGAGCCGCTCTCGCGCCCGCCGCCGGTTTCCTTCTCGCCGCCGAAGGCTCCGCCGATCTCGGCCCCAGATGGCCCGATGTTGACGTTGGCAATGCCGCAATCCGATCCCGCGGCCGAAACGAAAGCCTCCGCCTCGCGCATGTCGCGGGTGAAGATGCAGGAGGAAAGCCCCTGCGGCACGCCATTCTGCATCGCCATAGCGCTGTCGAAGTCCTCGTAGCCCATGACGTAGAGAATGGGCGCGAAGGTCTCGTGTTGAACGATTTCACTCTGGGCGGGCATCTCCACGATGGCCGGCGCGTGGTAGGCCCCGCCCTGCGGCACACCCGACGCGCAAGCCGCGCCGCCATGCACCGTGCCGCCCTGCGCCCGCGCTGCTTCCAGCGCGGCCTGCATCGCGTCCGCCGCGCCCTGATCCACCAGCGGGCCGACGAGCGTGGCCGGGTCCAGCGGCGAGCCGATGGGCAGGCTTGCGTAGGCTTTCACCAGTTTCGCCACCAGATCGGCGCGCAAGCTCTCGTGCACGATCAGACGGCGCAGGGAGGTGCAGCGCTGCCCGGCGGTGCCCACGGCGGAAAAGACGATGGCGCGCACGGCCATGTCCAGATCCGCCGACGGGGCCACGATCATCGCGTTGTTGCCGCCCAGCTCAAGGATCGAGCGGCCAAAGCGCGCCGCCACTTTCGGGGCCACGGCGCGGCCCATGCGGGTGGATCCTGTGGCCGAGATCACCGGCACATCCGCGCTATCCACTAGCGCTTCGCCCAGTCCCGCGCCGCCGATCACCACGTGGTGCAATCCCTCCGGCGCATCGCCAAACCGCGCCAGCGCGCGCATGAAAATGGCCTCGCAGGCCAGCGCGGTGAGGGGTGTTTTCTCGCTCGGCTTCCAGATCACCGGATCGCCGCAAACCAGCGCCAGCGCCGTGTTCCAGCTCCAGACCGCGACCGGGAAGTTGAAGGCCGTGATCACGCCCACCGGGCCGACCGGGTGCCAGCTTTCCATCATCCGGTGGCCGGGGCGTTCGGAGGCGATCGTGAGGCCATAGAGCTGGCGCGACAGCCCGACCGCGAAATCGCAGATGTCGATCATCTCCTGCACCTCTCCAAGCCCTTCGGAGCGGATCTTGCCCGCCTCAAGCGAGACGAGAAGGCCCAAAGGCTCTTTCGCGGCGCGCAGCTCTTCGCCGAGCAGCCGCACCAATTCGCCCCGGCGTGGGGCGGGCACGCTGCGCCACTGCAGGAAGGCCGATTGCGCAGCGGCAATCACGCTCACCATATCGGATTGCGGGGTTTCATGGACCTCCGCCAGAAGGCTCCCGTCAATCGGGGAGCGCACCGGCAGGCTGCCGCCGCTGATGTGTTTGGCATCGATCGCCAGTGCCGCGCGGCAGGCCTCCAAGGCTTGGGCGACGGTTTCGGTTTTGACTTGGGTCATCTCGTTCATGCGGCCCCCTTGAGCTCGGTTACGGTGCCAGCCCGGTAGAGCTGGCCAAAATCGGTGGCGAGGAAATCGGAAAGCCGGACCTGCTCCTGCGACAGGAAGCCCGCCTGCGGCAGCACACCTTTCCGTAGAAGCTCCACCACGCTGCAAATGCCGGCGGCCGTGGTGATCTGGATCGCGCTCCAATGCTGGCCGTTCACCTCCCTCGCGTAGGTCTTGTTGAGGAAACTGTGCTCGCGCAGCGCGCCATCGATCAGCCCTGTGGCGGTGCAATGCACGATCACCACGTCCTGATCGGTGCGGGGCAGGGCGGCCTCGAAGATCTCTTTCATCAGGTCGCGTCTGGCCTCAAGCCGCAGATCCTGCAGCAGCAGCTTCACCACGTCCCGGTGGCCGGGGTAGCGGATGGTGCGATAGCTCACGCTGCGCGCCTTCCCGGCGAGCGTTTCGGCCAGCGTGCCCAGCCCGCCGGAGGTGTTGAAACACTCGTAATCCACCCCGTCGAGGCTGAAGGCTTCCAGCCCCTCAAGCGGGGCAAGCCTCTGCAGGCTGCCGCCCACGATGGCTTCGCAGGGGTTGCAATACTCGTTGATCAGCCCGTCGGTGGACCATGTGAGATTGTATTTCAGCGTATTCGTCGGGAACTGCGGCAGCGCGCCGACGCGCAAGGAGAGCGTGTGCAAGTCGTCAAACCGCGCGGCCAGATCCGCGCCCGCGATGCCCACGAAGCCCGGCGCCAGCCCGCATTGCGGCATGAAGGCGGTTTGCGCGCCGTCCGCCAGTTGGCGCACGGCTTTAGTGGCGGCCACGTCTTCGGTCAGGTCGAAGTAATGCGCCCCGGCGCGTTTGGCGCCTGCGGCGATGCTTGGGGTGAGGAAGAAGGGCGCGGCGCTGATGACCGCGTCGCAATCGGCAAGGGCTTCGGCCACGCTCGCGGCATCGGCCCCATCGACCTGCCGCATCACCGCGCCGGGGATGTCGAGCCGCTTCAGGGCCGCAAGATCGCTGTCCGCGATCACCACCCGGTAGTTGCGCGATGCCGATAGAAAGGCTGCGATCGTTTGCCCGATCTTGCCCGCGCCCATGATGCAGACTGTCCACATCCCGAGATCTCCTCCTGTTGCCTCAGCTTCAGGCTGCGCCCGGAGATGTGCGGGGGGTATCAGGTAAAGTGTCGGATACGCTTTATGTGGCTGTGTTTTTGCCGGTTTTTACGGCAAATCGTCGGAGGCAATCCCAAATTGCTCCGTGATCCGCTGCGCCGTCTCGTCATAGCGGCGGTCAAAGCGGCTGCCGAAGACGATGGAGGTCTTCGTGCGCAGCACCCCCGGCATTTCGCCGATTTCATCCACGATGGCGTCCAAATCCTCGATCCCCGGCGCTTCAAGTTGTAGGAAAAGATCGAACTCCCCATTGATCGACAGGCAGACCCGTGCCTCGGTGTATTGCGAAAGGCGCTGGATGATCTTGCGGGTTTCGGGCTGCTTTACCTCAATCAACACAAGGGCTTGGATGCCTTTGCTGCCGGGGGCCTGCGCCAGAACCACGGAATAGCCTGCAATCACGCCTTCGCGTTCCAGCCGGCTGATGCGCTCATGCACGGTGGAGCGCGGCACGCCGAGGCGCGCCGCGAGGGTGGAGGTGCTTTGCCGCGCGTTGCGCTGCAACTCGGCGATGATGCGTCGGTCCAGCGCGTCGCGGAACCATGTGGGGGCGGAATTCGTCATCCTGTCAGGATGCGCGCAAATCCCGGCAGTCTGTCAAGCCCGCGCGGCAGACCACTCAAGCCCCCGGATCGCACCGCGCAGTTCCGCCAGCCCGCGCAGGCGGCCAACGGCGGGGTAGCCCGGCGTGCTCTCGCGGCCCAGATCGGTGAGGATCTTGTGGCCGTGATCGGGGCGCATCGGGATCTGAACCCCGCGCGCCTTTTCCGCCGAAAGCAGGCCGGTGAGCACGGCCATCATGTCCAGATCGCCGGCCAGATGGGCGTCCTCGTGGAAAGAGCGCGGATCGCTCTCCCGCTTGGTGGCGCGCAGGTGGGCGAAATGGATGCGCGGGGCCAGCGCCGCGATCATGGCGGGCAGGTCATTGTCGGCCCGCACGCCCAGCGAACCGGTGCAGAAGGTGAAGCCGTTTTCCGGCGTGTCCACCATGGCGGCAATGTCTTGCAGATCGGTAAAGGAGGACACGATGCGCGGCAGGCCAAAGAGCGGGCGGGGGGGATCGTCGGGGTGGATCGCGAGGGTGAAGCCCTCGGCCTTTGCCACCGGCACCACGATCTCAAGAAAGGCGGCGAGGCGGGCCTTCAGCCCGGCGGCGTCGATGCCCGCGTAGCGCGCCAGTTGGGCGCGGAAGCTGTCCAGCGAATAGCTTTCCTCGCTGCCCGGCAAGCCGGCGATGATGGTGGCCTGCAGCTTCGCGCGATCTTCTTCGGAGGAAGCGTCAAACCACGCCTGCGCAAGCGCCTTGTCGGCCTCGGAATAGTCGGCCTCCGCCCCTTTGCGCTGCAGGATCAACAGGTCGAACGCGGCATAGGCGGCGAAATCGAAACGCAGGGCGCGCGCGCCGTCGGGCATTTCGTAGGTCAGATCGGTGCGGGTCCAGTCGAGCACCGGCATGAAGTTGTAGCAGATCGTGCGCACGCCCTGCCGCGCCAGCCTGCGGGCCGTCTCGGCCCAGTTTTCTGCCAGCGCTTCCCAGCCGGGCGCGCCTGTCTTGATGTCCTCGTGGATCGGGATGCTTTCCACCACGGCCCAGTTCAGCCCGGCGGCCTCGATCATCGCCTTGCGCGCGGCGATTTCCTCTTCCGGCCAGACTACACCATTGGGCTGATCATGCAGCGCGGTGACGATGCCCGTGGCCCCGGCCTGCCGCACATCCGCCAGCGAAACGGGATCCTTCGGCCCGAACCAGCGCCAACATTCCTGCATGATCATTCCTCCCGCTTGTGAGTGCGGCGCCACCTAAGCCGCTGATCTGGCGAATGTCGAGAGAGAAGCGACCTTGGGTTAACTTCGCGGCTAGGCAAGCCCGCGCGCTTGGCTAGAGTGACGCCATGAAAGCATTGCGACTCTGGGAGGTTGCGCAGGCCGGGCCGGATGGGCTCACCCTGCGTATCGATGGGCGCCACCTGCTGCGGCTGGAGGCGCTGGAGGCGGATTTGATCCGCGTGAGCCTGCTCAACGGGGGTGCGTGGCGCAACCCGCGCACGTGGTCTGTTGCGCCGGAAGAAGATGTGCCTTGGGAGGGGCGCTGCCGCGACAGTCGCGCGGGGTTTGCCGTCCCCGCGCTGCGGTTTGACGCTGACACGGCCACTGCAGAGACGGACCATCTGCGGGTGAAGATCCACGCGCCGCTGGCGCTGGAATGGCACTGGCGGAGCGGCCCGGACGCCCCGTGGCAGCCCCTGATGGCCGACCGCCCCGAGGCCGCCTACATGCTGGGCACCCGCGATCACCGCAACAGCCATTTCCTGCGCCGCAATGCAGGCGAGCGCATCTTCGGGCTGGGGGAGAAATCAGGCCCGCTCGAGCGCACGGGTCGCCGGTTTGAGATGCGCAACCTCGATGCGCTCGGCTATGACGCCCGCAGCACCGATCCGCTCTACAAACACATCCCCTTCACGCTCACCGCCCGCGAAGCTGGCCCGGCCTACGGGCTGTTTTACGACAACCTGTCCACCTGCTGGTTCGATCTGGGCAACGAGTTGGACAATTACCACCCGGCCTATCGCGCCTACCGCGCGCAGGACGGTGATTTGCAGTATTACGTGATGGCAGGCGCGGGCGTGCCGGAGGTCGTCTCCCGCTTCCATCGCCTGATCGGGGGCACCGCCTTCATGCCGCTCTGGGGGCTCGGCTATTCCGGCTCCTCCATGGCGCTGGCGGATGCGCCGGACGGGCAGGCGCAGATCGAGGATTTCCTTGCGCGCTGTCGCAGCGAGGGCATTCCGCTCGACAGTTTCCAGATGTCCTCGGGCTACACCACGATCGGCCCGCGTCGTTACGTGTTCAACTGGAACACGGATCGATTCCCGGACCCGGAAGGCATGGCCGCCAAATTCGCTGCCGAGGGCGTGGAACTGATCGCCAACATCAAGCCGGTGCTGCTGGACGATCACCCGAAATACGCCGAAGCGGAAGCGGCGGGGCTCTTCGTGAAAGATGGCGACACCGGCGCGCCCGAAACGTCTGCCTTCTGGGACGGGCGCGGCTCGCATCTGGACATGACGAACCCCAACACTCTGCGCTGGTGGCAGAAAGGCGTGCGGGAGCAGCTTCTGGCAAAAGGCATCCGCAACACCTGGAACGACAACAACGAATTCGAGGTCTGGGAGGATGCGGCGCAATGCGCGGGCTTTGGGGAGCCGCTTGATATTGCCCTGATCCGCCCGCTGCACGGCATGCTGATGACGCGCGCCTCCAGCGAGGAGCAGAAGCGCCACCGCCCCGATGAGCGGCCCTACCTGATCTCCCGCTGCGCCGCGCCGGGCACCCAGCGCTATGCCCAGACATGGACAGGCGACAACCGCACCAACTGGGAGACCTTGCAATACAACATCCCCATGGCACTGGGGCTGGGGCTTTCGGGCTTCTTTAACATCGGCCACGATGTAGGCGGGTTCGCCGGTCCGCCTCCGGGGCCGGAGCTGTTCCTGCGCTGGGTGCAGAACGGCATCTTCTCGCCGCGCTTCACGATCCATTCGTGGAACGATGATGCCACCTCCAACGTGCCGTGGATGCACCCGGAGGTGGCGGGCGAGGTGAAGGCGGCCATCGCGCTGCGCTACCGTCTTATGCCCTACTTCTACACGCAGCTTTATCGCGCCGTCACCGAAGGCGCGCCGATCCTGCGGCCGCGGTTCTACGATTTCCCCGAGGATCCCACCTGCTGGGAGGAAAGCTTCGACGTGATGGTCGGCCCCGATCTGCTGGTCGCCAATGTGGTGGAGCCGGGGGCCAAGCGCCGGGCTGTGTATCTGCCTCAGTGCGCAGAGGGCTGGTGGGACTATGCCACCGGCCTTTGGTATGCGGGCGGGCAGTGGCTGGACCTCGCGGTGGATCTGGCCAGCATCCCGATTTTCGTACGCGGCGGGGCGTTGCTGCCGCTTGCCACGGCCGCCTGCAAGGGCGTGGCCGATACACTCAAGGCCCGCGCGCTGGCCGTCTATCCCTCCGGTGCGGACGGATCGCGCGAAAACCTGCTCTACGAGGATGACGGCGTGGCGGTGGACGCGCTCAGTGGCAACCACGCGCGCCTGCGGTTCACGCTTGAGCAGGCAGGCGAGGCTTGCACGCTCTCCGTCTCGCGGACAGGAGCCTTCGCCTTGCCCTATGAGGCGGCAGAGATCCTTCTGCCGGAGGGGTTCACTGGCGCGCTGACAGGCCCCTCCGGCCCGCTTGCAAGCGGCGCGCGGCTGGTGCTCTGATTGCTTGCCGCGTGGGCGGGCTTGCACCTTCCCGCGCGGCTTGAAACACTCTCGCAACAATCGTGACTCATGCCGTCATGGTCGCGAGGCTTGGAGGATTCTCATGGATATTGGACAGAACACACCTGTGGTCATCACTGGGGGCGGCTCCGGCCTTGGCGAGGCCACGGCCCGCAGGCTTGCCGGGCTTGGCGCGAAAGTGGCGATCTTCGATCTGAACCCGGAAGCCGGGGAGGCCGTGGCAGCCGACATCGGCGGGCTCTATTGCCAGGTGGATGTGAGCGATCCCGAAAGCCTCGCCGCAGGCTTCGCGAAAGCCCGCGCCGCCCACGGGCAGGAGCGCATCCTTCTGTGCTGCGCCGGCATCGCGCCCGCGCAAAAGACGGTAGCAAAAGGCGCGCCGCATGATCCGGCGCTCTTTGCCAAGGTCATCAACGTGAACCTCAATGGAAGCTTCTTCGCCGCCTCGCAGGCAGCGGCCGGCATGGCGGCCGCCGAGCCGATCACCAAGGATGGCGGGCGCGGCGTGATCATCATGACGGCCTCCATCGCCGGCTACGAAGGGCAGGTCGGGCAGGCGGCTTACGCGGCCTCCAAGGGCGGCATCATCGGCCTCGCTTTGCCCATGGCGCGCGATCTGACGAATGTGGGCGTGCGGGTGATGGCCATTGCGCCGGGGCTCTTCCTGACGCCGATGCTGTTGGGCCTGCCGCAGGAGGTTCAGGATTCGCTCGGCGCGCAGGTGCCGTTCCCGGCCCGCCTTGCCGATCCGCAGGAATACGCGCAACTCGCCCAGCAGATCTGCGAAAACGAGATGCTCAACGGCTCCGTTATCCGCCTTGACGGCGCTCTGCGCATGAGCCCGCGCTGATGATCGCCCATTGCGTCTTCCTCGATCTGCGCGCAGATGCAGACACCAATGAACTGGCCGAGGTGCTCGCCTGGCTCGATGCGCTGCGCGGTGAGATCGACGGCTATGACGGCTTCGAAGCCGGGCCCAACCGCGACTATGAGCTGAAAACACCGCAATATCCGTGGGGATTCATCTGCCGCTTCCGCGATGCGGCTGCGCTGCAGGTCTATGCGCAGGACCCAGGCCACAAAGCACTGGGCGCGCGGCTCGTGGCCATGTGCAACGGCGGCGCGGACGGCATTCTGGTCTTCGATCTGGAAAGCTAGGTCCGGCCCGCAACATTCTGGAAACAATTGCGCGCAACATGCATGCTGAGGCGCGAGAGGGAGGGAGAGCCCGATGTTCAACGCAACCATGAAATTCGATCTCGGTGAGGACGTGAACGCCCTGCGCGAGATGGTACACCGCTGGGCGCAGGACCGGGTGAAGCCGCTCGCCGCCGAGGTGGACAAGAGCAATGAGTTTCCCGCCGCGCTCTGGCGCGAAATGGGCGATCTGGGCCTGCTGGGCATCACCGTGCCGGAGGAATTCGGCGGCGCTGGCATGGGCTATCTGGCCCATGTGATCGCGGTGGAGGAAATCGCCCGCGCTTCGGCCTCCGTCTCGCTCTCCTACGGCGCGCATTCCAACCTTTGCGTGAACCAGATCAAGCTCAACGGCACGCCCGAGCAGAAGGCGAAATACCTGCCTGGGCTGATCTCGGGCGAACACGTCGGCGCGCTGGCGATGAGCGAGGCGGGCGCGGGCTCGGACGTGGTGTCGATGAAGCTGCGCGCCGAGAAGCGCAACGATCGCTACGTGCTGAACGGCACGAAATACTGGATCACCAACGGCCCTGATGCCGATACGCTCGTCGTCTACGCAAAGACCGATCCCGAGGCCGGCAGCAAGGGCATAACCGCCTTCCTAATCGAGAAATCCATGCATGGCTTCTCCACTTCGCCGCATTTCGACAAACTCGGCATGCGCGGCTCCAACACGGCCGAGCTGATCTTCGAGGACGTGGAAGTGCCGTTCGAGAACGTGCTCGGCGAAGAGGGCAAGGGCGTGCGCGTGCTGATGAGCGGGCTCGACTACGAGCGCGTGGTGCTTTCGGGCATCGGCACCGGCATTATGGCCGCCTGTCTGGATGAGATCATGCCCTATATGGCCGAGCGCAAGCAGTTCGGGCAGGCGATCGGGAACTTCCAGCTCATGCAGGGCAAGATCGCCGATATGTACACCAAGATGAACTCCGCCCGCGCTTACGTCTACGAAGTCGCCAAAGCCTGTGATCGCGGCGAAGTCACCCGGCAGGATGCGGCGGCTTGCGTGCTTTATGCCTCGGAAGAAGCCATGGCCGTGGCGCATCAGGCGGTGCAGGCCATGGGCGGCGCGGGCTTCATGAACGAAACCCCGGTCAGCCGCATCTTCCGCGACGCCAAGCTGATGGAAATCGGCGCAGGCACCAGCGAGATCCGCCGCATGCTCGTGGGGCGCGAGATGATGGCGGCGATGGGTTAAGGCGCATGAAACTCACCTCCGCCATCTCCCCCGGCTCCGACACCTTCAAGGCCAATGAGGCCGCCCATGAGGCCGCGCTGGCCGAGATCCGCGCGGCGGCCGAAATGGCCATGGCCGGTGGCGGGGAACGCGCCCGCGAACGCCACCTCTCGCGCGGCAAGATCCTGCCGCGTGAACGGGTGGAACGCCTGCTCGATCCCGGCTCGCCCTTCCTTGAGGTCGGGCTCTTCGCCGCCCATGGGCTCTACGAGGGCGCCTCGCCTGCCGCCGGTGCGGTGGCGGGCATCGGGCTCGTGGAGGGGCAGGAGTGCATGATCGTCTGCAACGATGCCACCGTGAAAGGCGGCACCTACTACCCGATGACGGTCAAGAAACACCTGCGCGCACAGGAGATCGCGGAAGCGAACAACCTGCCCTGCATCTATCTGGTCGACAGCGGCGGCGCGAACCTGCCCAACCAGGACGAGGTTTTCCCCGACCGCGATCACTTCGGGCGTATCTTCTTCAATCAGGCCAACATGAGCGCCAAGGGCATTCCGCAGATCGCCGTTGTCATGGGCTCCTGCACGGCCGGCGGGGCCTATGTGCCCGCGATGAGCGACGTGACGATCATCGTGAAGGAGCAGGGGACGATCTTCCTCGCAGGCCCACCGCTGGTGAAGGCCGCCACGGGCGAGGTGGTCAGTGCGGAGGATCTGGGCGGCGGTGATGTGCACACGCGGCTCTCCGGCGTAGCCGACTATCTGGCCGAGGATGATGCCCACGCGCTGGCGCTCGCCCGTCAGGCCGTGGCCAACCTCAACCGCCCCAAGCGTTCCCAGCTCGATCTGCGCACTCCGGAAGAGCCCGCCTATGATCCGGCAGAGCTTCTGGGCGTCGTCCCTGCGGATCTGAAAACGCCTTATGACATCCGCGAGGTCATCGCGCGGCTGGTGGACGGCTCGCGGTTTGACGAATTCAAGGCCCGCTACGGCACCACGCTCGTCTGCGGCTTTTCCCATGTCATGGGCATTCCAGTGGGCATCATCGCGAACAACGGCGTGCTGTTTTCAGAAAGCGCGGTAAAGGGCGCGCATTTCGTCGAACTCTGCTCCCAGCGCAAGATCCCGCTCGTTTTCCTGCAGAACATCACCGGTTTCATGGTCGGCCAGAAATACGAAAGTGGCGGCATCGCCAAAGATGGTGCCAAGCTCGTCACCGCCGTGGCCACCACCAAAGTGCCCAAGATCACCATGCTCGTGGGCGGCTCCTTTGGCGCGGGCAACTACGGCATGTGCGGCCGCGCCTATTCGCCCCGCTTCCTGTGGACATGGCCCAACTCCCGCATCTCGGTGATGGGCGGCGAGCAGGCAGCAGGCGTGCTGGCCACCGTCAAACGCGACGCCATCGAACGCGCGGGCGGCAGCTGGAGTGCAGAGGAAGAGGCCAGCTTCAAACGCCCCACCATCGAGATGTTCACCGAGCAATCCCACCCGCTCTACGCCTCCGCCCGCCTCTGGGACGACGGCATCATCGACCCGCGCGACAGCCGCCGCGTGCTCGCCCTTTCCCTGCGCGCAGCCCTCAACGCCCAGATCGAGGAAACACGCTTCGGCGTGTTCCGGATGTAATGTCTGAGATCGCCGCTCTGAAAGCGAAATACCCGGGTGCCGTGACCTTCAAGTTCGGCGACAACCCCACCCTGAGCGCCGAGCTGATCGCGCTGGTGCGCGCGGGGCGCAAAACCGCCACCTGCGGGGCCCTGCGCGATTATGAGGCCGGTGGCGAAGCCCTGCCCGAAGTCGGCCGCCGCGATATCGCGCTCAACTGGGACGACACCCCGGCCTTCGTCATCGAAACCGTGGAAGTCACGCTGAAGCGCTACTGCGACGTGGATGAAGCCTTCGCGCTGGAGGAGGGCGAAAACCCCGATCTTGCCGGCTGGCGCGCGGGCCATGAGGCCTATTTCCGCCGCAATGGCGGCTTTGACCCCGAGATGATGCTCGTCTGCGAACGCTTCCGCATGATCGAAGATCTGCAACCGGACGCGGAGGCCTGAATGCTGCCCGCGCCCGCCTCTCTTCTGACCCGAAATATCCCGGGGGAGTCGTGCCGCAGGCACGGCGGGGGCAGCGCCCCCACGCCCCATGCACAAAGGACCCTTGCCCATGTTTGACAAGATCCTCATCGCCAACCGCGGCGAAATCGCCTGCCGCGTGATCGAAACCGCTCGCCGTCTGGGCGTGGCGACCGTCGCCGTCTACTCAGATGCCGATGCGGGTGCGAAACACGTCGCGCTGGCCGATGAGGCGGTGCACATCGGCCCGCCCGCTGCTGCTGAAAGCTACCTGCTGGGCGCGCGTCTCATCGAAGCCGCGCAGGCCACCGGCGCGCAGGCGATCCATCCGGGCTACGGCTTCCTTTCGGAAAACCCCGGCTTCGTGGAGGCCGTCGAGGCCGCGGGCCTCACCTTCATCGGCCCGCCCGCCGACGCGATCCGCGCCATGGGGCTGAAGGATGCCGCCAAGGCGCTGATGGAAGAGGCCGGCGTGCCCGTGGTGCCCGGCTATCACGGGGCCGAGCAGGGCGCGGATTTCCTGAAATCCCGCGCCGATGAGATCGGCTACCCCGTCCTGATCAAGGCCCGCGCGGGCGGTGGCGGAAAGGGCATGCGCCTTGTCGAGCGCCCCGGGGAATTTGCCGCCGCGCTGGAAGGCGCGCAGCGTGAGGGGCAGGCGAGCTTTGGCGATCCTGCCGTTCTGGTCGAGAAATACATCCAGCAGCCGCGCCACATCGAGATCCAGGTCTTCGGCGATGCCCATGGCAACGTCATCCACCTGTTTGAGCGCGACTGCTCCCTGCAGCGCCGCCACCAGAAGGTGATCGAGGAAGCCCCTGCGCCCGACATGCCCCCCGAAGTGCGCGCCGCCATGGGGCAGGCGGCGGTCAACGCCGCCAAGGCCATCGGCTATCAGGGCGCGGGCACCGTGGAATTCATCGTCGACGGCGCGAACGGTCTGCGGACGGATGGCTTCTGGTTCATGGAAATGAACACCCGTTTGCAGGTGGAGCACCCTGTTTCCGAGGCGATCACCGGGCTCGATTTCGTCGAGCTTCAGCTGCGCGTCGCCGCGGGTGAGCCGCTCCCGGTCCTGCAAGAGGATCTCGCCATCACCGGCTGGGCTTTCGAGGCGCGCGTCTATGCGGAAGACGCCACCAAGGGCTTCCTGCCAGCCACCGGCACGCTTACCTACCTCAGCTTCCCGCAAGGCACCGAGTTCTCACTCGGCGGCGTGCGGATCGACAGCGGCGTGCGCAGCGGCGATGCCGTTTCGCCGTGGTATGATCCGATGATCGCCAAGGTGATCACCCACGGCCCCACACGCGAAATCGCCTTGCAGAAACTGATCCGCGCCTTGCGGCAAACGCAGGTCGCCGGGCTCACCACCAACATCCCCTTCCTGATCCGCCTTGCGGAGCATGAAGGCTTCGCGGCGGGGCAGGTCGATACCGGCCTCATCGCCCGCGATCAGGAAGCACTCACCCATGTGACCGCGCCCGATGCTGCGGCGCTTGCCGTCGCCGCTGCCGCCACGCTCCCGGCACGGATAAAAGATGGATGGCAGCCGCTGGCGGGCTTCCGCGCCTGGGGGCAGGGGGGCAGAACCGTTGCCCTCCAACAGGGGGAAACCCAGACAGAGGTACGCCTCAACCACGCGGGTGATCAGCTCACTGCACAGGTCGGTGATCAAACCGTCACGCTGCAGCCACTCGGACAAGGCAACTACAGCGTCTCTTCCCCCGAAGGCCGCCGCAGCCTCTCTGCCAGTTTCGACGGCACGGAGGTGACCGTCTTCACCGGCGCGGCGACCCACCGTTTCACGCGCCCCGACCCGCTTGCGGCTGGCGCGGGCGATGCCACAGGGGGCGACACGATTACCGCGCCTATGCCGGGCCTCGTGAAGGCGGTGCTGGTCACCGCAGGGCAGGCCGTCACCAAGGGCCAGCCGCTCGCCATTCTGGAAGCCATGAAGATGGAGCACACGCTCACCGCCGCCCGCGATGGCACGGTGGCGGAGCTTCTGACCTCCGAGGGCGCACAGGTGCAGGACGGTGCTTTGCTGCTCGCGCTCGAACCGGAAGAGACAGGCTAAGGCCACTGGCGCAGGGGCCGCGCTTCTCCTATGTCTTGGGGCCGGCCCACCACAGGAATTTGCCCATGCCCGCCCGCCTGCCGCGCCCGAATTGCGCCCTGATCCATCCCGCCGCCGCCGATTGGGCGGCCGGGCCCGGTTTCACGCTGGTGGATCCGGCCACGGAGGCGGAGGTGGCGGAGATCCCCGTCTGCGGCACAGCAGACGTGGACAGCGCCGTCGCAAAGGCCAAGGCCTTCTCGCGGCAGCTGGCGCTCGGCGCGGTGCAGCTGGATCCGCTTGAGATCCTCGAACGGCTCATCGCCGAAATCGAAGCCCGGCAAGCGGCCTTTGCCGAAGCTGTCGCCCGCGAAATGGGCGCGCCGCTGGACTTCGCGACCGACAAACAGGTCGGCACTGCGCTGGCCCACCTGCACACAATCCTGAAAGCCGCCCGCGAGAACCCATCCGAACAGGCCACCCCGCCGGGGCAGGAGAGCCATTTCGTTCGCCATGAACCGCTCGGCGTCGCCGCGTTGATCACGCCCTGGAACTGGCCGCTCAACCAGGTCGCGCTGAAGGTGGGCGCGGCACTTGCAGCGGGCTGCACGATGATCCTGAAGCCCAGCGAATACGCCACCCGCTCGGCCCTGCTCTTTGCCGAATGCATGGAGGCCGCAGGCGCGCCCGAAGGCCTCTTCGCGCTGCTGTCCGGCGATGGCCGCACCGGCGCGGCGTTGGCCGCCCATCCCGGTGTAGACGTCATCTCCTTCACCGGCTCCACCAGCGTGGGCCGCGCCATCGCCGCCGCCGCCGGGGCCAATCTCACGCCCTGTTTGCTGGAACTCGGCGGCAAGTCCGCCAACATTCTCTTCGCCGATTGCGACGTGGACACCGCCGTCACGCAAGGGCTGGCCCATTGCTTCCGCAACGCCGGCCAAAGCTGCAACGCCGCCTCCCGCATGCTGGTGGCGCGCGAAATTTATGCAGAGGTCTGCGCGCGCGCCACAACCGAGGCTGAAACCTACCGCTTCGATAGCCCGCTCAAACCCGGCGGCCATCAAGGCCCGCTGGTGAACCACGCCCAGTTCGATCACGTTCAGGCCGCGATCCGCAAAGCGCAAAGCCAGGGCGCGCGGCTGCTCACCGGCGGGCCGGGCCGCGCCGATGGCCACAACAAGGGCTTCTACCCGCGCCCCACCGTCTTCGCCGACGTCACGCCCGAAATGGCGCTCTTCCACGAGGAAGCCTTCGGCCCCGTCCTCTCCCTCACGCCATTTGACGGCGAAGAAGACGCAATAGCCCTCGCCAATGAAAGCGCCTACGGGCTCGCGGGCTACATCCAGACAGGAAGCCGCGAAACCGCGATGCGCGTGGCGCGTCAGCTTGAGGTGGGCATGGTGCAGATCAACGGCCAGAGCCGGGTGGAAGGCGCGCCCTTCGGGGGACGCAAGGCTTCGGGCTATGGCCGCGAAGCTGGGCTCTGGGGCATCCGCGCCTTCCAGACGGTCAAATCGATCAGCGGCGTCTAACCCTTTCCTCTTGCCAGAAATACCTCGGGGGGAGCGCCGCAAGGCGCGGGGGGCAGCGCCCCCCGAACTGCCCCGTCAGCCGCCCAGCCGGTCGATCAGGAAATCCATGAACACCCGCACTTTCGGGGTCAGCACATTGGAGCGCGGGTAGATCAGCCAGAGCACCGAGGCATCGTCCAGCCGCCACTCCGGCAAGACTCTCACCAACCGCCCCGCCGCCAGTTCCTCCCCCACGCTCCAGAGCGAGTTGAACGAAAGCCCCGCCCCGGCCAGCGTGGCGGCGCGCAAGGAATCGCCATCGTTCAGAATGGTGCGGCAGCTCATGGTCGCCAGATCCAGCCGCGCCTTCTGCCCGCTGTCATGTACCAGAGGCACGGCCTTCGTGGTGCACCAGGCCAGAAACTCGTGGCCCGCGAGGGCGTCCAGCGTTTCGGGCGTGTCATGCTGCGCGAGATAGGCGGGCGCGGCGCAGAGCACGCGGGTGTCTTCGGCGAGTTTGCGCCCGCGCAGGCTGCTGTCTTCTAGTGGTGCGGACCGCAGGGCCAGATCGAAGCTGCCCTCGATCAGGTCCAGACGGCTGTCGGAGAGATGCAGATCCAGCGTGATCTTCGGGTAGAGGGCATGAAACGCAGGAAGCAAGGGCATGATGTGCCGCTGCGCATAGCTTGCAGGCGCGGTGAAGTGCAGGGTGCCGCCGGGCCCGGCGGTGTCGAGCCCAAGGGCCGCGCGCCCGGCCTCGGCCTGGGCAAGGATCTCCCGCGCGTAAGGCAGGAAGGCCGCGCCCTCTTCGCTGAGCGAGACCTTGCGCGTGGTGCGGTGCAAAAGCTCCACCCCCAGCTCGTGCTCCAGCTTGGCGAGCCGCGCGCTGGCCACGGCGGGGGCGAGCCCCAGCTTGCGCCCGGCGGCGGAGATGTTGAGCCTCTCGGCGGCTGCCACGAAAAGGCGGAGCGTCTCTGTGTCCATGGGTGATTATATCGAAAAGGCGAATTCTCTAATCCATTCTGTGCCGATTTTATCGCTGATCACAAGTGATACCTCCCTGTGACAGACATTCTCTGACAACAGGACCAGCCCATGAACGCGATCACCCCAACCACCGCCGACGTCGCCGCCCAGATCCGCGCGGCTTTCGCCTTCCGCCACGCGACCAAGATTTTCGATCCCGCCCGCAAGGTCTCCGAGGCCGATATGGCGACGATCCTTGAGGCCGGGCGGCTCTCGCCCACCTCCTTCGGCCATGAGCCCTTCCGCATCCTGATGATCCAGAGCCCGGAGAAACGCGAGTTGTTTCGCGACTTTTCCTGGGGGGCGAACGGGATGATGAATGGTTCTGCGGGCCAGCTTGGCACCGCGAGCCATTTCGGCATCCTTCTGGCCGCGCGCGCGCCGCTGATGACGGCGGGTTCGGACTATCTGCTCAACCACTACCGCACGGTGAAACATCTGCCCGAAGAGGTCATCGAGCTGTTCAACGGCGCTTACGGCAAGTTTCAGAGCAGCGATCACAAGATCACCACGGATCGCGAGATCACCGACTGGTCGGGCAAACAGGCCTATATCGTGCTTGCCAACATGATGACGGCGGCGGCGCTGCTGGGGGTGGATTCCTGCCCGATCGAGGGGTTCGATATGGCGCAGACGGCTGCAGTTCTGCAGGCGGAGTTCGGCATCGACACCGAAGCCTGGCAGCCTGCCGTGATGTTTGCCTTCGGCCACCGCGCGCAAGAGCCTGCCTTCCCGCAGACCCGCCGCAGCATGGACGACACGGTCAGCTGGTTCTGACCCAAACACGGGCCGCGCAGCCTTGCGCGGCCCGTTTGATCTGGGAGGAAAAGCCGATGGCAGAGCAGGCGTTTGCAGAGATCAACCGGGGCTTCAACGCCACCTTTCGTGCGGGACGGCTGAGCCTTGGCCTCGTGGTGCCCGTTGCGGCCTATCCCGGCAGCCCGGTGCCAGATATGGAAGGCCATCTGGCACGCGCGAAGCGGGCCGAGGCGCTGGGCTTTGCCGCGCTCTGGCTTCGGGATGTGCCCTTCAACGTGCCGAGCTTCGGCGATGCGGGGCAGCTTTTTGATCCCTTCACCTATCTCGGCTTTCTGGCCGGCCAGACCCGCGACATCGCCCTTGGCGTGGCCAGCATCGTGCTGCCCCTGCGCCACCCGGCCCATGTGGCCAAGGCGGCGGCCAGCGTGGATGTGCTCTCGGGTGGGCGGCTGATCCTCGGGGTGGCCTCGGGCGACAGGCCGGAGGAATACCCGGCGATGGGGGCGGATATCGAGGCCCGAGCGGAGGCCTTCCGGGAGAGCTTTGCCTATATCCGCGCCATGGGCGAGGCCACACCGCGGATCGTCAATCACTTCGGGCAGACCGACGGGCGCATCGATATGTTGCCCAAACCCACGGGCACGCGCCTGCCGCTTCTTATCACCGGCTCCAGTCGGCAAGCGCCGGACTGGATCGCCGAACACGGCGATGGTTGGATGACCTATCCGCGTGGCGGGGCCGCTCAGGCGCAGGTGCTGGCAGACTGGCGGGCAAGTCTGGCGCGGCTGGGCCAGCCCGCAAAGCCCGTCCTGCAGCCGCTTTACGTGGATCTGGCGGAAGATCCCGATGAGGGCCCCAGCCCGATCCATCTGGGCGTGCGCACGGGCCATCGCTGGCTGCTGGCCTACCTGAGAGAGCTTGAGGCCAGCGGCGTGCACCACGTGGCGCTGAACCTGCGGTTCAACCGCGCGCCGATCGACGCGACATTGGACAGGCTGGCGCGCGACGTGCTGCCGTCCTTCACCTGAAGGGAGAGCGAAGATGAAAAAGACGATCCTGATCACCGGCGCGACCGACGGCATCGGCCGCGCCACGGCGCAGGCGCTGGCCGGCGATGGCCACCGGCCGATCCTGCACGGGCGCAATGCCGAGAAACTGGCCGCCGTGGCGGCTGAAGTTGGTGGAGAGGTACGCACAGAACTGGCGGACTTCGCGGATCTTTCTAAGGTCGCCGCGCTGGGCCGCCGCGTGGCGGAGGCCCATGGACCGGTGGACGTGTTGATCAACAACGCGGGCGTGTTGCGCACCAGTCAGCCGCGCACCGCATCGGGGGAGGACGTGCGCTTCGTGGTGAACACATTCGCGCCTGCGTTGCTGTCCCGCCTGCTGCTGCCCGCCCTCGCGCCGGGGGCACGGCTTGTGCATCTCTCCTCGGCGGCGCAGGCCCCGGTGGATCTGGCCGCCCTGCGCGGTGAGAGGCCTTTGGAGGCGATGGAGGCCTATGCCCAGAGCAAGCTTGCGCTCACCCTGTGGAGTCAGGCCTTCGGGCAGGCGCACCCTGAGGGGCTGGTATCTGTGGCGGTCAATCCGGGCTCGCTTCTGGCCACCAATATGGTGCGGGAGGGGTTTGGGATGGCTGGCCATGACATCGGGATCGGCGTGGGTATCCTCACGCGCGCCGCCCTGAGCCCTGAGTTCGCCACGGCGTCCGGCAAGTATTTCGACAATGACGCGGGCCGCTTCGCCGCGCCTCAGGCGGATGCCTCTGACCCGGCCAAGCTGCGCGCCGTGGTGGAGGCCATCGAGAGCCGGATCGCGGGCTATCTGTAAGGCGTTTCGGATCTATTTTTAAAAGGAAACGGGCCCCGAGGGGCCCGTTGCAGGTTTCTGGTGCTTCGTTCAGGCGAAGCTGACGCCGTGTTCGACCATCGGAAGATCGGCAATGGTCAGATCGCTGGCCGCCGCGATGGCATTGGCCAGCGCCGGGGCGGAGGGCGGGGTGCCCGGCTCGCCGATGCCGGTGGGGGCTTCGGTGGATTTGACGATATGCACCTCGATCGCGGCGATGTCGCCGATGCGCAGGGGCTCGTAGTCGGGGAAGTTGTATTGCTCCACCGCGCCGCCTGCGAGCGTGATCTGATCGCGCATCGCGTGGCCGATGCCGTAGCCGATACCGCCTTCCATCTGGGCGCGGATGATGTCGGGGTTCACGGGGATGCCGCAATCCACCGCCGCCGTCACCTTCTCGATGCGGAAGCCGGCCTCTGCGGTGCCCGAAAGCTCCACAACTTCCGCCGCGTAGGAGCCGAAGGACTTGTGCACGGCAATCCCCATGGAGCGCCCTGTGGGCGCGTTGCCCCAGCCCGCTTTCTCGGCGGCGAGTTTCAGCACGGCGGATTTGCGCGCCTGATCGGCTCCGGTTCCTTGAAGGTGGGCGAGACGGAACTCCAGTGGATCGCGGCCCGCAGCCTTGGCGGCCATGTCCATCATCACTTCCATGGCGTAGGCCGTGTGGGTGTGGCCCACGGAGCGCCACCAGAGGGTGGAGGTGGCCTTCTTGGTATCGGTCAGGCCCACGAACATGCCGGGCACCTGATAGGGGGTGTCCGACACGCCCTCCACCGAAGAGCTGTCCACCCCGTCGTGCACGGCGAAGGCCTCAAACGCGGTGCCCTTCATGATGGACTGGCCCGCGATGCGGTGATCCCAGCCGAGGATGTCGCCCTCGGCGGAAAGCCCGACGCGCACCTTGTGGCCGAAGGCCGGGCGGTAGTAGCCGGAGCGCAGATCGTCTTCGCGGGTCCAGACGAGCTTCACTGGGCGGGAGCGGTCCGTCATCACGAAGGCCAGCGCGGCCTCGACCTGGTAGTCCGCATCCGGCGTGGCGCGGCGGCCGAAGGAGCCGCCGGCGAGCATCGTGTTGATGTGGATCTTCTCTGCCGGCAGGCCAAAGATCTGCTGGTAGGCCATATGCGGCCCCGTGGGCATCTGCGCGCCGTCGTGGAGCACGATGTCGCCCTCCGCCGTCTGCTCGATGGTGCAGTTCAGCGGCTCCATAGGAGCATGGGCCAGAAGCGGGAAGTAGAAGGTTTTCTCGACCACTTGCGCCGCGCCCTCTATGGCGGCCAGCGTTGCGGCGTGATCCTTCTTCAGCACGTTGTATTCCGGCTCGGCGTCAAGCGCGGCCATGATCTCGGCGCGGATCTCATCAGACGAACGGGTTTCCGCCGCCGAAGTGTCCCACTCCACGCTGAGCGCCTCGCGGGCCTGGATCGCGGCCCAGGTGGTTTCGGCATAGACGGCCACGCCGGCCTGATTGGGCAGCACCGCGGCGCGGATGTAGCCTTTGACGCCCTGCGCGCCGCTGTCGTCAAAGCCGGTGGCCAGCGCGCCCTTCTGTTCGGGGCGGGCGATCATCACCACCATCTGGTTGTCCAGATGCACATCCATGGCGAATTTCGCCTTGCCGTTGCCCTTGATCACGGAATCCAGCCGCCGGGTGCTTTCATTGCCGATGATGCGCCATTCCTCGGGCGTTTTGAGCCTTGGTTCGGCGGGCGGCTCCAACTGCGCGGCGGCAGCGACAAAATCGCCGATGGGCGCACTTTGGCTACCGCCAACAACCATGCCTTCCTCGATGGTAAGGCCGGACGGTTCAACGCCCCAAGCCTCGGCGGCGGCTTTGATCAGCATCTCGCGCGCGGCGGCCCCGGCCTGCCGGTATTGCATGAAACTGTTGGCCATGGCGGTAGAGCCGCCGGTGCCCTGGAAGGGGCCGAACAGAAGGTTGTTGTAGACCTGCGGGTTGGAGGGCGCGAAGGCGTATTGGATCTGATCCATGCGCAGGCCCAGTTCTTCGGCGATCAGCGTGGAGAGGCCGGTGGCCGGGCCCTGGCCCTTCTCGAAATGCTTGATGATCGCGGTGAAATTGCCGTCTGCGTCGATCTTGACGAAGGGGTTCATCATCGCATCGGAAGAGGAGGCGGCAAGCGCCCCGTTCGGGCGGGCACCGATGAAGAGCGCGGCACCGGCAGCGGCGGCTGCGCCTTTCAGGAAGGAGCGGCGGGAGGTGGAAAGGGTCATCAGATCAGGCCTCCATGATCTCTGCGGCGCGCTGGATACCGGCGCGGATTCGCTGGTAGGTCGCGCAACGGCAGGCGTTGCCGTACATGTAGTCGTCAATCTCTTGAGCGCTGGGCTTGGCGTTTTCCCGCAGCAGCCCGACGGCCGACATGATCTGCCCCGACTGGCAGTATCCGCATTGCACCACGTCCAGCTCGGCCCAGGCCTGCTGCACGGCCTGGCCGATCGGATCTTCCTCCATCTGCTCGATGGTGGTGATCTCGCTGCCTTCCACATCCTCGATGTAGGTCTGGCAGGAGCGCACCGGTTCGCCGTCCAGATGCACGGTGCAGGCCCCGCAGGAGGCCACGCCGCAGCCGAATTTGGTGCCGGTGAGTTTCAATTCGTCCCGGATCACCCAGAGAAGGGGGGTGCCGGGCTCGGCCTCGACCTCATGGGTCTTGCCGTTCAGGGTAAGGGATATGGCCATTGGGGGATCTCCTGTTGGAAGAGTGCCTGATGGGGTGATTGCGCCTGCGCCGAGGGGAGACGTGAGACTTCTTGGTGTAAACTGTGGCGTTTACTCTATCGTTGAATGCCGAGATGTAAACGCTAAAGTTTACACGGAAATGTGATTGCCCCTGCGACGCCCGGTTCCGCCCCTCTGCCCCTGTGCGAATGAGCTAGCCCGTGCTAAGGAAAAATCCATGACGGATGCGACCCCCTGCACTGGCCCCACCTGCGAAAACCCGAAGCGGCTTCAGATCATCGAGGCCGCCGTGGCGGAATTTGGCGAGCGTGGCTTTGCCGAAGCGAGCATGGACAGGATCTCGGCGCGGGCCTGTGTGTCCAAGCGGACCGTCTACAAGCACTTCGAAAGCAAGGAAAATCTCTTTGCTGCCATTGCCGAGGAGATGTCGGCGCGAATGGCGGCGGAGCTGGATGTGGCCTATGTGCCCGGTGAACCCATCGCGCCGCAGCTGATGCGGCTGGCGGAGGCGGAGGGGCGGATTTTCCGCTCGCCCGAGGCGATGGCGATGGCGCGGATGTGGCTGAGCGAGACGCTGCGCGCGCCGGAGATGGCGCAGAAGAGTCAGGCCAAGATCGACGCTCACGGTGCCTTCGCGCGCTTTCTGGCGGCGGCTTCGGCGGATGGAGCGCTCAGCCTAGATTCCGTGGATCGCGCCGCGAGCGAGTTTGTCGGCCTTCTGAAAGCGCGCGCCTTCTGGCCCCATGTGCTGGGCGGCACCGTGATCAGCGCCGAGGAGATGCAGGATGTGCAGCGCGAAGCTGTCGCCATGATGCTCGCGCGCTATGGCGTGGCCGGGTAGGGCACTTACCTGAGGATGAACACCGAGCAGGGCGCGCGGCGCGCAGCGCGGGCGGCGGTGGAGCCGAGCGCATAGCCGCGCGCGTCCGGGCTTTGGGCGCTGACCACGATCAGATCCACGGCATTCTCAGAAGCATAGCTACAGATCTGCACCCCGGCCTTGCCCTTCACCACGGCCGTTTCAACGCCCTCTTCGGTGGCGGCGATGGCCTCGAGCCGTTCCTTCACGCGATTGGAGAGGTGGTTTTCGGCGCTGACCGTGACGAACTCAGCCACGAAGCCGGGGATGTCCTCCAATACTGTGAGCAGGGTGATGCGCCCGCCGGGGGCCAGCAGGTGGCGGGCGGTGGCGATCTTGCGGGCGGCGGCCCCTTCGTGATCAAGGGCGACGGGGATCAGGATGTGGGAATACAAGGCCTTGGCCCTCCTTTGACGGGTTAAACTGGCGCAAGGCCCGCAAGGGCGCGGGCCTGCTCAACGTAGGCTTTTGGCACCGCGATCCCTTCGGCTTGCGCGCGGGCAAGAGTTTTGATGCGGCGGGTGCCGGGCAGCCGTGCGCCCTCGGCCCCTTCGATAAGCGACAGCAGCGCTTCAAGCCGGGTGGCAAAGCCAGCGGCGTCCGCAGGTTGCAGGGCCAGTAGGAACTGGCCCGCGCCGGGGGGCGGGCCGTCGGCGGTGAAGAAAGAGGAGATGCCGGGGCTGGCATTGGCCCCCGTGAAGCTGGCGGCGAGGATCTCGACCATCAGGGCAAGGGCCGTGCCCTTGGCCTCGCCGATGGGCAGCATCGTGCCCGTAAGCGCGGCCTCTGCATCCGTCGTCGGCTGGCCCTCGGCATCAAGCGCCCAGCCCTCGGGGATCGGCTGGCCGGATTTCTTCGCATGCATCACCTTGCCTCGCGCCACACGCGAGAGCGACAGATCGATGACAAGCGGCGGCTTGCCGGGCCTTGGCACGGCGAAGGCGATGGGGTTGGTTCCGAACACCGGGGTTTTGGCCCCAAAAGGCGCCATGGCGGCGGGCGCATTGGCAACCATCAGCCCCACGAGCCCGGCCTGCGCGAGCTTCTCCACCTGCACGGACAGTGCGCCGCAATGGTGGGAGCGGCGGATGGCGAGCGAGGCGGTGCCTGCCGCCTGCGCGGCCTCGATCAAGGCGGTGATCCCGGCCTCAAGCGCGGGGTAGGCAAAGCCGTGGGCGGCGTCCACTTCCACCCGGCCGGGCGCGGTGCGCTGGCAAATGGGCACGGCTGCGCCATCGACCTTGCCCGTCTGAACCTGAGCCGCGTAATCCGCCAGCCGCGAGAACCCGTGGCCGACCTGGCCCTCGGCCTCTGCCGCCACAAGCGCGCGCGCCACGGAGGCGGCGGCAGGTGCGGCCACGCCCACGCCCGCCAGAGCGCTGGCGATCAGCGCTTCGGCCTCGGCGAGCGAAAGGATCTCATGGCTTTCAGACATCTTCAAAACTGCAGGCGGCCCGGGAAGGGGCCGGGCCGCCTGCCACCCGTCAGGCGCTGCGGTAGAGCTTCGTCATCGAGAATTCCCGATGCCCGAGCGCCTCGGCGGCGGTGTTGCGGCCATTGGCGGTACGGCGGATCATCTCGATCAGCGCATCGCCGGCTTCATCGATGGTCATCTCGCGGCGCAGGATGCCGGAAACATCCACATCCACATGCTCACTCATGGTGCGCACCGTGCGCGGGTTGGCCGTGATCTTGATCACCGGCACGATCGGGTTGCCGACCACGTTGCCCTGCCCGGTGGGGAAGGTGTGGATCACCGCCCCGCCCGCTGCCATCAGCGTGACGCATTCCGCCGCCGCCGAGGAGCTGTCCATGAAGTAGAGCCCCGCGCCGGATTGCGGCGCTTCGGCGGCATCGAGGATGTCGATGTACTGCGAGGTGCGGCCGATCTTTTCGAGGTTGCCAAGCGCCTTTTCTTCGATGGTGGTCAGGCCGCCTTCGATGTTGCCCTTGGTGGGCTGGCTGTCGGAGAGGTCATCGGTCTGGTGGGCGAAGATCACATCGTCCTGATAGGCTTTCCACATCTTGTACCAGCGCTCGCCGACTTCCTCGTTGATCGCGCGCTTCTGGCAGATGTGCTCAGCGCCGGTGATCTCGGAGGTTTCGCCGAAGAAGCCGGTGATGCCTTCGGGCAGGAGCTTGTCGTACATGTTGCCCACGGTCGGGCAGGAGCCGAGGCCGGTGGTCGTGTCGCTCTCGCCGCATTTGGTGGAGACCCAAAGCTCGGAGATCGAGCATTCCTCGCGCTGCAGCTCGGTGGCCCAGTGGACGAAATCCTTCGCCGCCCAGCTGGCGCGGCGGATGGTTTCGAAATCGCCGTTCTGCTCGATGGAGAATTCCGCCACCGGCTTGCCCGTTTCGCGGATGCCATCGGCGATCCGCTTCGTCCAGCCCGGCTCGATGCCGATCACCACAACTGCGGCCACATTGGGGTTCGCGCCGGTGCCGATCATGGTGCGGAAGTGCAGCTCCAGATCCGCGCCGAATTGCAGGCGGCCATAGGCGTGGGGGATCGCCAGCGTGCCCTTCACGTTGTTGGCCACGGCCTCGCAGGCGGCGTTGGAAATATCGTCGACGGGAAGGATCACGACGTGGTTGCGCACGCCCACACGGCCGTTTTCACGCCGGAAACCCTTCACGGTGATGTTGGAGTATTTAGATGCCATCAGATCGGCTCCTTACCAGCGTTTCGTTTTGCAGTTGTGGGTGTGGACGTGGCCGCCTTTGGGGATGTCGGCGATGATCTTGCCGATGTCCTCGCCGTATTTCGTGGCGGTGTCGCCGTTCTTCAGATCCTTCAGCGCGATCTTGTGGCCGATCGGCACATCGGCCCCGGCGGTGAGGCGGAAGGTGGAATTGTCATGCGTCACGCAGCACAGCATGTCCGTGCCCGCGGTCAGCCCTTCCACCACGACGACACCGACGTTGTCGGCATGTTCGTGGACGAGCAGGTGGGGGATTTCAGCCATTGATGGTCTCCTCAGGCGTCAGGTTTGAGAATGATCTTCGGGGCCGCTGTGCGGCCCGCTCGGATGTCGGCGAAGGCGGAAGCGCCTTCGGAAAGGGGGCGGCGTTCGACCCAGTCAAGCGGGCCGAGACGGCCGTCAAACATCGCTTGCGCGCAGTCGCGGAAATCCTGCGCGGTGTAAGTATAGGTGCCGGTAAACGTGATCTCCTGCAGAGTCATGCGGCGGATATCGAGCCCGCCTTCGGACGAGCCGAGGCCGATATGCACGATGATGCCGCCGGGGCGGGCTGCCGCCGAGGCCGCCGCGCGGGTGGGGGCGATGCCGACGCCATCCACGATCACGTCATAATGGCGCTGGGTGGCGGCCTCCGCCTTTATCACGGTGACCCCGCAACGCTCGCTCAGGTAGCGGGCGCGCGCGAGGTTGGGTTCCACGAGGCGGACGTCGGTGATGCCTTGGGCCATCAGGCTCAGAGCCGCGCCAAGGCCGATGGCCCCGCCGCCGAAGACAAGCGCCCGCGCGCCGTCCCGCGCGCCGGCAGGGTGCGCCCGTGCGATGCGGGCGGCGTGCCAGCCGCAGGCGATGGGCTCCGCCAACGCCGCCTGATCGGGGGAGATGTGATCGGGCACCGCCACGAGGTTGCGCTCGGGGAGCGCGACCCATTCGGCAAAGCCTCCTTCGCGCGGCGGCATGGAGATGATCTGACGCTCCGGGCAGAGGTTGTCCTGCCCGGCCTTGCAGGCCCGGCATGTGCCGCAGGTGACGAGCGGGTTGATCGTCACGCGCTGGCGGCTGCCATCGGGCATCTCCGCCACACCGGCCACCTCATGGCCAAGGATCAGCGGGGCCGGGCGGCGCTCGTCATGGCCGAGAAAGGCATGCATGTCGGAGCCGCAGATGCCCGCGCTTTCCACGCGCACCGGCACCTCGCCCGCCTTGTGAGACGGCGGCAGAACATCCCGGATTTCAAGGCTCTCGGGGCCGGTATAGACAAGCGCTTTCATTTCGCGGTGAACCCCCCATCAACCATGAGCACCTGCCCCGTCACGTAGCGGGAGGCCTCGGAGCAGAGAAACAGAAGCGGGCCGTCGAGATCTTCGGGCACGCCATTGCGGCCCACGCAGGTTTGGGCGGCGTTGCGGGCGGCACGGGCTTCATCGGAGAAGACGGCCGCCGTGAGTTCGGTCGGGAAGAACCCCGGCGCGATGGCATTGGCGGTGATGCCCCGGCCAGACCACGCCTCGGCCATGGCCCGCGTCATCTGCGCCACGCCGCCCTTGCTCGCGCCATAGGCGATGCCGCCGGGAAAGGCGCGGAAGGATTGCAGGGACGCGAAATTCACGATGCGGCCCCAGCCTTTCTCCGCCATCGCAGGCGCAAACGCCTGGCTCAGGAAGAAAGGGGCGGAGAGGTTGACGGCGAGCGTCGCTTCCCAGCCCTCAGGCGTGACGTCATCGGCGGCCTGCCGGGTGTTGAGCCCGGCGGCATGGACCAGAATATCCGGCGCACCAAAGGGTGCCGCAATGCGGGCGACAAGATCCGCGCGCTTTGCGGGATCCGCCACATCGCCCGCTACGGCGGCGCGTTTGCCGGAGCCTTCGGCGCAGAAAGCCTGAAGCGCCTCTTCGCGCCGCGCCACGGCCACCACGGAGGCCCCGGCGGCTGCCAGAACCTCGGCGGCGCGCCGCCCCAGCCCGGAGCTGGCCCCGGTGACGCAGGCCACCCGGCCCGCGACCGAGAACAGCGGCGCATCCGCCACCGGGGAAGGGGCGGCGTGACTATTCATTGGCCGACAGATCGAAGGTTTCGTCGGGGAAGTATTTCTTCAGCCGGATGTCGGCTGTGCGGGCGTGGCCCTCCATGCCTTCCAGCCGCGAAATCCGCGCAGTGGCTTCGGCCACGGGCTTGGCCCCTTCGCGGGTGGCGCGCTGCCAAGTGACGATCTTCATGTATTTGTGCACCGACAGGCCGCCGGTGTAGCTGGCCGCGCCCGAGGTGGGCAACACGTGGTTGGTGCCGGAGGCCTTGTCGCCAAAGGCAACGGTGGTTTCTTCGCCAAGGAAAAGCGAGCCGTAGCAGGAGAGGCGGTCGAGCCACCAATCCAGATCCTCGGCCTGCACGGTGAGGTGCTCCGGCGCGTAATCGTCAGAAGTGGCGGCCATTTCCTCGCGGTCGGCGCAGAGGATCACCTCGGCGTAGTCGCGCCAAGCGGCGGTGGCGTTTTCGCGGTTCACCTCTGGAAGATCCGCAATCAGCAGCGGCACGAGGCGCATCACCTCTTCGGCGAGCTGGCGGTCATCCGTCACCAGCCAGACCGGCGAGTTGTAGCCATGCTCGGCTTGGCCCACCAGATCGGCGGCCACGATCATCGGATCAGCCGCACCATCGGCCAGCACGAGGCTGTCGGTCGGCCCGGCGATCATGTCGATGCCGACACGGCCAAAGAGCATCCGCTTGGCTTCGGCCACGAATTGGTTGCCGGGGCCGACGAGGATATTGGCCTTGGGCAGGCCAAAGAGGCCGAAGGTCATCGCGGCGACGCCCTGAACGCCCCCCATGGCCATGATCTTGTCCGCGCCGCAGACATGGGCGGCGTAGATGATAGCGGGCGCGATGCCCACGCCGGGGCGGGGCGGGGAGGCGGCCACGATGTGTTTGCAGCCCGCAACTTTTGCCGTCGTCACCGTCATGATCGCGCTGGCGATATGGCTGTAGCGCCCGCCGGGCACGTAGCAGCCCGCCGCATGCACGGGGATGGCCTTCTGGCCGGCGATCAGGCCGGGTACGACCTCGACCTCGAAGTTGCCCACTGTCGAAAGCTGCGCTTCGGCAAATTTCTTCACGTTGGCGTGGGAGAACTCGATGTCCCGGCGCAGCTGCTCCGGCACCAGCGCGGCGGCGGCGGCGATGGTCTCTTCCGACAGCAGGATCTCGCCCTCGTAGCGGTCGAACTTCTGCGCGTATTCCAAGGCTTTGGCGTCGCCGCCGGCCTCGATGTCGTCAAGGATGTCGCGGACGATCTTCTTGGTTTCAGACGCATCGCTCTTGGAGGTCAGCGTGGCTTTTTTCAGATACTCTCTCGGCATGGCAGGGCCCTACTTGTAGATGTCTGGAAGGAGGATGGTGGAGATCGTGGGCACGTAGGCGATGAAAAGGGTGACCACGAGCATGAAGAAAACGAAGGGGATGGCGCGGTAGGCGATCTTGAGGATCGATTCCCCGGTGATCCCGGCCACCACGAAGAGGTTCAGCCCCAAGGGTGGCGTGATGAAGCCGACACCCAGTGCGGTGATCATCATGATGCAGAACTGGATCTCGTTCATGCCGATGTCATCGGCCAGGGGTTTGAGGATCGGCGCGAGGATCACGATGTTGGGCGTGGTTTCCATCACGCAGCCCGCTGCGATCAGGATGCCCACCATCATGAGGATCAGCACCAACGGCTCGTCGCTCACCGAAGTGGCGGCGGCCACGAAGCCTTGCGGCACGCCGATGATGGCAAGCGCCTCGGCCAGCGGGGCGGAGAAGGCGATGATCGGCAGGATCACCCCGTTCACTTTTGCGGACGAAACGAGCATCGCCGGGAAATCGCTCAGACGCAGGGTGCCGAGGATGAAGCCCATGATGATCGTCACCACAACGGCGGTGGCCCCGGCTTCCGTCGGCGTCAGGCGGCCGGAGAAAATGCCGTAGAAGATGATGCCGGGCACGAGGAAGGCATACCAGCCGGATTTCAGCGCCGTTCCGAGGCGGGAGAAATACTCAGCCATGCTGATGTTGCCACCGCCTTCCCAGCCCTTGAGCCGGTTCATGATGATGTTGGTGGCAAGGATCGACAGCAGGATGGCGATGCCCGGGATCAGCGCGGCGAGGAACAGCGTGGAGGCCGATATGCCCAGCACGAGGCCGATGATGATATAGGCGATGGAGGGGGGGATCAGGATGCCGGTACAGGCACCTGCCGCAACCAGCGCACAGGCGTAGGGGCGGGGGTAGCCCGATTCCACCAGCCGGTCGATCGTCATCCGGCCCACGGCGGCGGCCCCGGCGGCGTCAGAGCCCGAGATCGCGGCGAACATGCCGCAGACCAGCACCGTGGCCGAGCCGAAGCCACCCTTGGCGAATTGGGTGAGCGCTTCCGCCACATCAAGGAATTTTCGACTGAGCCCGGTGCGCACCAGCACGTCGCCCGTCAGGATGAAGAGCGGCACGGCGGTGAGTGCGAAGAAATCGATGCCGGAGAACAGCTTCTCGCCCACGAGGCTCAAGGGGAGCGCGCCGGACCAGACCAGCATCAGGATCGCAGAGGAGCCGATGGCGGCCCAGACGGGCACGGCAAGCGCCACGAGAAGCACGAAGAGGATGACGGGGCCGTAGAAATCCCAGCCAAGGACAACGGATTGATCGAGTTGGTTCCAGAGCATGGCTTTCCTCCTCAGTCGAACAGCTTGTCGCCTTCGTAGACGGGGCGACCCGCACGAAGGTCCGCGAGATCGCGGAGGATGGATTGGATGAGGCGCAAGAGCACCAGCGCGAAGCCCAGCGGCACGGCCATCAGGAACCAGACGCGGCTGATGCGCAGCCCGTCGGTGACGGAGCCGAACTTGGCGGAGACATGCACGGTTTCGTAGGAGTAGTAGAGCGCGACGACCGAGACGGCGACCATCACGAAATCCCCGAAGAGGTAGATCAGCGCCTTAACGCGCGGGCTGACGTAATGCAGGATCACGTCGATCCGGATATGGCCCCGTTCCTTGACGGCGGCGGCGGCCCCGATCCAGGCCAGATAGATGAAGGAGTAGCGCACGATCTCCTCGCCCCAGATCGAGGAATAGGAGAGCAGTTCGCGCCGCAGCACTTCGATGAACATCGTCGCCACGAGCATCGTGTAGAAGATGAGCAAGAGCCATCGCTCGGCATTCCGGTTGAGGGTTTGCAGAACTTGCATCCGTCACATCCTTCCCGTGCGCTGGCTTTGAACGGCCTGCGGCGATGCTGGTTTCAAGAGGGGTTTCAAGGGGTTGGCAGGGCGGGGGTACCGCCCTGCCGCAGTGTATCAGGCGTCGTGGACGTAGTAGCGGCCCATGGTGCCCGCGGCCTCTTCGAGCTTGGCGAAGGTCTCCATCGAGCCGGCAAGCTCCACTTTGAACTCGTCCCACTCGGAGCGCTGGAAGCCACCGGCCTCTTTCCACTCACCGAGCTGATCTTCGCTCAGGGAATGGAATTCCACGCCGGCCTTCACCAGCTCGGCCATGGCATAGGCGCGGGCGGAGGGCACTTTGGCGAGGTTCTGGTGGGCGGTTAGCTCACCGGCGAATTCCACGCCTTCCTGCACGTCAGCGGGCAGCGAGTTGAACCACTCGAGGTTCATCGAGTAGATCTGGCTGTCCGGCACGGCCTGCGTGAAGGTGACGTGGCTCAGGATGTCCTTGAAGCCAAAGACGTAGAGCGCGCCGACGGAGGGATCGAGCGCATCGGCCACGCCCTGCTTGATGGCAGACGGCGTTTCGCCCCATGCCACCGGCGTCGGGTTGGCGCCGACCATGCGGTAGTATTGCTGCAGCATCTTGGAGCCCGGCACGCGGAACTTCACCCCGGCCATATCGCCCGGCGTGATGACGGCATCGCCGCCCTTGCGCACGGCCACGACGCGCGGATCGATGTTGATGTAGAACAGCGCCTTGAAGCCTGCGGCTTCGATCTTGGGGTGCACTTCGCTCTTCCAGGCGTCAGAGGTGACGAGGTTGGTGAAGCGCTGGTTGGAGCCGCAGAAGTAGGGCATGTTGATCAGGTCGGCTGCGCTCGCGTAGGGCGCGAAGTTCGACAGCGAGTGCTGGGCGCATTGGATCGTGCCGGCCTGCACCGCCTGCACCAGCGCACCGCCCGCGCCGAGCTGGCCGCCGGGGGCGAGCTTGACGTAGATCTTGCCGTTGGTGGCATTCTGGATGTTTTCTTTCAGATCCAGCTGCATGATCGGGTAGCTGCGGGACGCGCCCAGCACATAGGCCGTGGCGATGGTCATCACGTGGTCAGCGGCGGCTTCGCGCTCGCTCTCTTCCTTGGCGGTCTGGGCCACCGCTTCGGTGGACCACAGCATGCCACCTGCACCGGCCACAACAGCTGCTGTAAAGCCGCCAGTGCTGGCGAGTTTCAGAAAGTTGCGGCGCTCCAGCGACGCGATCTCGCGTTTTTCACGATCCATGTTTTCCTCCCTAGAATGGTTCATGAGTGGTTGTCGTTCTTGGATTTCTCGGCTGACTCGCGCCGCAGGATCTCGATCACAAAGACGATCGTTGCGGCGAAGAGTGTCAGCATCTCGCCAACGTCGCTCATGAACTGCGCGCCACCGAAGGCGCCGAGCAGAACGTTTGCGAGGTAGATCGCGAATATCGCGGCGGCCAGTAACAGAATCACGGGTGAGTCCTCCCTTCACTCTGATTCCCTGAGAAATGTAAGCGCTTACATTTTGCAATGCAAGCGCTTACATCTGAAACTGGTTCGGCAAGGCGGTAAGGCAAGCCCCAAAGGAAAAGCTATTCGCAAGCGAGGCGAAGATGAGCGATGAGCGGCAGAATCTGGGCGGACCCGGCGCAGGGGGGGATTTTTCCCCGACGCTGGAAGACGTTGCCGCACGTGCGAAGGTTTCAACCGCCACCGTCTCGCGTTGCCTGAACACGCCGGAGCGGGTGTCGGAGGCCACGCGGGAGCGGGTGATGGAGGCGGTGCGCGCGCTGGGCTATGCGCCGAATTTCGGCGCGCGGGCGCTGGCGGCCAACCGCACCAACACCTTCGGCGCGATCATCCCGACGATGGAGAACGCCATTTTCGCGCGCGGCCTTCAAGCCTTTCAGGAGGAGTTGGGCCGCCACGGGATCACGCTGCTCGTGGCGTCCTCCTCCTACAGCCCCGAACTGGAGGAAGAGCAGATCCGCGCCCTCGCCGCACGCGGGGCGGAAGCGATCCTGCTGATCGGGACAGACCGCACGCCGGAAAGCTACACGCTGCTGCAGCGGCGCAAGATCCCCCATGTCATCGCCTGGACGAGCATGCGGGGCGAAGGGCAATATTCCATCGGCTTTGACAACCGAAAGGCGATGGAAGCTCTGACGGCGAAGGTGCTGGAGGCGGGCCACCGGCGTTTGGCGCTGATCTCGGCCCCTCGCGCAGGGAACGACCGCGCCCGCGAGCGCGCGGAGGGCGTGGTGCAGGCGATGCAGGCCCATGGCTTGCCGCCCAAGGCCCTGACGCTGATCGAAACGCCCTATTCCATTTCCAACGGGGCCGAGGCCTTCGCCGGGCTGATGGCGGGGGCCACGCGGCCCACAGCGGTGATGTGCGGCAACGACGTGCTGGCTGCCGGGGCCCTGCGGCAGGCGCGCAGCATGGGCATCTCGGTGCCAAAGGACGTCTCCGTCACCGGCTTTGACGACATCGAGATCGCCGAGATCGTCAGCCCCGCGCTCACCACGGTGCATGTGCCCCACCGCGCCATGGGCGCAGGTGCGGCGCGCAAGCTGATGGCGCTGCGCAACGGCGAGACGGTGGCCGAGAGCGAGGAACTGCCCGCCACGATCATGTGGCGGGACTCGCTCGGGCCTGTACGCGCCGGGTGAGTTCCAGGCCTAAGCCGCCTGGCTCCGGCGCAGGCATTCTGCGTTGAACACCACGAAGCTGATCAGATCGATCGGATCCGCTGTGGCCAGCGCGAGGTGGTCGGCGCTGGTATCGAGCATCTCGGCAAGCGAGAGCTGGCCGCCATCCACGAACCCCATCTGCCAGTCCGGCAGATGACGGCTGGCCAGTTTGCCCTGTGCCAGAACGGTGATGGCCTCATGCCGTGGATCCGCCGAGATGCGGGCCAGAACCGTTTCCAGTGCAGCCTCGCTGCCTTCCAGATATTGCAGGAAGTGATCGCCTTCCCGGTGCAGAAAACCGGTGACGCCTTCCTTGATGTTGTTGCGGCGGCAGGCGGCGAGGATGTCATTGTGATCGGCCGCGCTGGCGGGGATCAACGCATGGCTGGTGTAGATCGTGTAATGCAAGGCCGAGCTCCTTTCTCCGGATCGGGACAGGATCCGGCATAAGCCTTTGCGTGGGGTTAATCCGTCAATTTGAACGAAACGGCTTCAGACGATGGCGTGACGCTCCGTGAGCAGTGGATCGAGCCAGGCCCGCAGCGCGGAGGCCTCGGGCGCGATCGGCTGGGCGAGCCCTTCGGTAAAGCTGGCAAAGGCTGCCTCGTTCATCCGGTTGAGCCCGACGATCACCGGGATCTCCAGCGCAAGCGCCTCGGCGATCAGGGGGCGGAAGCCCCGGCCATCGGCCTCGTGCTTGCCGAACTTGTTGACGATCAGGCAATCGGGCCTCGTGGCCAGTTGGGCTTCCACCAGCCCCACCGCCTGTTCCAGCGCCGCCGGATCCAGACGGCAGCCGCGCGCCTCCGCGCCGAGGCTCTGGGATATGCGGATCACCGGCCCATCAGGCAGCACCTGCACGTCCATGTCGCAAGGGCCATCGCAGGGGCGTTCGGTGTTGATCTGGACAACGCCAGCCGGGCGGTGGCCACCCGCGATTAGGGCCTCTGCCAGCCCGTGCAGCAGCAAGTCGGTGTCCCCGCGCCCGGGGGCCATGGTGTAGGCGATGTTCATTGCGGCTCTCCTTCGGCAAGGAGCAAAGCGTAGAGGCGCGGGGAGCGCAATGGGTCAGGTGCGCGCGGCCTCGAACGCCGCCCAGGCCTTCTCAAATGCTGCGAAATCAAAGCCGGGCTCGCGGGCGGGGCCAAGGATCAGCGCTTCGGTGTCCAGCAGCTTGTGGATCGCCGTGCCCAGCTCGCTTAAGTAAGCCTCGGGGATCACCAGCGCACCGTGGCGGTCGGCGTGGACGATCTCGTCATTGGCAATGGTGAGGCCAAAGAGCGTGACCGGCGTGCCGATCTCGCGCACATGGACAAAGCCATGGCTGGGGCCCACCGAGCCCGCGATCACCGGGAAGCCCTCGGGCAGATCGCCCAGATCGCGCATCACGCCGTTGGTCAGCGCGCCCGACAGGCCCAGCCCCTTGTGGACGGTGGTGTTGATCTCGCCCCAGAAGGCGCCGATGGCGTCCGCGCCGTCCAGATCTTCGATCACGGCGAGCGCGGGGCGGGGGCCTTCGGACATGTGTTTGTAATAGGCCATGCGGCGGGCTTTGATCACCTCAGCCGCTTCAGTTGGGGGCGCGAGCGCGGCGATCTTGGCGGTGCGGGCATGGCCGACGATGGCCCCTTCCGTTGGCGCGCTGCTCAGTACGGTGCCGCGGGTGAAACGGTTAAAGCCGCGCTTGCCCTCCACCACCTCGATGGCGTTGCAGACGGTGGGGGTGTCGACCCTGCGCAGCAGGGCCAGAAGGTCATCGGTCAGCATGGGGGTCTCCATCCACTTCGGTCAGCCAGCGGCGTAGGGCCGCGTTTGTCTCCTCGGGTGTCTCCAGCACCGGCAAATGGCCCGCGCCTTCGATCACCACAAGCTTTGCGCCGGGGATCAATCCGGCCATCAAGTCGTGCCGCGCCACCGGGCAGAGCGCATCCTGCGCGCCGCAGAGCACCAACGCCGGACCTTGGAAGCGGGCCAGCGTGGCCGTCTGGTCCGGGCGGTCGCGCAGGGCGCGCGATTGGCGCAGAAAGGCCTCTGGCCCCAGATCCAGCGCCATCTCCATGCAGAGATCGAGCACCGCCGCGCGCCCCTCACCGGGGGCGAGGTAATTCGGCTTCATCTCGTCACGCATCACCGACGCCAGCCCGCCACTTGCCGCCTTCACCATCTGCGGCGCGCGCCGGGCTTTCACCTCGTCTGTTTCCGCCAGCGGGTTGGTATCCAGCAGCGCAAGGCCCGCCACCCGCTCCGGGGCCTGCCGCAGCACCTCCATGGCGACGATGCCACCCATGGAAAGCCCGGCCAGCGCGAAGCGGGGCGGGGCCTGTGCCAGCACCTTTTCCGCCAAAGCCGCCACGGTATCCGCGCCTGCAAGGCCGGGCGTGAGTATCTCACGCTCCGCGCCAAAGGCGGCGATCTGGGGGCCAAACAGCCGCCCGTCGCACATCATGCCGGGCAGCAGAACGAGCGGCAGTGTCACGACACCAGCGCCGCGCCTTCCGAAAGCGCGGCCAGCTTGGCGTAGGCGATATCGGGATCGATGGTGCCAAAGCCCGCAAAGGTGCCAAAGCCGCAATCGCTGCCCGCGATCACGCGCTCATGGCCGACGATATCGGTGAAGCGCGCGATGCGCTGGGCGACAAGCTCGGGGTGCTCGACGAAATTCGTCGTCGTGTCCACCACGCCGGGCACCAGCACCTTGCCGTCGGGGATGTCGGCTTTGCGGTCGCGGAACACCGTCCACTCATGGCCGTGGCGCGGGTTGGAGGTTTCAAACAGCACATAGCGCGCCTTGGCACTCATCAGCGTGTCAAACATCTTCGCCATCGGGATGTCGCAAACATGCGGCCCTTCGTAGTTGCCCCAGCAGATGTGAATGCGGATCTTCTCTTCCGGTACGTTCTGCAGCGCGTGGTTCAGCGCCTCGACGTGGGAGGCGGCAACCTTGAGGAATTCCTCATCCGACAGCTCGGTAAACAGCATGTGGCGCGAGAGCGCGAGGTCGGGGCAATCCAGTTGCAGATCGAGGCCGGAGGCGACGATGGTCTCGTATTCCTCCTTCATGGCATCGGCCAGCGCGGCGAGATAGGTCTCGCGGGTGGCGTAGTGATCGTTCTGCAGGAAGAGCGAGATCACGCCGGGCGAGGCGGCGTTCATGAAGCCGCGCTCCACGCCGTGTTTGGCCATGGCGGCTTTCAGGTTGGCGATGTCGGCCTGTAGCTCGCCCTGACCCTTGCTCTTCACCTCACCCACGCACATCGGGCGGGCATATTTTGGCGTGCCGCCATCATCGGCCAGTCGCTTCAGGAAGCCGGGGAACTGCTTGAGATCGGCGGGCGCATTGCGCGGGCTGTCGCCGTCAAAGCCGGTGTAGCGATCCTTCACATAGGTCGCGTAGCTGATCTTCGACGTTTCGCCATCGGAGACGATGCCAACCCCGGCCTCCACCTGACGGCGGACGGTTTCATCCACGGCCTCCGTCATGGCGGCGTCGAAATCGGCCTGCTCATAGGCCGTGCCATTCTCGCGGGCGAAGATGAAATCCACCACCTTCTGGGTGCGGGGCAGGGAGCCCACGTGGGTTGTTGCGATCTTGCTCATGTGGGCTCTCCCTTTGGTGTCGGATCAGTTTGGCTGCCAGCTCGGGCCGGCGGCGTCATCGGTGGCGACGATGTGATAGAGCGCGGCGTCGCCTGTCATCGAAGGCTGGGCGCGGTGGGCGAGGCCTTCGGGCACGCTCATCGTATCACCGGGCGCAAGCGTTGCGCTGCCGCCTTCCCACTCCACGCGCCAATGGCCGGTAACGGGCATCAGCACGGAGGGGCGCTCGTGGCTGTGCATGGCCTCGCTCGCGGAGCCACGTGTGATGAAATCTACCTCGAAACCGGGCTTGTCGCGCAGAAGGCCGTGTTCGCCGATCACCTTGCAGGGCTGCTTATCGGCGAGCGCGACCATGTCCCAGTAGCGGGCCACATGGTTGGGCAGCACATCGGCCGTGCTCGGCTCCGGGCGCTTGGCGAGTTCTTCGGCGCTCATCAGCGGCATCGGGTTGACGCCTTCGGGCAGGCTCTGGCCCTTCTTGGTGTCATAAAGCTTGCCGTTCTCGCCCAGCACGAGGCCATGCTCGGCGGCATCCTCGATCACCTGCGGGGCCCACATGACACCGCCGCCAGCATCGTCGCCGCCGAGGATCGCCATGATCATCCCGTAATCGTTGCCGATGTTTTCAAAACCCCGGAAGATGCCGGTGGGGATGTTGAAAATGTCACCGGCTTCCAGCACCACTTCGCCTGCCGTGCCCCAGCGGCCCCAGAAGAAGCGCCAGCGGCCGGAGAGCACGAAGAAGGCCTCCGCCGTGTGGTGATCGTGCAGCGAGTTGCGGCAGCGGGGCGGCTGGCCCGCCGCGCCGATGTTGAAGCCATGCGGGATCGAGATATGCACGTGCTGATCGGGGCTTTCGGACACGCCGCCGCCGATGATGGTGAAGTTTTCCTTCTGGTTCGAGCCGGGGGTATGGGCGTCGATGAAGGCGGTTTTACAGGGTTGCAGATCGCCGTAGCGGACGATGCGGTCTTCAAGGGTGGTCATGGGTCAGCTCCATTGGCTGAGGGTCATTCTCTGGTGCGAAAGGGGCGGGAGGGCCCCGCCTCCGGGTGGCCGCAGGTTGAGCCTGCGCGCGCGACGGCTGGCGAGATAACCATGCCGGCGGCGCAGGGCTTGGGAGGGATGCGGCAGGGCGGCCATCTACGCAGCGCCTTCATGCAGCAGGATCTGTTTCCAGACGGCAGTTTCGTCAAACAGCGTCCACTCACGGCGCAGGCGCACAGGCGCGGCACCGAGCGTGCCGAATTCGGCGTGTGTGATGCCCATCACATGGACCGGCGCGCCGGTGGGTTTGCCGAAGCTGCCCCAGCCCTCGTGTTTGCCGGTCAGGCTCCAGCGCAGCGCGGCGCGGGGCGGCATGGTGGGATCTTCGCGGCCGATCACGTGGTGGATCTCGAAATCCGCAGACGGGAAGGCCGCGCGCAGGCCCATCCAGAAGCGTTCTGCCGCGTCCCAGCCGTGGCCGGAGATCCCGCCGGGGTATTCCACCTGTGCGGCGCGGTCATACTCGGAGCCGATGGCGGCAATGTCGGCCCCCATGATGCGGGTGATCAGATCGGCAAGCCGCGCGCCCCATGCGTTGTCGTTGCCGCGGCCCTTGTAGGGGCCGGGCACGTCGATGGCGGGGGTGAATGGCTTCACGCAGGCCTCCGCCCCGCCTTCGCGGGCGATCAGATCGCGGGCGTAGTCTTTCGGATCCCATCCCAACTGCCGTACGATAGCACCCTGATCGCGGATCAGCCATTCGTCGTTGATCGCGTTGTCGATGGCGTGGCAGTCCGCAAGGATACGGTAGCGCAGCTTGGTGCCGGAGGCCTTGCCGTAGACGCCATCGCCCATGTGCGTTGCCGTAGAGAAGATCCGGTGGCTTGAGAGCATTCCGTCTTCCGGCGTGCCGGACCAGATCACATCCTCGCCCAGCAACTGGCGGTCGGGGAATTCGGCCAGCGTGGCCATCGTTGCGCCGATGACGCCCTGATTGCCCACCACGACAGAGCTGGGCGAGCGCACCACGATGTCGGGCGCATAGTAGTGGTGCAGGGTCGCGATGCCGCGATCCTCCCAGATTTCCTTGGTGATGCCGATGATGTAATCGGGGAAATCGGCGAATTTGGGGTCAAAGCCCTTCATTTGGTCCAACCTTCAGGTATGCGGGCCGAGCTGCGCAGGATCAGCTCGCCTTCGATTTCGATATGCTCCGGCGCGGCCTCGCGCTCCTCGATCTGGCGCAGGACAAGATCGACGGTGGCCTCCACCATCCGGTTCACGGGCTGGCGCAGGGTGGTGAGTTTGTAGGGCCCCCAGCTGGCCAGCGGCACGTCGTCATAGCCGACAACCGAGATGTCGCGGCCCGGCTCATGGCCGCCTTCGCGCAGGGCGTCGATCACGGCGAAGGCCATGTGATCGTTGCCCACGAAGATCGCGTCGGGCTGCAGCGTGCCGCCCATCAGCTGATAGGTGCAGGCCATGGCCACCTCGCGGCTGTACATGCCGTCGACCATGGCGAAGGGCTGCTGCCCGGCGGCCTCCATCGCCGAAAGGAACCCGGCCTGACGGTCGCGCCCGGTGGAGCTGCCCTGCCAGCCCGCGATATGGGCGATGCGCTCATGGCCGCCGGCGAGCAGGAACTCCGCTGCCTTGCGCCCGCCCGCCACGTTGGCGGAGGTCACGTAGGAGAGCCCCGGCCCGCCTTGCCCGCGGTTGAAGAGCACCACGGGGATGCCCGCGCGCTGGGCGCGCTCGGCCAGATCGGAGCTCATCGAGACCGAGGCCGCGATAATGCCGTCCACCTGATAATCCATCAGCTCTTCCAGTAGCCCGTCCACGCCATCTGTGGAGTTGGGCGCGGTGAAGATCAGGATGTGGTAGCCGCGTTTCTGCAGCGCGTTGGAGAGCATCTCCAGCGCCACCGGGTAGAACTGGTTTTCGAGATAGGCAACGACAAGCCCGATGATGCGGCTGCGGCCTGACACCATGGCGCGGGCCAGCACGTTGGGGCGGTAGCCCAGCTCTTCGGCGGCCTTGCGCACCTTCTGCACCGTCTTTTCCGAGGCCGAGGCCCCCGGCGTGAACACGCGGCTCACTGCCGACTGGCTGACCCCGGCCCGCGCAGCAACCTCGGCCGATGTGACCTTCTCTTTTGCCATCAATCCGCCGTCCAACCTCCGTCGATCATCATCGCGGTGCCGGTGACAAGCGCCGAGGCCTCCGAAGCGAGGTAGACGGCCGCGCCCATGATGTCTTCCACCTCGCCGGGGCGGCCGAGCTTGATCTTCTCCTTGATCCACGCCCGCTTGGCCGGATCGCCGAAGGTGCCACGGGTCAGCTCGGTGAGGATGAAGGTGGGGCAGATCGTGTTGACGCGGATCTTCGCCGGCCCCCATTCGATGGCCATGGCTTTTGTCATGCCCTCGACGGCGTGTTTGGAGGCGCAGTAGACGGCGCGCTCCGGCCCGCCGACATGGCCCATCTGGCTGGAAATCGTCATGATCGAGCCGGGCTTTCCGGCGGCGATCAGCTTCTTGGCCACCGCCTGCGCAAGGAAATAACAGCCGCGCAGGTTGATCCCCATCACCGCGTCGAAATCCTCGGGCGTGGTGTCCACCGTCTTCGTGTGGCGGGCGAGCCCTGCGGCGTTGAGCAGGATGTCGAAAGGCTCCGCAGCCTCAATCGCGGCGCGGGTCGCGTCTACGTCAGACACATCCAGCGCCAGCACATCGGCCTGCCAGCCCTTGGCGGCGAAGGCCTCGGCGGCGTCCTTGAGCGTGTCGGCGCGCCGGGCGCAGAGGGTGACAGCCGCCCCGGCCTCGGCCAGAGCCACGGCGCAGGCAAGCCCGATGCCGGAGGAAGCCCCGGCCACAAGCGCGCGTTTGCCATCAAGGCGGAAAGAGGGGGTGCGGGGCAGATCCATCAGGCAGGTTCCATCATGGCGGGCGTGCTGCCCGGATGCCGCCCATGCGTCAGTTCCCGAAGCCGGGCAAATACGTCTACCCCGATCTGATCGTAGAGATCCAGCAGGTCCACCAGCACCCAGTTTTCGCGGATTTTTCCAGCCTCGATACGCCAGAAATCCAGCGAGCGCAGGGTGATGCGCTGGCCCGTTGGCGCGATGCCGAGCCAGCCGCCGCCGGTGATCGTTTGCGCCATGTTGGGCCAGCCGGTGACGGCGACGTAGTGGTTGTCGGCGAAGAAATGGTGCTTGATGCCTTCAGGGCTCAAAGCGCGATCGGGCATAGCGGCGAGGAAGGGGATCTGGTGGATGTTGCGGAAGCCATCGATCCCGCGCGCGGTGCCGATGCCGGCGGGGCCGTACCAATTCATCCGCTCATGCCAGAAGCGCGGCATCTCCATCACTTCGGGGCCGCCTTGGGCTGGGTGGCGCGTCATATGGGTGAGCATGTCCACAACCAGCGCGCAGGAGGCGGCACTTGTGGCCTCATCGCGGGGCGCGCGGTGCAGCCCGTCGCCGCTGGCAGGGCCGGGGATGCAGAACTCGCGCCCCAGCGAGGGCGCAAGCGGCCAGGCTCCGGCCTGCATCATCAGCTCCGGGATGTCCCAGATCGCCTGCATCTCCACGATGCGGCCCGCCTCCATGCGGTAGAACTCGTGAAAACGCATATGCGCGAGCCGCCCGGTCGGGGGGATGCCGAGGAAGGGCGCGGCGAAGGTGCCCAGATAGGTGCCGCCACAGCCGACCCATACCGCGCCGTCCTCATCGGTGCCCTCCATCACGATCCAGTCGCGCCGCTCCAGATCGGGCAGGGCGGCGGCGAGGGCGGCGAGGGCTTCTCGGTAGAAGGTATCGGGCCCGGCGAGGGTGCCGAAAGGGTGGCAGAGGCGGATCACTGCATCAGGGTAAAAACAGGCGGCAAGCGCGGCCTGTACGCCAGCCGCGCTCCAATCGTATTGCGCCGTGCGCAGGGGGGCGATGGCCTGCGCAAGGGATGCGGCGGCTGCGCTCATTCGGCGGCTTCTCCGTAAGGAACATTCTGCCCGCCGTAGCGGCGGACGCGCAGGTTGCATTGCTCGGCATGGCCCACGAAGCCTTCGAGCAGGCAGAGCCGGGAGCCGTAAGCGCCGATCTTGGCGGCGGCCTCATCGGTGGTGATGCGCTGATAACTGTGGGTTTTCAGGTATTTGCCGACCCAAAGCCCGCCCGTGTAGCGGCCAGCCTTCTTGGTGGGCAGCGTGTGGTTGGTGCCGATCACCTTGTCGCCATTGGCCACATTGGTGCGCGGGCCAAGGAAGAGCGCGCCGTAGCAGGTCATATGCTCAAGGAACCAGTCGTCGCGGTCCGTCATCACCTGCACGTGCTCGTAGGCCATATCGTCGGCGACCTGCAGCATCTCCTCGTAAGTGTCGCAGAGGATCACGTCTCCGTAGTCGCGCCAGCTCACGGAGGCCGTGTTCGCGGTGGGCAGGATCGCAAGGATGCGCTCCACTTCCGAAAGCGTCTCCTCGGCGAGGCGGCGCGAGGTGGTGAGCAGGCAGGCGGGGCTGTTGTAGCCGTGTTCGGCCTGCCCCAGCAGATCGGTGGCGCACATTTCGGCGTCCACGGTCTCATCGGCGATCACCATGGTTTCGGTGGGGCCAGCGAACAGATCGATGCCGACGCGGCCGAAAAGCTGGCGCTTGGCTTCGGCTACGAAGGCGTTGCCGGGGCCGACGAGCAGGTGCACGGGTTCCATGCTTTCGGTGCCGATGGCCATGGCGCCCACGGCCTGAATGCCGCCGAGCACGTAGATCTCATCCGCGCCACCCAGATGCATCGCGGCGATCACGGCAGGGTTCGGCTCGCCGTTGAAGGGCGGGGTGCAGGCGACGATGCGCGGCACACCGGCCACTTTGGCGGTGGCCACCGACATATGCGCAGAGGCCACCATCGGGAACTTGCCGCCGGGCACGTAGCAGCCCACGGACTGCACCGGGATGTTCTTGTGGCCGAGGATCACGCCGGGCAGCGTCTCGACCTCGATGTCCACCATGCTGGCGCGCTGGGCCTTGGCGAAATTCACCACCTGCTCCTGCGCGAAGCGGATGTCGGCCATGTCGCGCGGGGAGACCTTGGCGATGATCGCCTCGATTTCCTCTGCGCTCAGACGGTAGCTCTCACGCTCGTAGCCGTCGAACTTCACCGCCAGCTCACGAACGGCGGCGTCGCCGCGGGCCTCGATGTCGGCCAGCGTGGCGGCGACGGTGTCGCGCACGCGTGCGTCGTCCTCGGCCTTCTCGGTTTCGGGCTTGCTGCGCTTGAGATACTCGATTGCCATCTGTCTTTCCTTACGCCGTCGGCGCGGCTTTGGCCGCCGGACGGGGCGCGATACGCTCGCCCCGGTCATAGGCTTCCCAGCCCTCGCCGTTGAAAACATCGTGGCCCAGTTGGGCCAGCACATGGGGGAAATCCACCATCACCCAATTGTCGGTGATGCGCCCCTCTTCGACCTTCCAGAAATCCATGTACCGGATCTCTACCCGCTTGCCGGTGGGGGCGATCCCCATGAACTCGCCGGAATGCAGGGCCTCCTGCCGCCCGAAGGCCGCCGCCCATTCGCCCATGTAGAGCCGGGCCTCATCAACACAGACCTTGTCGGAGAAGGCGGCCTGAAACGGGCGCTGCCAGTTGTCCTGAAAGGCCTGCAGGCCGATCTTGGTGCCGCAGCCCTGATTGCCCATCCAGCGGAAGCTTTCGGCAAAGAACTGGCCGATGTCGTCGATCCGGTGATCGTTGAGCCCGTCGACCATGCCTTCGATCACGGCGCGGGTTTCTTCCGTTTTCGAAAGATCGGTGTCGCGGCTCAGGACCGCCTGTTCGGGGCGCGCACCGCTCATCCTTTCACCGCCCCGGCGGTCAGGCCGCTCACGATCTGGCGTTGGAAGAACATCACGAGCACGAAGAGCGGCGCGGTGGCCGAGACAACGGCGGCAACGGCGAACATCACGTTGCCTTCGGTGTAGGTGGTGCCGAGGAAGGCGGCGATTTCAGGAACCATGGTGCGGTTGCTTTCAGAAAGGAGCATGGAGGTCACGGCGAAGTCGTTGTAGGCCAACAGGAAGCTGAACAGGCCGGTGGTGATCACGCCGGGCCACATCACCGGCACGATCACGTGGCGGAAGGCCTGAAACTGGGTGCAGCCATCCACCTTGGCGCTTTCGTCGAGCTCTTTGGGGATGTTCTGGAAGAAGCTGTGCAGCATCCACAGCGTGAAGGGCTGGTTGATCGCCACGAGCACGATGATCGTGGTGGGCAGGATGCCCCAGAGGTTCCACTCGAAGAAGGGCAGCAGGTAGCCCGCAACCAGCGTCACCGGCGGCATGGCGCGGAAGATCAGCGCGATGATCAGCAGCCAGAAGGTGTAGCGGAAGCCCGAGCGCGACAGCGCGTAGCCCCCGAGCGTGCCGATGGTTAGCGAGGTGAGCACCACGAAGAAGCAGACGATGAAGGTGTTGATCACCGCGCGCCAGAATTCCTCCTGCACCCAGGCCCCGTGGTAGCCCGCGCCGGTGAAGGAGCTGCCATAGGCGGCCTCGGTGTTCTTGCCGGTGAGCGCGTTCGTCCAGTCGGCGATGGAGAAGAAGTCCAACTCCACCTTGAAGCTGCCCCAGAACGTCCAGAGGAAGGGAAAGGCGGCAAGGATCAGCCAGACGATCACGAAGAGGTTCGCGGCGATCTTCAGCCCGGTCGGGGTGCGTTGTGCTTTGGAGGCCATCAGTGCTTGCTCCGGAAGTCGCGCCATGTCCGGACAAGGACCGGCGAAAGAAGGATTGCCACGCCGAGGATCGTCATGACGGAGGTGGCCGAGGCCGCCGAGAGCTGGCGGGTTTCGCCCTGAAGATCGTTGAAGATGATCCACGACAGCGAGGTCGCATGGGCGGAGGCGTTGAAGCCGACGATCGGCTCAAAGACGCGGAAATTGTCCATCAGCTGGATCAGCGCCACGAAGGTGACGAGCGGCATGAGATGCGGGATCACCACGAAGCGGACCTGTTGCCAGCGGGTGGCACCGTCGATCTGCGCGGCTTCAAGCTGGTCCTGCGGCAGGGTCTGAAGCCCGGCGTAGAAGACGACGAAGGCAAAGGGGGCGGAGTGCCAGACGCCGTAGACGATCAGCATCACCCATGTGAGCCCGGTAGAGGCTTTGAGCGAGAGATCCGGGTCATTGGCGGCCCATTGGATGAAGGAGCCGAGGATGCCGCGGCTGTCGATCATCCAGAACAGGATCAGCGAGCCCACGAGCGGGGTGACGATCATCGGCAACAGCGAGAAGAAGATCACGAAACCCTTCAGCCCGGCCTGCAGGCGGTTCACGGCCAGCGCGATCATCAGCCCGAGGGCGATCAGCAGCGGCGTGACGGTGAAGGTATAGGTGAGCGTGAAGGCCATCGCGCGGTAGAAGGGCAGGTTGCCGAGCCGCTTGAAGAAGCCAGAAAGGCTTTGGCGGTTGTTCCAGGCTTCCGCCACTTCCGCGAAGGCGAGGTGGCCGCGATCAAGGTAGATGTCGAGGCCCACGAAGCGGCCCAGCGGGCGCTCGTCGCGCAGCTCGCGGGTGGCGTCCTGATCGATCGAGGTCTCCTCACGGCAGCCGAAGGGGCCGCAGGATTCCACCGTCACCAGCACGGCTTCATGCGGGGCGAACATCGATTGGGTCACGACCGAAACGATCGGCATGGCAATGAACAGCAGCATCGCAAGGCCGGTCGGCAGGAAGAACCAGAAGAAGGTGCGGTGTTTCATGGGGCTCGCCGTTGCGGCGCGGGCGCGAGGGCCGGTGCCAGATCAGATGCGTAAAAGGGTGGGCGGTGGCTGTGGCTCCGGCCGCAAGTGGCCGGGTGCCTGTGATTTGGAAAAAAAGCGGGGGGCGCGAAGGCCCCCCACCAGGAGGAGAGCTTATTGCAGGAAGCCTGCTTCCTTGGCGGCTGCCGTATAGGCGGCTTCCACGTCGGCCAGGGCCTGTTCGGCGCTTTCCTTGCCTTGCATGAAGTCGGAAAGCTCATTGCCGAGCGCGGTGTGCAGCAGGCCCATGTAGGGCAGCATCGGGTAGGGGATGGTGCCCGCGTTGGCGGCTTCGAACACGCCCACGGCGGCCTCGGTCGGCTGGTAGCCGTCGATCAGCCACACGGCCTGCGTACGGATCTCTTCATCTTGCATCAGCTCCGGGCGGATGCCGTTCATCATCGCTACGAAAGTGGCCTCGGCCTCTTCATCGGAGATGTTCTTGGCCACGGTCCAGCCGTCCCACCACAGGGTGGAGGCTGGGGTGGAGCCGCCGTTGACCGTCATCGGGCCGGCAATCGCGAAACCGTCCACAACTTCCTGCGGCACGCCTTCGGCGGTGACAAGCGTTGCGGCGCGGCTGCCCCACATGTTCATCAGAGCCACGTTGCCGGCGCGGTATTCCGCGTTGGTGGCGTTGGAGTCATGGGTCAGGAAATCGGGGTTCATGAATTCCGACAGCGATTTCATCATGTTGAGCGCGTTCACACCGGCTTCGGAGTTCACGTTCGGCTCTGCGGTGCCGGCCTTGAAGAATTCGCCGCCCATGCCGAGGAACATGTTGTTGAATTCCTGTGCGAGGTTCCAGCCGGACGCATAAGCGCCGCCGATCGGGTTCTCCATGATGCCCTTGTCGCGGATCATCTGCGCGGCGGCGAGCATGTCTTCATAGGTTTTCGGCGGTTCGACACCGATCTGCTCCAGCACATCGGCGCGGTACACAAGGTGCTGCGCGTTGGCCATGAAGGCCACGGCCATGACCTTGCCGTCGATGGTGATCAGCTGCGTCTTGCTCAGATCGCCGCCGTGCTTGGCCACCAGATCGTCCAGCGGGCGGATCACGTCTTCATTCATCAGCGCCACGATGGAGGAGTTGGCGATGATCGCCGAAGTGTATTCGGCCGGGTTGCCCTGCATGCCCGGGACGTTGATCGTCTGGTGTTCGCTCGTGAGGTTGGTTTTCACCTCGCCGCCGGTGCAGGCCTGCGCGCCAGCGCCCACGGTCTGGATGGCGGGGAATTCGTTGCCGACGATGCTGACGCGGGCGCCGATTTCACAGGCGTTCGCGCTTGTCGCGGCGAGGACGGCGAAGGCACTGGCCGTCGTGAACTTCTTCAGAAACATTCTCTTCTCTCCCTGTTGTGTGGTGCCGGATGCGCCTTGCAATCACGCACCTGGCGTTGCCCCGCCGCACTTGGTGCGCGGCGGTATTCCTGCGGGGTCAGTCCCCGATACGCGCCCCTGTGTCTGCGTCGAACAAGTGGCAGATGCTGGCCGGAATGCGGATCGAGACCTGATCGCCGATCTCGGCGCGGTAGGTCTTGTCGGCCTTCGCGCTTACAAGCGCGCCGCCGATGCGCACGCTGACCATCGTGGCGTCGCCCAGAAGCTCCAGCGTGTAGATCGGCGCGGTGATCTGGCCGCCGTCGCTCGCCACCTCCGCATCCTCGGCGCGGAACCCCAGAGTGATCGGGCCATCCGGGGCGTTCAGCCCTGCAATCTCGGTGTTCTTGGCGCGGAAGGTGCCGCCCGACATCTCGCCCTTCATCAGGTTCATCGCCGGGCTGCCGATGAAGCTCGCCACGAAGGTGTTGGCGGGCTTGTCGTAGATCTCGGTGGGGCTGCCCACCTGTTGGACGATGCCCTTCTCCATCACCACCACGCGGTCCGCGAGCGTCATCGCTTCGATCTGATCGTGGGTCACGTAGATCGTCGTCACCGCCAATTCGTGGCTGAGGTTCTTGATCTGGGCACGGGTGGAGACGCGCAGCTTGGCGTCGAGGTTGGAGAGCGGCTCGTCCATCAGGAAGACGTTGGGCTCGCGCACGATGGCGCGGGCGAGCGCCACGCGCTGGCGCTGGCCGCCGGAAAGCTCCGCCGGTTTGCGGTGCAGGAACTCGTCGAGCTCCACCATGGCGCTCGCGCGCATCACCTTTTCCTTGTGGGTGGCGGGGTCAGACCCGCGCACCCGCAGCGGGAAGCGGATGTTTTCATAGACGTTCATGTTCGGGTAGAGCGCGTAGCTCTGGAACACCATCGCGACGTCGCGATCCTTGGGCTCCAGATCGTTGACGACCTTGCCGTCGATCAGGATCTCGCCGTCCGTCGGATCCTCAAGGCCTGCGATCATGCGCATCGTCGTCGTCTTGCCGCAGCCCGAGGGGCCAAGCAGCACGAGGAACTCGCGGTCGGGAATGGTGAGGTCGAACTTGTCGACGCCGATGAAGGAACCCCAGCGCTTGGATACGCCGGACAATCTGATTTCCGCCAAGGCGGCCTCCCCTGATGCAGTCGCGTTTTGCATACGCTTGCAATAACGGTAGACTTGCCGGGTCGATTCCGGCAAGCTAATTTTGCATGCGTTTGCAAGATCGCGTTTAGAAGGTTGAAAACGTGACGGATTTTCAGGAAGAAAAGGCGCTCGTGCGGCGCTTTCACAGAGCGCTGGAAGGCGCTTCGGGTGACGTTGGGGCAGGTGGGGTGTCAGAATCACTAAACCTAGCGCTCACCACCCATTGCGCGCCGGGGCTGATCTGGCGCGGGTTTCACCCGTTTGGTAAGATCATCGGGCCAAAGGCCGTGGCCGCGCGCTTCTGGGCCCCGCTCAAGCGCGCGCTCACTTCCCTGCAGCGGCGGGAGGACATCTTCTTCGCCGGCAAGAACCAGATGGACGGGTTTGAGGGCGTCTGGGTCGTGTCCATGGGCCATCTGATGGGGCTCTTCGATACGCCCTGGCTGGGGATCCGGCCCACCGGCAAGCTCGCCTTCCTGCGCTATTGCAGCTTCTACAAGGTGGAAGGCGGGCAGATCTCCGAAACGGCGATGTACGTCGACATCCCGCATCTGATGGCGCAGGCGGGGCAGGGGATCTTCCCGAACCAGACGGCCCAGCACCTCGTGCAGCCGGGGCCGCGCACCCATGACGGGCTGCTTTATGAGGCGCAGCCGGCTGCAACGGGCGAGGAGACGCTGGCCCTGATCAACCGGATGATTTCCGACCTCGGGCAATGGCAATCGGGCCTGCCGCTGGAGGAGGAACTGGCGCTCACATGGGCGCCCGACATGCTCTGGTGGGGGCCGGAAGGCATCGGCGCGACCTACACCATCAAGCGCTACGCCAAGCAGCACTCGGGGCCCTTCCGCGCGGCCTTTTCCGAGCGCTCCAAAACCAAACACATCGCGCGGCTGGCGGAAGGCCACTACGGCGGCTTCTTCGGTTGGCCCAATTTCACCGCCAAGCCGACGGGCGGTTTCATGGGGCAGCCTCCGAGCGACACGGCGGGTGAGTTTCGCGTGATCGACATCTACCGGCGCGAGGGCGGCAAGCTGGCCGAGAACTGGATTTTCATCGACCTTCTGCACTTCTGGAAGATGCAGGGGCGGGATTTTCTGGCCGAGGCAACTGGAGTCAACCATGCGGATTGATGCCCATCACCACCTCTGGGATCTCGCGGCGGTGCATTACCCGTGGCTCATGGCGCAAGGCGTGCCGCGCTTCTTTGGCGATCCCGCCCCGATCCAGCGCGATTACCTGATCGACGAATTCCGCGCGGATGCCGCCGGGTTTGAAGCCTCGGTGCATATTCAGGTGGGCGCAGAGGATGCGCTCGCCGAAGCGCGTTGGGTGCAAAGCGTCGCCGATGCCACGCCGGACTGGCCGCTGCTGCAGGTCGCCTTCTGCGATCTCACCGCGCCGGATCTGGGCGCGCGGCTGGATGCGCTGCAGGCGCTGCCCTCGTTGCGCGGAGTGCGCCAGATCGTGGGCCGCGCTCCGGGGGAGGACGCCCAGACCGGCACCAACGCCCTGCTCACCGATCCGCGTTTCGCGGCGGGCCTGCGAGAGATCGCGGCGCGGGGGCTTTCCTTCGATCTGCAATTGGTTCCAGAGCTTTACGAGGTGATGGCGCGGGTTCTGGATGCCGCACCCGAGGTGCAGGTGGCGCTCTGTCACGCCGGATCGCCCCATGATCGCAGCGCGCAAGGGCTTGCAAGCTGGGCGCAGGCGTTGCGCCTGCTTTCGGATCGCGAACAGGTCGTGTGCAAGCTCTCGGGCCTCGGCATGTTCGAGCACGACTGGCGCATCGAAAGCCTGCGCCCGATCGTGGAGACCTGCCTTGATCAATTCGGCGCGGCGCGCTGCATGTTCGGCTCCAATTTCCCGGTCGACAGCCTCACCTCCGATTACGCCACCCTGCGCCAGGCCCATGAGGCGCTCGTGCCAGCGGCACAGCATACTGAAGTATTCGGCGGCACTGCGGCGCGCTTTTACCGCTTTGCGGCCTGATCGGCCCTCAGCCTCTGCCGGTAGGCGCGCGGCGTTTCGCCCGCGTTGGTTTTGAAAAAGCGGGTAAAATTGGCGGCGGCGGAGAAGCCCAGCCGGGCGGCGATATCGGCCACCGGCGCATCGTTGGCCTGCAGGGCTTCGCGCGCAAGCGTAAGCCTTGCGCGCCGCATCTCTCGCGGCAGGCTGGTGCCCAGAACCGCGAGCCCGCTTTCCAATTCCTCCGGCGAAAGCCCGATGGCCTCGGCAACGGCCCTTGGCAGGTTGTCTTCGTGGCGGGCGAGGATGTCGGGGGCCACGGCGGCAATGGCGCGGGTGAGGGACGGGCGGCCATGAGGCTCAAGCGTGGCAAGGATCTGCTCGGGCGGGTTTACAACTTTCGCGCGCAAGAGCCGTGAGGGGAAGCGGAGCACCTGTGTCGTGCCCCCGGTTTCCCTGACCTGCACGCCGCGATAGCCCGCCGGGAGTGCGCGTGCGGAGGGCGTTTCCAGCACCACATCCGCGCCGGACCAGCCGCCCTCGATCAGGTCAAGAAACCGCAGATGCACGGCAAAGCCGAAGCCGATGACCTGAAGCGGAACCTTGCGCGGCCGAAACTTCCGGCTCACCACATAGGCGGTCTCCTTGGCCTCGATCTCCAGCCGGTGGCGCACAGATGTCCCGAAAGCAGGCGTGGACAGGATCAGGCCGGTGAACATATGGCCAAGAGTTTCCCCGCCCGCGAGCGCTTCGCGTGTGATCGGCCAGGCCTGCATGTCCATCTGTTCGGCCACATGGACCCCGAGCCAGGGATCGCCAGAAGCCTGCGCGAAGGTCTCCAGCAGCCCGTATACAACCTCTGCCTGCACCAACCGCGCAGGATCGCGCGCGGCGTCCAACGCAAGATTTTGCACTCCCAGCAGGCGTTCGACGTCGTGACCGCGCGCTTTCAGGTGGGCAAGAAACGGAGCGATTGTCGCCAGTTGCACCAAAGCGTTGGCGCGTGATTCGGCAGGGCCGTGGCGAGGGGGGGGAGCATGGGAAGGCATGTGTAATTCTATAACACGCCCTTTCCGAAAAACTATCAAGATTCTTATGGGTTGTGAGTAAGTCTGGCTGAAAATGATAAGTTTCCGAGAGCCCCGGTTGGTAGCCTGACACCAGCGGCCAGCAAGCTGCCTGTTGGGCAGTGCCAATGGCCACAATTTCGGGAGAGGAACGAATGAAGGCGTATCTGAAACCGGCGGCGCTTGCCGCCTTTGCTGCCGCACCGGTGTTCGCGCAGGACGCGGCTCCGCAGGTGCTGATCACCAATGTCCACGTCTTTGACGGGGTTAACGAGCAGCGGATCGAAAACGCTTCGGTGCTGATCGAAGGCAACCTGATCAAGACGATCTCCACCGAGGCCATCGACGCCCCGGATGCCGAGATGATCGACGGCGGCGGCGGCACGCTGACTCCGGGGTTTGTTGAAACCCATGCCCACCTGCTGCTGATGGGGCCGAGCCTGAGCGCGATGGAAGCCAATACGACGTGGGAGGATTTCGCCATCCACGGCACCCGCATGGCCGAGATGTACCTGATGCAGGGGTTCACCACCGTCCGTGACGCTGGGGGGGCCAACGGCGGGTTGCGTCGCGCCATCGAAAGCGGGCAGATCGTTGGTCCACGCTATTACCCTGCCGGCGCGTTCATCGGCACCCGTGGCGGCCATGCCGATTTCGCCAACTTTACCGCGCCTCCGGGCAGCGAAACCAACTTCGGCCGCCTGAACATGGCACAGGAAGTCAGCGGCGTGGATGACGTCTATCGCTACGCCCGCAACAACCTGCGCATGGGGGCGACCCAAGTGAAATTCATGCAGTCCGGCGGGGTCGTTTCGGCCTTTGACCCGTGGCAGCTGCTGGCCGGCTCGAAGGAAGAAATCGAAGCCGCGGTGCAGGTGGCCAACGAATACGGCACCTATGTGATGGCGCATTCCTACCGCAAGGAAGCGATCATGAACGCGCTGGACGCGGGCGTGATGTCCATCGAGCATGGCTTTTCCTTCGACTGCGAGATTGCCGAGGTAATGAACGAGAAGGGGGCCTTCATCTCCACGAACCTGACCGCTTTTGATCCGGGACTATTGGACGTTCCCGCCGTCAAGAACCAGCCATCCAGTCTCCGTAAAGCGATATCTGCAACAGCGACCTTCGAGAACTACATTCCGAACATGAAGCAGTGTCCGGTCAAACGTGCCTTCCAGACAGATTGCGTTGGCTCGGTCGAAGACTGCAACATCCAGATCGCTTACGAGAAGCACCTTAATAACGAGTTCTTTGGCCCCCATCAATCGCTGGTGACGATGACATCGATCGGCGGTGAGCTTGTGGCGCTTTCGGGGGATTTCACGAACCCCTTCACGGAAGGCAAGCTGGGGGTGATCGAAGAGGGCGCCTATGCCGACATCCTGATCATCGACGGCAACCCGCTGGAGGATTTCAGCGTGGTCGGCACGGGTGATGTGTGGTTCGGCGCGGATCCGCGCCCTGAAAGCCCCGAAACCATCCGCCTCATCATGAAGGATGGCGTCGTTTACAAGAACACGCTGCAATAATGGTGCGTTTCGGGGGCAGCCGGTTTTCGCGGGCTGCCCCTGAACAAGAAAGAAAGGCAGGCGCATGAGCACGTGGAACCAAGTGCGGCTGACTGCCGTGGCGCTGGTCCTTCTGGGAGCGCAATCGGTCGGGGCGAACGAAAACCTGAGTGTCGATGACCTGGCAAAGGAACTTGCCAACCCGGGCGCAGCCAATGCGACTCTCAACTTCAAAACGGAGTACAGGAGTTTTGACGGCAGCCTGCCCGGCGCTTCGGACGCAGGCAGCCTCACCTTTACCTTCCAACCCGTGTTTCCTTTCAAACTACCGAATGGGAACAACCTGATCTTCAGACCGGCGCTTGGCTACGTCGTGGATGCCCCCCGGCCGGGTGCTGGCGGCATTTCAGATGTCAGTGCGTGGAACGACATCCCGTTCGATCTTTTGTATTCTTGGCAGAATGACGCCTGGACCATCGGGGCTGGTATCGTCGGCAGCGTTCCCATCGGATCCTCTGTATCGTCGGAAAACTGGCTCTTGGGCCCAAGTTTCCTGGCGGTGCGCACATTTGATTGGGGCGTGGCTGGCATATTCCCCTTCCACAACGAAAAGATCGGCGGGAGCGGGCCCGATGCCTCGATCACCTCCCTTCAGTATTTCCTGTTTTATGGCCTCGGCGGGGGATGGCAGATCGGCACCGGGCCGACGATCACCTACAACTGGGAAGCCCCCTCGGATGATGCCTTGACCTTTCCGATTCAGTTGGCCGTTTCGAAGACAACGGCCATCGGAAGCCAGATCGTCAAATTGAACCTCTCCGCGGAGCGGAATGTAATCCGCCCGGACGACTTCTCGGAAGACTGGACATTCACCTTCACTGTCAGCCCGGTCGTGAAGAACCCGTTTCAGCCAAACCCGCCTGCTCCACCTGTAGACGCAGCCACACGGGCGGCCGTCCTGGCGCCGGTCCGGTAAGGCTAAACGCAGCATTCCAGACCAACGCGAGCGATCATGTTAAGGTCAGACAAACAGAAGGACACGCAGGTAAGCGCATGAACGGCAGATTCTCATCCACTTTGGCAGCGTTTCTTGGGGGCTGGTGCCTGCTGACAGGTGCGGTTCAGGCCGAAGGGCTCTCGGGGCCGTCTTCCACCGCAGCGGCGCTCGCGCCCGGCGATGGGCTCACCGATCCGCAGTTCCGCTCCGATTTTCCCCTCAGTGCCCTGCCGGGGTTCTATGCATGGAAGGATGGGCTGGCAGAAGGCGGTTTCAGCTTTGGCGCGGACTACCTTGCGCTCGGCCAATGGGGCAATTCCGACATCGGCTCCGGCGATGCCGGTGGTGGCATCGCGCGGCTCTTTGGCACCTATGATGCCGGGGGCGGCCATTCCTACACCTTCAAGCTGGAGAACCGCCACGCCTATGGCGCGGTCGCTCCGCAGTTCTTCGGGCTCGACTCCGGCGCGCTCTCCATCACCGGCACGGCTTTCAACGATAGCGGCACGCTGCTGACGAACCTCTTCTACACCTACCGCGATCCCGAAGGGCGCTTCACGCTGCAGGCGGGCCAGATCGACGTGACGGATTTCCTCGACATCTACAGCCTCGTCAGCCCCTACACGGCCTTCCAGAACCTCGCCTTCAACACCAACCCGACGATCAACGCCCCCAACCCGGGCCTTGGCCTCGCCGCCGGGGTGCAGCTTTCCCCGAATGTCTACGCCGTCGCTAGTATCGCCGATGCAAATGGCGATCCGTCTTCGCCGGACACCGGCGTGTTCTCCAGTGGCGAAACCTTCAAGAGCCTTGAGATCGGCTATACTTCGGGGCCGGGCAGGATCTATTTCGACAACATCCACCTGACGTTTTGGCAATCCGACGCCAGCGACGATCTGGGCCGCCCAAAGGACAAGGGCGTCAGCTTCTCCGCGTCCTGGCTGTTTGGCAACGCATGGGCCCCTTTCCTGCGCTACGGGCAATCCGACGGCACCGCGGCGCTCTATGAACGCTCGCTCTCCACCGGGATCGGCTGGTATCGCCGCAACACCGATCTGGCAGGGCTCGGCCTGAACTGGGCCGAGGGCAACGGCATCGACGGGCGGCAATTCACGGCTGAAGCCTTCTACCGCTTCTCGATTTCGCCGAACTTTCAGATCACGCCGTCTGTGCAGTTCATCGAGAACCCGCTGCTGGATCCAACGCAAAGCTCCATCACCCTCTTTGGCCTGCGCGCGCGGATGCTGTTCTGACACATGGCGGCAGGGCTGCGGGCCGGATAGCCCGTGCCCATTGCCCGCGTTCATAGGCCCGCGCGAGCATGCAGCTATTGAAAACACCCAGCCCACCCAAAGCCCTGCTTTTTTCCACCTTTTTCGCCTTGTCTTCCGCAAACCGCCCCATTACACGGGTCGACGGAGACGTGGCCGAGTGGTCGAAGGCGCTCCCCTGCTAAGGGAGTAGGCGGGAAACCGTCTCGAGGGTTCGAATCCCTTCGTCTCCGCCATCACACATAACGTGTTGTTATTGCGAGGTTTTTGCGACGATGTCCAACGGCTTGTTGTCCAGAATGGACCACAGGAAGGCCGAGACAGACGACATGCGATACCTCGTTCAGCCTCGCGGCCCCGGCAAAAGCTGGGTGTTTCGTATGGTAACTCCCCATGACCTCGTGGGTGTTCCAAACCCGTGGGATGGAAAGCCGCTCGGGAAAGAGATCAAGAGAGGGCTTGGGACACGCCAATTAACCGAGGCCCGTAAGCGCCGTGACATCGCGCTGGGCGACATCCGCAGGCTTCAGGATGGTTTGAGCGACGGTGAAACCTTTTCGCTCGCCTCTGCAGTTCAGTGGCGGGAGACAATCTTGGCTGATCAGGCCGAGGCCGAAGCTCGCGATGATGGATCCAACGTAGGCTCAGAGTTTGTACTGCACCACATGCTGGAGCAAGCTGAGGCGCGTGGTATTCCTCGGGACCAGCTCAAGCGTTTCGCTCGTGTTGCCACAGGGAAGGGGTTCCCGCTCGATGTTGCTCACTCCCAGTACGTGGAAGCTCGGAAAGTCGGAAACGCCTTCGGTTTCGCTCCATTGAAGCGCACAACGATTATGAACCTCGATACGGCAATCAAGCATCTACGCGCCCATCTCAGCGATGAAGCGAAGACTGCCTGCTTGGAGGACGTGACGCCAGAGGTCGCTCTTCGATTTCGTGACGTGTACCTCCCCTCAGCCCGCAGTCATCGCAGCCCTGAGGGCTTATCAGCTCAGACGGTAGCTAAGAACGTTAATCTGCTGAAACAGCTCTGGCTCTGGGCAATCGAGAGTGGGCACCTTGGGAGAAAAGCCCGAAACCCTTGGGAGTTCAGGAGGGGTCTTCGCCGTTCCGCAGGGAACCGTGAACAGGTCCGGCAGGACTACCAGCCGAAAGAGTTCTCCAAACTCCTGAAGGCGACCAGCAGAGGCACCAAGGAGGGCGATCTGATCCGCCTCGCCATCGCCACCGGCTGCCGTGCGGACGAGCTTGCAACGATCTCCTCCGCTCAGGTCCGCAACGATGGATCTGGCTTTGACCTCACCGACGGCAAGACAAAGAACGCCCGTCGCTTCATTCCCGTCGTAGGTGACGCCAGAGCGCTTCTACAGGACCGTGTAGCGGCGCATGGCCCGACTGGCAGGCTCTTTCCCGAGTGGCCCATCAGACCCGCCTCAGGGAAAGCTGCAGCGGTCTCGCAGTGGTTTACACGCTTCCGCCGAAAGGAGCTGGGGAAAGAATCTGACGGACGCCTCGCCCTTCACTCGACCCGCCACACATGGCGCACTGTTGCCCGCCGCGCCAACGTTGACGAGGCAGCAATCAACGACCTTGGAGGATGGGCAGGACCTCGTAAGTCAAACTCAGCGTATGACCATGGCTTGCTTGAGGGGCAGCTTGTTGAAGCGCAAGGGAAGGTCTGGGACGAGTTGCAGCGAGCAGGGTATCTGGACGGGTTTTAGCCTCGGCCAGCGGCCTTCAAAACGTCGGAAATCATTTTCACAGCGCTTGGGTCGATACCGCCGTCTTTCGCTTCAGGTGTTACTCTGTTTTGTCCAAAGAGTTTTTGGGTCAACTGATTTTTGAGTTCAAAACGTATGTCGTCAGGAAGCGACGAGAGGAAGGGGTCAATCGCTTTCACCTCCAAGGCGAACCAACGCATGTGCTGTTCTGTCAATCGGTGGACGCTCGACTGTCTCGCTGCGTAACCGCCCATGCCGAGAAAGACAAATGTTAGAGACGCAGCTGCAAGCAACTCAGGCCAGTTCGGTGAACCATCAGTGTTTGCTTCGAAGCCCATGAAGTACTTCAGAAGAAGCCACAAGCCGGCAGCAATGAACGATCCCATCGCTACCCACCGCCAAGTGTTAGCAGCTTTATGCTCATCTTCAGCGCTCTTTTGGTAACCCCCGGCGACACCATCTGTTCCAACCAACTTATGGATTTCGAGAATGTCTTTGTGTTTGGCTTTTGCGTCGAGAAGGTGTGTTTTGATGCGTTCTTCAAATGTCGCGAAAGCATCGCTTAACTTCTTGTTGTGGTCGGAACTAATACTCTTGACCTCAGCTTCGGATTTGTCACGCCATTCACGAAGGGCTGTATCGAACTGCTTTCTTCGCTCAATTTGATTTGTAGAAAACTCTTCTGCACGAGTTGTTTGAGCTGTTGTGAACTCACCCTGCCAGTCGCTGAAAGCTTGATCCGTCTGTTTTTCGAGATCGCTAAGTGCCAGCTTGAGTTTCGAAGTCGCTTTCTCTACCTCGGCAAGCTTTGTCTCACCTTGCTCAATGCGACTGGAAAAGTCTTTCTCGCGGGTCTCAATCGCTTTGCAAAACTTGTCGTATGCTTTTTCGATTTCCCGCAGCTTGGGCGTCACTCCGGTCGCATTACGCGAGAACATTAGCCCAACGAAAGGATGTAGTTTGTCTGCAAGAAAATCGTTTGCCGCTCGAAGTTGTTGTACGCTCGGACTCGATGAATAGGTTTTGAGGTTGCTCCATACTTGGGCCTGTCGCAGTTGCTGATCAAGTTGCGTGAGCGGCAACAATGGGAAAAGCTCGGGGTCGACTTCACTCAATGATACGCCAATTGCGTCGAGAGTTTTGAAGAACCTGCGTCGTTCGACCTCATGCTCACTGTCAATTTGCTCAACATTAACGTTCAGCCACTCCCTCAGTTGCGCAAGTGAGTTATGGATTTGATGACCTTCAAACTGCTCAGCCCAACGCGACATGGAAATACCTTGTTTTAGTCCAATGGATGTGCACAACTTTTAGATGTGAAATTGCTTCTTGGCCAGACATCTGTAGCGGCGATTTTCGGAAGACCGGTCACCCGGTTTGCCGGATCTTCAGAGAAACAAATACAGGCAAAAAGATCACCTAAGAACTCTGTAAACCGACGTCCTCGCGATCCCAAGTTCTCGGGCAATTTCTGTCGCTCCCATACCCTCAACATCCCTGAGCCTCTTCACTTCGTCTACGTCGATGGACGGTTTGCGTCCCCTGTAGATCCCCGCAGCTTTCGCTTTGGCGATCCCTTCCATCTGCCGTTCACGCCGCAAGTTCGTTTCGAACTCAGCGAAGACCCCAAGCATTTGGAAGAAGGCCTTGCCAGCTGCACTACTGGTATCCACAGGCTGCTCTGTCGCTTTAAGCGCCACACCATTCTCTTGAAGCTCTCTGGCGATCCCGGAGAGATCGTCCATTGAGCGGGCAAGGCGATCAAGCCGCGTCACGACCAGCACGTCTCCCGGCCTCAGGAAATCCATCAAGGTCTTCAATTCTTCGCGCCCCTGTCTGCTTGTCCCGCTGATCTTCTCCTCACGGATGATCTCGCAGCCCGCCGCACTTAACGCTTCGCGCTGTATCGTCAGGTCTTGATCTGCGGTAGAGACACGCGCGTATCCGTATGTAGCCATCGTTGTTTGTCCTTTTTGGGTCTTTGACCCTTCCTCTGTATTGTCCTGTATTTCTGAAAGCAACCCTAAAAGGACACGCAATCTGTTCTGTCGCAGTGTTCAGTAAGGGTATACCCCATCGCGACACATGTGGTCTGGGGCTTATCGTCCTCCACCTCGTCCGCTCAACGATGACGGCAGGGCTTTCAATGCAAATGGGGGCTAATAACAGGGCCTTACTTTGCTTTAGCATTTGAAGGACATGCGTTACGACCGTCCTAATTTTCAAAGCCTTCCCTCCTTTCAGGTGCGTCTACGCCCAGCGCGGCCCGTTCGTCACATCCCGCTTGTCAGTGGAACTGTTGCGCTCCCCATCTGGTCGGAATTTACTGTAGTGCTGCGGTCGCTTCAGGCTTCGACTGACGCCCAATTTCACGCTTGCCTCTGAGGGGCGCTGAGCGAGCCTCTGAGGGGGTGTCCTACGGGTGGCCCCCCCTCTCTTGCTCAGAGAACGCCCCTCTTTCGCAAGCCTACGGGGGAGAACATTCATCTCCGTGTTTATGATGATGCTCTGAAAAATGTGCGGCGTAAAACACGTCGGGTCCCATTGGGTAAGGGCTGGGGATGTAATGGTAAGGGAGGAAGTTCAGTCCACGTCGCCGTCATCGTCCATGAGGCAATAAGGGTCGATCATGTCCCCAAGCTCGTAGTGAATGTATTCATCGTAGAGGTACTGTAGCCCTTTTCGTCCGAGCCGCTTTGCTACCACGGCGCATGCCGCCTCAACCTGCAGGCCTGCCATGAAGCCGAGGTCGCGACCAATCTTTTCATCCAGCTCAGCTGTCTTTGCCTCAATCATCAATTCTCGCTCCTCTTCGGTATACTCCCGCCTTTCCCGGTCCTTCAGAGTAGCCATCGCCTGTCGCCAGTGCTTGGGCAGACCGTCATCGGGGTTAAGCTCCTGAAGTGCTCTTAGAGTGCTTCGCATGTTGGCGACGGTGCGCTCGCTTGCACCAGTTGCCTTTGCGATGGCTTTTCTGCTGTAGATACTCGGACCAAGACACACGAGCCTCCACGCTGCGTCGGTTCTTTCCTCGGACGTCAATGGCAGTCGAGCCTTGCTGTTCTCAGCCAAAGCCATCAATTGAGCTTGTTCGATTCCGCATTGATGAACTACGACGGGGACTTTCTTCCGCCATTCCGCTTGCCGGTATGCAGCGAGCCTGTGATGGCCATCCACGACGACCATCTGTTCTTTGTCCGGATCCATCCAAATCGTTATTGGATCAAGCACGTTTCCGTTGTCCAGCACCTTAGCAAGTTCGTCCACATGGTGCTGATCGACTTCAAAATGCCGAAACTGAAATACTCCAGGATTCGTAGTGATGTAGCGAAGGCTCACGTTCTGCCGCGCTGGCCGGGCAGGGTGTTGTTTTGTCATGGTTTTTCCGTTTCCAAAGTGCGGTTTGGTGCTTTGAGAGAGCCTGCTGAGCCTGTGCAGAATACACACCCCTGAAGCTGCACACCCCAGCGTCACTGGGGAGACCGCGTCTGTTACTTCTCAGGCTTGAGCGTAGGGGACAACCCGCCCACCGGGCATTAAGTCAAATACAGGCCCAGCCGACTTGCTTCTCGATGGGGGAACCTAAAGCGATCCTTCTGTAATGGTGGGCCTTAAGGCGGCAGAGAAATTCTCAATGATGTCCACCAATGCTTGCGCTACCGCGTCGCACATGCTGTTGTCCAACAAGGACAACGCTCAAAATGGACAACGTCAGAGCGAAAAGCAAAGTGATAACATGCGGTTAGTTGGAGGGGGGAAGTCTCCCTTCGTCTCCCCATTGCGCACTCGCACGAAAGTGATGTCGGCGCACCATACTTGGTTCAGGCGCTGGATCTGCATCTTTCTCAGCAGATACGGATACACTGGATGGTGGGGGTGCGGCTGGCTGGTTTTGGGCCTTTTGTAGATCGCCTCGAGGCCCATCTTCGCCATCAGTCTCCTGACGCGATGACGCCCGACAACAATCCCTTCCCGGCGCAGATAGCCAGCGATCTGCCGCGACCCGAAGAACGGGTATCTGGTGAACACACGGTCGATCTCGTTCATCATCGCCAGCGTGTCCGCGTCGATGCCGACTGCTTGTATTGCAAATCCCCCGTCCTCTGCGATGATCGCCGGTGCCCGGGATTTGCATGGAGGTCAAAGTGGCTCAAACCAAAATAGACCTTCGGTTGCTGAGTTACTTTTTGCGTACGGCCGAAATGGGCAATATCACCAAGGCTGCGGACTCTCTGAATGTTGCACAGCCGACTCTGTCCAAAGCAATCCAGCTTCTTGAACATCAGCTGAAGGCGCCGTTGTTCCGAAGAACGGCATATGGGGTAGAGACCACGGTCATCGGTGATCAGCTTCTTCGTCACGCCCGTTTGGTCGCGGCGCAGGTGGCCGATGCCGTGGACGAGGTCGAGATGTTGCGGGATGGAACAGCCGGGCAGGTGCGCATTGGGGCGGGGCCGTCATGGGTACGTCGTATGTTGCCGGAGGCAATCGCTGCGGCGCTGCGGGATCGGCCGGGATTGGGGATATATGTCTCAAGTGGCTTTGACGAGCGGCTTCTGGCCGGGCTTGATGATGGCGCGCTGGATTTTGTGGTCGCTGAAAAACCCTTGTCCGGTGAGACATCGGACTATGATTACGAGCCATTGACCGATGATGCGCTGATCGTCACCGGCCGGCCTTCTCATGCACTTGCCGGGCAGGGTTCTGTTCCACATGCCGAAGCGTTGGCACAGAATTGGGCGCTGCCACCCAAGCACACATTGGCCCGACGCAAGCTGGACGGGAAGGTCATCAGCCTGGGCGAAACTCCGCCCGAGCCAATCGTCGAAAGTAATTCGCAAACCTTCCTTCTGGGCTTTGCGCAGCAATGCGATGTGTTGCTCTACACAACACGGTCTGTCCTGGCGATCCCGGAAGGCAGGGGGCTGGTCGAGATTGATGTTCCCGGTCTTGCATCGTCGCGCGCAGCGGGGCTGATCTTTCGCAAGCCAAAACTATTGTCTCCGGCCGCACTGTTCGTGGCAGAAAAACTCAAGGAAATCTGCGCTTTGGATCCGGTAAACTGAACGCCATAGCCATTAGCTATGGGGATCGAAGGTTTTATCATTTCACGAATGATGTGGGGCTTGACATAGTTGCAGAACCTTCTGGCCGGACAATGTGTGTTCGACGCCAGAATTCAATGGGAGGAGATCCGCAATGAAAAAACACCTTTGGGGTGATCGGTTCTGTTTGGCTGGATTGCTGGCCGGAACCGCAATGGCCGCCGCTCTGGCCGCACCGGTCATGGCAGAAGAAGCACCAATCACCATCGTCATCAATCAGTCGCCCTGGTTTCCCGGCTTTCAGAACGTTGTCGAGCTGTACGAAGAGAAAACCGGCAATACGGTTGAACTGGATGTGAACCCTTTTGCTGGGTCGTTGGAGAAACAACGCACGGCCGTTCGCACTGACGAAAGCCCGTTCGATATCTTGATCATGAATGCCGGCTTCTTTGTCGAGTTCTACAAGGGTGGTTTCATGGACCCGCTGACCGACATTGACGCCGGTTTCAAACTGTCCGACGCCATTTACGACTTCGACGAAAGTGTTTGCTGGGACAATAGCGCCGCGACCGTATCCTGCGACGGTGACGGCAAGCTGATGACCGTTCCGGTAAACCCCAACATTCTGATCCTGCACTATCGCGCGGATCTCTATGAAGAAAATGGTCTGAAAGTGCCGGCAACCTGGGACGAGCTTTTCGCCAATGCCAAGGCGCTGAACAACCCGCCAAAGATGTATGGTATCAGCCAGCGTGGTCAACGCGGGGCGTTTGATGTCACCTTTGATGTCTTTCCCTATCTCTGGTCGCATGGCGGCGGCATTTTCAAAGACCAGAAAGCGGGCGATTACACGATCACGATCAACAGCCCTGAAACCCTTGCCGGTATGGAAACCTATCTGAAGTTTGCCAACGAGGTCGGGCATCCCTCGACTGCAGGTCAGACGCAGACCAACGTGATCCAGAACATGGCAACTGGTAAAGCCGGGCACATCATGTCCGTTTTGGCACCTGGACTTTTTGACGACCCGAACCAGTCGGCCGTCGTGAACAAAGTGAACTATGCGGCGCCGCCCTCTTCCGCTGATTTCCCCGGTGCCACACCGCTTGGCCACTGGCTGGCAGGCGTACCCAAGAACGTGCCGGACGAGCGCAAACAAGCTGCGCTGGCCTTCTTGGAGTGGTTCCAGACTGATGAGGCGCAAGAGGCTTATGCCCGTGCCGGATCCGCTCCTGTGAGCCGTGCGATCCTGGAAGGACCGATGTCGGAAACGCAGGAATTCCGCTGGATGAAGGCAATGGCCGAGGCCATCCCGAATGCCGGTCTGACCTTCCTGATCCCCGAGGCCAGCCAGGTCCTTGCCATTACCGAACTGCGCTTGAACGAAGCTATTGGTGGTCAGCTCGAGCTGAAAGACGCGCTGAACACCGCCGCTGCGGAAATCGCCGAGATCATGACAAGCGCGGGCTATGATGCCCCCGTCCTGCCTGACCTCGAGTGATCTCCTCCCAAGGCCGCCCGGTGTGATGAGCCGGGCGGCCGCTTTGACCGAAGGAATACCCACCATGCGATCGGACACTTTCTGGCGCTATGCCACGCTGGCCCCTGCCGTGATTCTGTTTCTCGTCCTAACCATCCTGCCGCTATTCAATCTTGGCGCGCTTGGGTTTCACAAGGTCGAGTGGGTCGACAGGCAAGCTGTGTGGGAATGGGAAGGCCTTCGCAACTATGCCCATCTGGCCAAGGACACGTTGTTCAAGGCCGGTATTCTGAACACGATAATCTTCTCGGTTGTCGCGGTCGCGTTCCAGATGGTTCTGGGGTTCTGGCTGGCCTTGCTGACGACCCGCGTCACGCGCTTCCGCATCTTCTATCGCACGGTCTTTATTCTTCCGATCCTGGTGCCCGGCATCATCATCGGCGCGATCTGGAAGCTGATGTATTCTTACGATTTCGGAGTGATCAACCAGGTGATCCTGTGGCTGGGTGGTAATCCCGTCGACTGGCTGGGCAATCCTGATCTTGCCTTGATGAGTGTGATCATCGTTGATGTTTGGCATTGGACGCCGTTTTGTTTTCTGCTGATGCTGGCCAGTCTCGAAAGCCTGCCGCAGGATATTTTCGAGGCCGCCGAGATCGATGGCGCCGGCCGCTGGCAGGTACTGCGCCATATCGTTTTGCCGCTGATGCTGCCCGCGATTATCGTCACGTTCATTTTCCGAATGATCCTGGCCTTCAAGGTGTTTGACGAGATCTACCTTTTGACGGGAGGGGGGCCGGGGACGTCCACGGAAGTGATCAGTTATACCATCTACCGCCGTTTCTTTACCGAGGATCAGATCGGGTACGGATCGGCCATGTCGCTGGCAACCATCGCCGTGATTGCAACCTTGATCATCCTCGCCTCGCGCTTTGCCACCAAGAAAGGACCGAACGCATGATCGACCATTCGCGCACCGCACCGCTTGCCCGCCATGCGGTCCTGATCGGCTTTGCCCTGATCGTGCTGTTTCCTTTTTTCTGGATCGTCGTGGCATCTTTCAAGACCCAGATCGCCCTTCTGATGGGGCAATGGAAATTCACCCCGACGCTGTTTGGCTATGACGCTGTCATCAACTCGAAAACCTCGGATTTCGTCAACAACTTCAAAAACTCGGCCATCATCGCGCTGGCGTCTACGGGTATCGTTCTGTCGGTCGCGACATTGGCTGCATTTTCGCTTTACCGGCTGACCTGGGCTGATTGGGTTTTGCGGGGTCTTCTGGCGTGGTCCGTGATCTTTCACATGGTGCCCCCGATCACGCTTGCGGGGGCTTGGTACACGATGTTCCGCGCGGTTGGCCTGGACAACACCTATGCGGGCATCATCCTTGCCCATACGACGATCAACCTGCCCATGGCGCTGTGGATGATGGGCGTGTTCATCAAGGATGTCCCGAAAGAGCTGGTTGAGGCCGCCCAGATCGACGGTGCAAGGACGCCGCAGGTTTTGTGGTCCGTGGTCGTGCCCATCGTGCGCCCCGGTCTGGCGGCAACCGGCATTCTTTGCTTCATCTTCTCGTGGAATGAATTCCCGGTGGCCCTGACCCTGACCCAGCGTGACACCGCAACGGTACCGCTTGGGATCGGCAAATACGCTCAGGAAAATACCATCGCGTTTACCGAAATGGCCGCCGCGTCGACCCTTTCCATCGTGCCTGCCTTCATCCTTCTGATCTTTGCCCAACGCTTCATTGTGCGCGGGCTGACCTCTGGCGCTGTGAAATAAGGATCGATCCCGATGCGAACCGTATTCCTTCTGTTCGACAGCCTGAACCGGCACATGCTGGAACCCTATGGCGGCAAGGCGCTGGCGACTCCGAACTTTGCCCGGCTGGCAGCCCGCAGCGCGACCTTTGACAAGCACTATGTTGGCTCGATGCCTTGCATGCCGGCGCGGCGTGACATCCTGACGGGGCGGCTGGGGTTCATGCACCGGTCCTGGGGGCCGGTAGAGCCGTTCGACATCTGTTTCACCGAGGTTCTGCAAAAGGCCAAGGGAACTTACAGCCACCTTGCGACCGACCACTTCCATTATTGGGAAGACGGGGGGGCCACCTATCATAACCGATATGACAGCTATGACTTGATCCGGGGTCAGGAGGGGGACCGATGGGTGGCAGAAGTGTCGCCGGATTTTGATACGCTGCGCACCAAGTACCACCCTGCCCAGTTCAGCGAGAAGCCCCGAAGCTATCCGCGCGCGCATATGCTGAACCGCAAACGCATTGCCGCCGAGGATGAGTTCCCGTCCTACCAGACCGTGCAGGCGGGGCTCGAATTTATCGAAACCAATCGGGACACGGATAACTGGTTCCTCCAGATCGAATGTTTCGACCCGCACGAACCATTCCACGCGCCGGATCGTTTCAAGGCTGAATTCGATAGTGGTTGGGATGGGCCAATCCGTGACTGGCCGCCTTATGGGCATGGCCGTGGCGATACCGTCGAAGACAGAGAGTTGCGAGCAAATTACTTGGCCTCGATCGCCCATTGTGATGCGCTTTTGGGGCAGGTTCTGGATGCGTTCGATACCCACGATCTTTGGCAGGACACCGCGCTTGTGGTGACAACAGATCATGGGTTTCTGTTGGGAGAACACGACTTCTGGGCCAAGAACCGGATGAACCTGTACGAGGAACTGGCGCATATCCCGCTCTTCCTGCACGACCCGCGCTTTCCAACACCGGGGGCTCGTGTCGATGCGCTGACCCAGACACCGGATCTTTGCGCGACCTTTCTTGATCTGCATGACGGCCCACGTCCCGAGTCCGTGCAGGGCCGCTCTTTGGTTCCGATGCTGCAAGGCGCGCCGGGGCATGATGCGGTGATGTTTGGCTTTTTCGGAGGTGCGGCCAATGTGACCGACGGGCGATACACCTATTTCCGGTTCCCCGAAGATCTGATGCAGCAGGAGCTGTTCCAGTACACTCTCATGCCGACGCATATTTTCGATTTCTTTGCCGAGGATGAGCTGACCGAGGCGGAACTTTCGCCGCCAATGCCCTTCAGCCGCAACATGCCGTTGCTCAAGGTGCCGGTGCGCCCTTCAAGCGCGATGTTCAACACCTATGGACCGGGTTGCCTGATGGAAACCAAAACAGTTCTGTATGACCTGCAAACTGATCCGGGACAAACCAAGCCGCTGCATGATCCCGCTGCCGAAGCGCGTATGATCAGGCTTCTGGGCGCCCGGATGAGCGCAGTTTCCGCCCCGGCGGAAGCTTTTCGCCGCTTTGATCTTACCGAACCGGAGTGCGTGTCATGATCATTGGCCCCGTGCCGACGGCGCGCGAACGTCTGACCGAATTGACCGGCGACCGCCGGCAACTGGCTTCGGTGCGCCGGATTACGCTGGATGATGGGCCGGAACGCGGCCTTCAGGCGCTGGCATTTTCAACCGGAGGCGGGTTGGATTTCTGGGTGTTGTCAGACCGGACCATGGACATTGGTCCGCTTTGGTACCATGGCATGCCGGTCGCATGGCAACATCCGGGCGGCACGACATCTCCGAAACTTCACAATCCTCATGGTGACAATGGCACCGGAGTTGACCGCGCTTTGACGGGCTTCCTGTTGACCTGTGGCCTCGACAACGTGCGACAACCGCGGAACGGTTTACCGCTGCACGGGACGCTGCCGCTCACACCTGCCCGCATCACTTCTCATGGAGAGGATTGGGACGCCGGTCGACCGTTTTTGTTCGCGCAAGGTGAGATTGTCAAAGCTCACCTGTCAGGTCCGTCTTTTGCGTTGACCCGGCGGATCGAAGCGCCAATTGGCGGCACGGAACTGCGCCTTGTGGACACGGTCGAAAATATCGGACCGGAAACCGCTGAATTCCGCATCCTTTATCACACGAATTTCGGCTTTCCTGCAGTTGGCGCTGGCACAAGCGTGAGCCTGAACGGACACACGGTGTTGAGGCACGACCCCCCGGACAATGGCCGATCCGGGCCATGTGCGCCGGCGATGTGCCGCAACGCGGGCGACGCGCCGGTGTGTACGACAGTGCTCGACCGGCCAGCCGCCGGACAATGGCGCGGATTGTCGGTCGCGGTCGAGACTGAAACGGCAAACCTGCCGTACCTCCAGGTTTGGTCCGATCCGCGCCCGCGCCGAAACATCGTGGCGATTGAGCCCGCGAACTGCGACCGCAATGCGGATGGCACAAGTGGCCCGGGAACCACGCTTAATCCCGGCGAAACCTGGACGTCGACACTCACCTACCGTTTCGCGTCCCCTGACGCGTCAATAGAAGGAGCGCCAAATGGCAACGGTTGAACTTAAGCGCGTCAGCAAGACTTTCGGTCAGGTTGACGTGATCAAGGGTATTGATCTCGAAATCCGTGAAGGCGAGTTTCTCGTGCTTGTTGGTCCGTCGGGATGTGGCAAATCAACCTTGTTGCGGATGATCTCCGGGCTTGAGACAATTTCGGGCGGCGACCTTTTGATCGGAGGCCAGAGGGTGAACGATGTGCCCGCGCGCGATCGCGGCATTGCGATGGTGTTCCAGTCATACGCGCTTTATCCGCATATGACGGTGGCACAGAACATGTCCTTTTCTCTGAAGCTATCCGGTAAATCGGCGGCTGAACAAAGGCAATTGATCGGACCCGCTGCCGAGATCTTGGGCTTGGAACCCTTTCTTGACCGTTTTCCGAGAGAGCTGTCCGGTGGGCAGCGCCAGCGTGTCGCCATGGGGCGTGCCATCGTACGCGAACCCGAGGTGTTCCTGTTTGACGAACCATTATCGAACCTTGATGCCAAGCTGCGCGTCAGGATGCGGGCCGAGTTGAAGGAACTGCACCAGAAATTGCGAACAACGACGGTCTACGTGACCCATGACCAGATTGAGGCCATGACGCTTGCCGATCGCATCGTTGTGCTTCGCGATGGCCAAATCGAGCAGGTTGGCACACCGCTTGAGCTTTACGACAAGCCAGCCAACCGATTTGTCGGGTCATTCCTTGGCTCACCGGCGATGAACTTTTTCGACGTGCCGCTGTCGGGCGACCAACACGACCAAGCGCGATTTGCCGACGGCGATGTGGTGCGGCTTCCGCACGGCATGGCGGGGCATGACAGGGTAACACTTGGCGTTCGTCCCGAGGCGATGGAACTGGTCTCGGAGAAAGGCGAGGGCACAATATCGGCTGAGGTTGTGGTTGTCGAACCGACGGGCTCGGAAACTGAGTTGTTCCTTCGCAAAGGCCAAAGCCAATTCACCGCCTGCTTCCGCGATCGGATTAACATCCAGCCCGGCGAAAGGGTGCATTTGAAGATTGATCCGGTAAAATATCACATATTCGACAGCCAGACCGAGGTAGCAATCTGATTGTGTTCCGGTCGCTCCGACTGCGAGGGGCATTGTTGGCAGTTTGCGCTGGTTGTGTCCTACTTTGTCAAATGATCGGGGAAAACCGTCGACAATCCACGTATCGACCGGAATAGGGCGACACACAAAGTTGAAGCGCCTACATCAACTGCGCGAACAGGAAAATGACCCACCCTAAGCCTTTCCACATAATGACCAAACCGATGGGGCCGCGCTGCAACATCGACTGCAAGTATTGTTATTATCTGGAGAAAGAAGGGCTTTACCCCTCGGAAAAGAAATTCCGCATGTCCGAGGATATGCTTGAGCATTATGTGCGCGCATTGATCGAGACCAGCCGAAAGGCAGGTATGAAAGAGGTAGCGTTTGCCTGGCAAGGTGGAGAGCCGACACTATTAGGTCTGCCGTTTTTTGAGCGGGCCGTGGAACTGCAACGGACACATTGTCCTGACGGCATTCAGATATCCAACTCCATTCAGACCAACGGAATCCTGCTAGACGATGACTGGGCGCGTTTCTTGGCGCGGGAAAACTTCCTCGTTGGCCTCAGCGTCGATGGTCCCAAGTCGGTTCATGATCGTTATCGTGTCGACAGGCAGGGGCGCCCGACTTTCGACAAGGTCATGCAAGGGGGTGAAATTTTGCGGCGGCATAGGGTGGAATTCAATATCCTTTGCACGGTCCACCGGGGAAATGCCGGAAAGGGTAAAACCGTTTATCGGTTCCTGCGTGAGCTCGGCTCGCCGCATATCCAGTTCATTCCAATCGTCGAACGCGCCGGTTCGCATGGCGGTTTGGCCGCAGCTCCGCAGATCGACGCGGCCCATGCCAACGAAATTACGACATGGAGCGTATCGCCCCGGGCCTATGGTAAGTTTCTGTGTGACATCTTTGATATCTGGTACCGACAGGATATCGGGCGTGTGTTCGTTCAGTTCTTTGAAACCCAAATTGGCCTTTGGTCGGGCGGTCTGGCCTCACTCTGTGTGTTTGCCGAAACCTGTGGAAATGCGCTTGCGATGGAGCACAATGGCGACCTCTATGCCTGCGACCACTTTGTCTATCCCGAGTATAAGCTTGGCAACATCGGCAAGGCGCCAATGGACGAACTTGTATGGTCCGAACGTGCAAAAGCCTTTGGGGCGGCCAAAAAGGAAACGCTTACAACCCAGTGCCAAACTTGCAAGTTCCGTTTTGCATGTAACGGTGGGTGTCCCAAGCACCGCTTGATTGCGTCGAAAGACGGTGAAGCCGGGCACAACTACTTTTGTGAAAGCTACACCATGTTTTTCCACCACGCGGGCGGTCGCCTTAGGTCGATAGCTAGAGCGCTTGGACCGGTGTGAAGGTCTTGTCAGAGGAGTGCTGCTTGATGCGGGCAGGGCGAGGAAGTGGCGTTGCCCAATGGCAAACAATCCCCATTCCGCTACTTTTGAACGTCACCAGAAGTCATCCGCCTGGCGGTCATGATGTACAATCGATTTCCTCTGTCGCTTCGAAATGTGGAGGATCTCCTCCACGTGCGCGGCGTTGATGTAAGCCATGAAGCCGTGCGGTATTGGTGGCATCGGATTGGTCCGATGTTCGCCACCGAGATCCGGAAACGACGAATTGCCGGTATGAAATCTACCGACTGGCGTTGGTATCTGGATGAGGTTTTCGTGTAGATAAACGGCGAGCGGCACTGCCTCTGGCGCGCCGTGGACCACTAAGGCGAGATACCCGAGAGCCACGTCACTTGGAAGCCAGACAAAAAGGCTGCGCTAAAACTTCTAAGGAAATCAATGCGCAAGCACAGTCGTCCCGAAGTGATCGTGACCGATCGGCTTAGGCCCTATGGTGCTGCGTTAAAGGAGTTTGGCGCCGATCATCGCCAGGAAACCGGTCGCTGGCTGAAAAACCGTGCTGAGAATTTGCACTTGCCCTTCCGACGACGGGAACAAGAGATGCTTCGCTTCAGGCGCATGCGAATTTTGCAGAAATTCGCTGCCCTCCATGCGTCATCTATAACCTCTTCAATCCGGGACGTAGCCTCACCTCAATATCGAATTTCAAGGTAAACCGTGCTGCGGCTCTGACCGAGTGGCGGCAACTTTGTGCCACTTAAGGGCAGTTATGCTGTCCTAGCTGAGACGAGTTCGAAACCGTCTGACAGCACCGCCACCCAGCCTTGTGGATGACCGTTCGTGCTCACCAACCTTTGGCCTGGTGTTTTCGCTTTATCGACGGCTGTGTCGCTCGCGCCAAGGGGTGGATATCCCGCGCGATCAGGCCTCAAGCCAGACAGTTTGGCTTCAACACTGCGACATCGGCGACTCCGCGAGCCGCATGTGTGTCAGAAAATCACGGCAACGACCAAAATGACCAGACAGGCCGCGCCGATCGTGCGGCTTCTCACCGTTCCGCCCCAGTCTGATACATCTTTTCTGTATTGGGCGAGTACAGTGGAGATGTCCTTGTCCCCCTTCACCAACTGGTTCAGATCCTGTTCGAAATCCTGTTCCCGTAGGGTTTTGTTCATCGCCTGATTGTCCGCTCTTTTGAATCTGTTTCGCTTCAGACTTAACCGCGTGGGGCGCGCGAACAAGCGCGCTTTGACGTTGGACCCTTGACTGAAGCGCTAGCGCCGGAGGGCAGACTATGCTTAAGCCCAAAGCCCTCAGCACGCCCGGCCAACCTACCCGGTTGGTGAGCCAATAATCATGCGGTCTCTATGGGCGGGATATTGGAGGCGAGTACCGGAATCGAACCGGTGTACACGGATTTGCAATCCGCTGCGTCACCACTCCGCCAACTCGCCGAAGAGGTAGGGCGGTGGATATACGACTACCCGAGGCTCTGCAAGCGCGGAAATGGGGGAAACTGCGCAGTTGCTCCGCTGGGCCTGATGTGGCAAAAAACATCACGTATACAGGACCGCACGCAAGAGTATTGCCCATGCCGGATTTCGAGCAACGCCGCAGGCTGATGGTGGACACACAGATCCGCCCCTCTGACGTGACGAAGTTCCCCATTATCGACGCCATGTTGACCGTCCCGCGCGAGCATTTCGTGCCGGGCTCCCTGCGCGAGGCCGCCTATGTGGGGGAGACCCTGAGTATCGGCCGGGATCGCGTTCTGCTGGAGCCGCGCAGCCTTGCCAAGATGCTCGATGCGCTGGACATTCAGCCCAGCGAACTGGTGCTCGACGTGGGCTGTGGCCTTGGCTACTCGGCAGCGCTCATCGCGCGCCTTGCGGAGGCTGTCGTGGCAGTCGAGCCCATGGAAGGGCTGGCCGAAGAAGGGCAGGGGATCCTTGCGGACGCGGGGATCGACAATGCCGTGATCCTGGAGCGCGCCCTTACAAATGGCGCGCCCAAGCACGGCCCCTATGATGTGATCACGCTGCAAGGCGCGGTGGAGATCCTGCCGGATGGCCTCTTGGCGCAGCTGAAGGAAGGTGGCCGGATCGGGTGTATCTTCGCCGATGGCGATCTTGGCATCCTCAAGGTCGGCACCAAGATCGACGGGCGGATCTCCTGGCGGTTTGTCTGCAACGTCGGCGCGCCTGTCTTGCCGGGGTTTGCGCGGGAAGCCCACTTCGCATTGTAAGCGCAGGGCGAGAACGCCCGCGCCAAAAAAGGAAAACGAGATGTCGAGCAGCACCTGGAAATCGAAACTGGCGGCGCTGGCGGCGGCAACGTGCCTTTGCGCACCCGCGGCCCACGCCCAATCCCTGTCGGACACGCTGATCGGGGCCTACAACCACTCGGGCCTCATCCAGCAGAACCGCGCCGTGTTGCGCGCCGCCGACGAAGACGTGGCGCAATCCGTTGCGGCTCTTCGCCCCGCTCTGGAATATTCCGCGGGCTACACCTACGGCTCCACGGCCTTCACAAGCTCCAGCATCAACGAGACGGCTACTGGAAACGTCGCCCTGACCGCAAGCCTGTTGCTCTATGATTTCGGCCGCACGCGGCTCTCGATCGACGCCGCCAAGGAAACGGTGCTGGCCACGCGCGATGCGCTGAAGGGCATCGAGCAGGATGTGCTTCTGCGCGCGCTTGCCGCGCATATGAATGTGCGCCGGAGCATCGAATTCGTCTCGCTTGCCGAGAACTCCGTGCGCCTGATCGCCGAAGAACTGCGCGCCGCGCAGGATCGCTTCGAGGTCGGGGAAGTGACGCGCACGGATGTTTCGCTCGCCGAGGCCCGACTGGCTTCCGCCCGCTCAACGCTTGCAGCCGCGCAGGGCAACCTGGCGCAATCCCGTGAGGAATACCGTGCAGCCGTGGGCGTTTACCCGACGAGCCCCGGTGCCCCCGGCGCCCTGCCGCGCACCGCAGAGTCGCTGGAAACCGCGCGGGACATCTCGATCCGCAGCCACCCGGACATGGCACAGGCCAAGCGCAACGTGACGATCTCCGAGATCAACATCGCGCGGGCGGATTCGCTCAAACGGCCCACGGTGCGGGGCTTTGCCGATGTGACCCACAATTTCGGCGATCTCTCGACGGGCAACAGCCGGGATGACGCCCGCGTCGGGCTGACGCTCTCTGGCCCGATTTACCAGGGCGGCGCGCTGGCGTCGCAAAGCCGGCAGGCCATCGCGCAGCGCGATGCCGCCCGCGGCGCGCTGCATGTGGTGCGCCATGCGCTGGGGCAGGAAGTCGGCAACGCGTGGTCGGCGATCCTCGTGGCCGAGGCCAGCGTGCGCGCCGGCACCCAGCAGGTGCGGGCCGCGCAGGAAGCCTTCGACGGTACCCGCGAGGAAGCCCAGCTCGGCGCGCGCACGACGCTGGACGTGCTTGACGCGGAACAGGATCTGCTCGACGCGCAGGCCGATCTCGTCTCCGCCCAGATCGATGTCTACATCGCGACGTACCAGCTTTTGTCGTCCATGGGTCTGATGAGCGTGGAACATCTGGGGCTGAACGTGCCCACTTATGATCCGGCGGCCTACTACAATTCGGTGCGCAACGCGCCCGCCGGCCTGAGCGCGCAGGGGCGCGAGCTGGATCGCGTCCTGCGGGCCATCGGCAAACAGTAATCGTCGCATTTTCGACAATCTGTTGTGTGAACAAGGCCTTGCCGCTACTATGAGCGGCGAGGCTATACAGAAAAAAGCAGGTCAGCGATGGAAACCAGGGCGGAATATGAGGACGTTTTAAGCTCCATCCGGCGGCTCGTTTCCGAAGAGGTGCGCAGCCGTGCCCCGCTGGCCGACGTGAAATCAGACTCGAAACCGGAACCGCGCGAAAGTCGCGCGTCTGCCACGGTTGAAAAACTCGTGCTGACACCGGCGCAGCGGATTTCCCCCGCACCCTCTCACGAAACCGAGGCCCCGCGCGCGGCCAGCCCCTCAGAACCGCTTCTCTTGCGTCCGGTGGATGCCCCGCAAGAGCATGTCTCGAAGGCTTCCGAGGCAACACCTCAGCTTGCGGGCGAGGAGGATCCTTTCGCCTCTTTCGAGGAGGTCTTCGGCAGCGATGAATGGCCCCGCGCCCCCCTTGCGGATTCGCGCCTTGCCAGCCTTGAACGCACCATTGCTGAACTTGAAGCCGTGGTCGGCGATCAGGGCCATGTCTACGAGCCCGACGGCAGCGAAGAGGAAGGCTCGAGCCCCGAGGTGGAGCCGCTGCGGGTTGTACCAACACGCGCCAGGGCTGCGGATCCAGAGTCGGAGCCTGAAATCGCTGTAGCGGCTGAGCCGGAGGCACCGGCCGACGTGGAGGAGTCACACGGAGAGCTTCCGAGCTTCCTGCGCAGCGCGCCCGAGGCCGGGCATCACGCGCCGGACACGGAGCCGGCTTTCGAGCCTGTATCAGACTCCGCCCAGGAAGAGCCCGTAGCGGAGTCTATTGCGGAGGGCGGGGACGAGGTCGAGCCGGACGCAGATGTTTTCACCAGCATGGCCGAGGACGAAGACGCCGTGCTTCTCGACGAAGAAACCCTGCGCCAGATGGTTCGCGATCTCGTGCGCGAAGAACTGCAGGGTGTGCTGGGCGAGCGCATCACCCGCAACGTGCGCAAGCTCGTGCGGACCGAAATTCACCGGATCGTCGCCAGCCAGGACTTCGACTGATCCGCCAAACCTCCCCGGCGTGAGCGCTCTTTGCCAATCTGCATAGGCGGCCGTGTTTGACTGCTGCCAGACTTTTCGCGGGGCTCTGCCCCGCACCCCGGGATATTTTCGCCAGGATGAAGGGGCCCCATTTCCTCTTGCCACAAATACCTCGGGGGTGCGGGGGCAGAGCCCCCGCGGCGCCCGTCAGGCGCCTTTGTGACCGTCATCGGCCATCGCGAGCAGAGCGTCGAGGTCCAGGCAAGCCTCGAGGTGGTCTGCCAGCCTGTCGAGCGTTTCATCGACGGAGGCCTCGTAGTCCGAAACACCCGGCGTGCCGCCAAGGCGGGCGAGCGAGGTGTGGCGGAACGCATCGCTGGCGAAGAGCCCGTGCAGGTAGCAGCCGCGCACGCGCTGGTTTGGGCTCTGCGCGCCGTGGAGTGCGCCATTGACCTGCAGCCAGCCGTTCGCGCAATCGGGGCCAGTGGTTTCGCCAATATGGATCTCATACCCCGAGACAGTTGCACCACTGCTGATGTCGATTGCTGCGGTGAGGGCGAGCGTCTTTGCAGGTTTCATCGTGGTTTCGACGTCCAGATGCCCAAGCCCCTCTACGCTGCCCGCAGGGCCCTCGATGCCATCGGGATCGTGGATCCACCGCCCCAGCATCTGGTAGCCGCCGCAGATGCCCAGCACATGGCCACCGCGCCGAAGATGGGCGGCGAGGTCGATGTCCCAGCCTTGGGCGCGGAAATGAGCCAGATCGGCAATGGTGGATTTGCTGCCCGGGATCAGTATCAGATCGGCGTCACCGGGCAGGGGCGCACCTTCCTGCACGATCACGACCTCCACGTTCGGCTCGGCGGCCAGCGGGTCCAGATCGTCGAAATTGGCGATCCGCGAAAGCCGGGGGACGGCGATCTTCAGGCCTTTGCCTTTTGAGGACGTTATGTCCATCACGTCTTCTGCTGGTAGCTTCCACGCATCTGAAAACCAGGGCACCACACCAAGCGGCACCCAGCCGGTGCGCGTTGCGATGGCGGTCATCCCTTCGTCAAAGAGGCTTGGGTCGCCACGGAACTTGTTGATGGCAAAGCCCTTGATACGCGCGCGATCCGCCTCTGACAGCACGGCATCGGTCCCCACGAGTTGGGCGATGACACCGCCACGATCAATGTCACCGATCAGCACCACGGGCACGTTTGCAGCCTCGGCAAAGCCCATATTGGCAATGTCACCCGCCCGCAGATTGATCTCGGCGGGGCTTCCGGCCCCTTCCACAAGGACAAGATCGCAGGTTTGCGCCAGCCGGTGAAAGCTCGCAAGCACCTCGGGCAGCAGCTGCCCCTTCATCTTGCCATAGTCGCGCGCCTTCACCGTGGCGCGGCGTTGGCCGCGCACCACCACTTGTGCGCCGGTGTCGGTCTCCGGCTTCAGCAGCACCGGGTTCATATCCACCAAGGGCGCCGCGCCACAGGCGCGCGCCTGCAGCGCCTGCGCGCGGCCGATCTCGCCGCCATCGGCCGTCACCGCAGCGTTGTTGGACATGTTCTGGGGCTTGAAGGGGCGGACGGCGAGGCCACGGCGGCTGTAGGCGCGGCACAGCCCGGCCATGAGGATCGACTTGCCGACATTGCTGCCCGCCCCCTGCAGCATGATTGATTTGGCCATCCGCGCCGCTCCCTCTATGGTCCTACTTCGGATACCCCGTCACGCGCAGAAGGCAAGCCCCGGATCGATGAACACCCCCGCCCATCTTCTGCTCGGCGCCGCCGTCTTCGCCAAACCGGGCGCGCGGCTGGTGACGGCGGCAGCCGTTTTCGGCGCGCTGCTGCCCGACCTGTCGCTCTATCTGCTGGCCGGCGGCGCGATCTATGTGCTGGGGGTGCCGCCGGAGACGGTCTTTGGCGAGTACTACTTTTCCGACAGCTGGCAGACGATCTTTGCCATCGACAACAGCCTGATCCTCTGGGGGGCTTTGTTTGCCCTGTCCCTGGCGTGGGGCGGGGCAGCGCTGCGCGCCTTCGCCGGATCGGGGCTGCTGCACGTGGCCTCGGACTTCCTGCTGCACAACGATGATGCGCGCCGACAGTTCTGGCCTCTGAGCGACTGGGTGTTCCATTCGCCCGTCAGCTACTGGGACCCGGACCACTACGGCTGGCTCATCGGGCCTCTGGAAATGCTGCTGTGCATCGGCTTGGCAATCGTGCTGTGGCGCCGCTTTCACGGGGTGATTGCAAGGCTCACTGTGCTGCTGCTGCTCGGGCTCGAAATCCTGCCTTGGGCCGTGTTTTTCCTGTTTCTTGGGGGGGGCAGCTAGGGCGCTTCTGAAGCGGGAAAGCCCCAAAGAAAAAGCGCGTCCCCTTTCGGGGAACGCGCTTTTTGGGGGCGGGCGGAAGCCTTGGTTTAGGCGGCTTCAGCCTGTTGCTGGCGGCGTTCGCTCTCTTCGCGCGACAGCGCTACAGATGTGCGGATGCCTTTGGAAACGAAGTCCATCAGCCCGGAGACAACCCGCTCGTTGGGGTCGATCCCGGCACAGGACAGCACTTCGCGCCCATCCCGCGAGCGTGCCCACCGGGCGATCTGCTCCGGTCCGTTGCCATATTTTTTGTCGTCGGCAATCGCGTCATCCAGTGCGGCCAGAACGACGGCGGCGAAAAGCTTGCGCGCGCGGTTGCCCTGTTCGTGGTTGAAAGCGGTGCCATCAACGAAATCAGCCATCTCGTCGTCCTTTTTATTCTTGCTCTTGCAATTTTGGCGTTCGGCGAATATCGCGATTTCTGCGCGATTCGGTATCCCAATTATTTCAAGGGAGCCATGCGCCTAGTGCATAACTGGTGAAGCGGTGTACGGGTTCCTGGGTGACTTGTCAGCGCCTGACGTGCTGTATATAGGGTTGCGCCAATACCGATCAACCCTCATTGACATGGTTTTGTTACATGCCAAAAATCAACGGAAACGAAATCCGCCCCGGCAACGTTCTGGAGCACAACGGCGGCCTCTGGGTTGCGGTGAAAGTGGATCACGTGAAACCCGGCAAGGGCGGCGCATTCGCCCAGGTCGAAATGAAGAACCTGCGCAACGGCTCGAAACTGAACGAGCGTTTCCGCAGCGCCGATAAGGTCGAGCGCGTGCGGCTTGAGCAGAAGGACCAGCAGTTCCTCTACGAGAGCGACGGCATGCTGGTCTTCATGGATTCCGAAACCTTCGAGCAGATCGAACTGCCCGCCGACATCCTCGGCGAGCGCCGCCCCTTCCTGCAGGACGGCATGACGATTGTCATCGAATACCATGAATCTGAAGCACTTAGCGCCACGCTGCCGCAGAAGGTGACCTGCACCATCGAGCAGACGGAGCCTGTGGTCAAAGGCCAAACGGCGGCGAACTCCTTCAAGCCGGCGATCCTCGACAATGGCGTCAAGGTCATGGTGCCGCCCTTCGTCGGCCCCGGTGAAGCTATCGTGGTGAACACCGAAACCATGGAATATTCCGAGCGCGCCTAAGCGGCAGCCTCAGACTGTACGAATGAAGAAGGGGCGCGGTTGCGCCCCTTTGTTTTTTGCGAGGCTCTGCCTCGCGCTCCGGGATATTTTGACCAAGATGAAGGGGCCCCTTTCCTCTTGCCAAAAATACCTCGGGGGTGCGGGGGCAGAGCCCCCGCTCTTACGTTTGCAGCAGTCGTAACGTTGCGTCACCGGCGCGCAAGGGGCCGCTCGTTCGGTCAAATCGCAGGTAGGCGAGCGCCTTTTGGCCGCTTTGAGTGAAGAGTGTGCCGGCGGGTTTTCCCTCTGCGGTGATCTCGCTGCCCTCGGGGGCGGTTCCTTCAATGGCGACCTGTGCAAGTCCTTTGCGCAGCTCGGTTTTGTGCTTCATGCGCGCGGTGACTTCCTGCCCCACGTAGCACCCCTTCTTGAAATCCACGCCGGAGAGGCGCTCGAAGCCGTTTTCGAGGATGTAGCTTTCGTCCGGGCGCAACTCGATGCCGCTCTCGGGAATCACGTGTTCCACGCGCAGGGCGTCCCAATTGGTGCCGTCTTCGGGAAGAGCCCCCTCGCTATAGAGCCGCCATCCTAGGGCTGGATGGCGTGGATCAGACAGGGCTCCGTCCGGTGCGGGGCCGGTGCCGCGCGACATCTTCAGCGGGCTTTGTGCGATCTGAACATCGGCACGCAGGCGATACATCGTCAGTCGTCGCGCAAGATCGGCGGCAAGTCCCGTGGCCACGTCCAGAAGGATTGCATCGCCTTGCCGGGTCAGGAAGAAATCGGCCAGGTATTTTCCTTGCGGCGAGAGCAGCGCGGCATAGACGAGCCGCCCCTCCAGCCGGGAGAGGTCATTGGTCACGAGGTTCTGCAGGAAGTCCTCCGCATCCGCCCCGGTGAGGCTCAGGATCGTTCGGTCGCCGGTCATCTTGGGCTCCTCTTGTTCGCGCCGCTTCAATATAGGACAACGCGGGCCGGGCAACAGGCCCCACGCCGCGTCCCCATGAAGGAGTTTTCCATGCGCGCCCCGATCTCGGTCCTCATTCCGACGCTGGATGCGGGCAAGTCTCTGCCGGATCTTCTGGGTGGGTTGATGGAGGCCAATGCGGAAGGGCTGATCCGGGAAGTGATCTTCACCGATGGCGGCTCGCAGGATGACACCCGGCGGATTGCCGAGGCCATCGGCGCGCAGTGGATCGCGGGTGTTGCCGGGCGCGGCGGGCAGTTGGCGCGCGGCGCCGCAGTGGCGCAGGGGGAGTGGCTCTTGGTGCTCCATGCCGACAGCCGCCTTGCGCCGGGGTGGTCGGAAACCGTGGCGGAATTCATGGGGCAGAAGGATCAGGCGGGCTATTTCTGGCTGCGCTTCGCGGAGGGCGGCGTGCCGGGGGCTTTGGTGGCGCGTTGGGCAAACCTGCGCAGCCGCGCTATGGGTCTGCCCTATGGCGATCAGGGGCTTTTGATCCCGCGTGCGCTTTACGATGCCGTGGGCGGCTATCCCGAGATTGCCCTGATGGAGGACGTGGCCATCGCCCGTGCGCTGAAACGGCAGCTCGCGCCGATTGGCGCCACGCTCACGACCTCTGCCGACCGCTACCGTCGGCAGGGCTGGCTCCGGCGCGGCAGCCGCAATCTGATCCTTCTGGCGCGCTATTTGCTGGGGGCCGATCCTGACAGGCTCGCGGCGGCCTACCGGCGCTAGCTGTTTTCTTCGCTGCGGAACTGCAGACGGTAGAGATCGGCGTAGATCCCGCCGCGGCTGAGCAATTCGTCATGGGTGCCCTCGTCCACCACGCGCCCATGATCCATCACCACGATCTTGTCGGCCTCACGGATGGTGGAGAGCCTGTGAGCGATCACCAGTGTCGTGCGTCCCTTGGAGAGCGTCTCCAGCGCCTTCTGCACCTGGATCTCGGATTGGGCGTCCAGCGCCGACGTGGCCTCGTCCAGCAGCAGGATCGGGGCGTTGCGCACCAGCGCGCGGGCGATGGCGACGCGCTGGCGTTGCCCACCGGAGAGTGCAGAGCCGCGCGGGCCGGCGTGGGTCTCCACGCCATCGGGCAGTTTGGCGAGGAATTCGCTCACACTGGCCGCATCCAGCGCGGCGCGCAGCTCGTCCTCGGAGATGTCGGTTCGGCCCAGCGTGATGTTTTCCCGGATGGTTTCGTCAAACAGCAGCGCATCCTGTGTGACGACTGAAAACTGGCTGCGCAGATCCGAGAGCGACAGGTCCGACACCGGCGTGTCGCCCACCGTCACGCGGCCCGAGGAAGGGTCCACGATCCGGGTCAGCACGTTGAAGATGGTGGATTTCCCTGCGCCGGAGGCCCCGACGAGAGCGGTCGTTGCCCCGGCCTCGGCGGTGAAGCTCGCGCCGCGCAGCACTTCCACCTCACCGTAGGAGAGGCGCACGTCTTCCAGCGCTATCTTCGTGCTTGGGAGCGGCAGACTGGCTTTCACCGTGGCCGGAGACAGGATCGTCGGCTCCTCGTCAAACAGGCGGTACAGCCGCTCGAGGCTCGCCGCCGCCACCTGCCACGTGCCGGCGATTCCGCCCAACCGGCGCAATGGCTGGAAGGCCAGCGCCATGGCGGTGAAGAAACTCATGAACTCCCCCACGCTCTTTTCGCCCGAGATGATTTCCTGCCCGCCCACCATGAGCACGCCGAAAAAGCCGATGCCGGTGACGATGTCGATCATCGCGGGGATCAGCGCGCGGATGGCGGCGGTGCGCACTTCCACACGCACGATGCGGTAGACGATCCGGTCAAACCGGTTGGCTTGATACTCCTCCATCCGGTTCAGCTTGATCGGGTTGATGCCGTGGAAGACTTCATCCAGCCGGGTCGACCGTTGAGAAGCGCCTTCGCGCGACTGGCGCGCTTTCTTGCGGATGTAGCGTTGCAGGTAGGCGGTGGGCAGGATCAAAACGGGGGCAGCGATGAGCGCCAGCAGCGTCCAGTACCAGTCGATCGCGATGGCCACGGCGAAGAGCGAGATGAGCGAGACGAAATCGCGCCCCACGCCCGAGATGATCACCGACCACACGCGCTGCACCGCCACCGTATCGCCCTGCACGCGCTCCATTAGGGAGCCCGGCGGGTTCTTCTGGAAGAAGGTGCTGTCCAGCCGCATCATGTGTTTGACGAGATCGCTCTGCATCTCGGTCGAAGTGGCCTGCGCGACCTGCGTGAGGATGGCTTTCTGGCTGATGTTGGTGATGGCGCGCACGAGGAAGAGGAGCAGGATCGCCATGCCGACCCACCAGAGCGCATCCGCGCGGCCGCCCACGAAAACAAGGTCAAACATCGGCTGCAGCATGTAGCTGAGAATGCCCAGCGTGCTGCCCTCAACGACCATCAACAGGCCCGCCAGCGCCATCCACCAGACGTGCTTCTTCAGGTACCCGTGCCAGAGCCGCTTGAGCAGCACACGGGAGTCGTAATCGTGGTGGGAAAGCTCGTCTGCCAAGGGGCCGTTCCTTGTGTGGTCCTTGTCCGTGGGACGCATCTGCTTGCGCCCGGCGTCGCCTTTCCGTCTAGCGGCTCTCGCCAATACAGGCAAGACACGGGCATGGTGCGGGGAAGGCGGGCGGAAAGCGGCACAGGCTGATTGACGCTGCGCTTCAGAGGCGTAAGGTTCGCCCGACTTTGAAGTGAGGATCCCCGATGAACCTGTCATCCGGCCGCCATTACCTTGCCATTCCGGGCCCCTCCGTGATGCCCGAGCGCGTGCTGCAGGCCATGCACCGGCCAGCGCCCAATATCTACACGGGCGAGCTGGTGGAGATGGTCGCGGGCATGGTCCCGGATCTGAAGGCCGTGGCGCGCACCGAGCACAAGGTGGCGATCTATATCGCCAACGGCCATGGCGTCTGGGAAGCCGCGCTCGCCAATGTCGTGAACCGCGGCGAAAAGGTGCTGGTGCTGGCCACGGGGCGGTTTGGCCACGGCTGGGGTGAAATGGCGCAGGCCATGGGGATCAATGTCGAGGTGATGGACTACGGCAAGCGGGCCACCTTCGATCTGGAAGCGGTTGAGGCGCGGTTGCGGGCCGATGCCACGGGCGAGATTCGCGCGGTTCTTGCTGTGCAGGTAGACACCTCCACCTCGGTACGCAACGACATTGCCGCCCTTCGCAAGGCGATGGACGCTGCCGGCCACCCGGCGCTGCTGATGGCTGATTGCATGGCGAGCCTTGGCTGCGATCTGTTCGAGATGGACGCCTGGGGCGTGGATGTGATGCTGGCGGGCTGCCAGAAGGGCCTGATGACCCCACCGGGCATGGCCTTCGTCTATTTCAACGAAAAGGCGGCCGAGGCACGCAAGCGGGTCGAGATCGTCTCCTCCTATTGGGATTGGACGAAGCGCGCCGATCCGGCGGAGTTCTACCAGTATTTCTGCGGCACCGCGCCGACGCACCACCTCTACGGGTTGCGCGAGGCGCTCACGATGATCGTCCATGAAGAGGGTATCGAGGAGGTGTGGAAGCGCCACGCGGTGCTGTCGCGGGCGATCTGGGCGGCGCTGGAGCATTGGGGGCAGGATGGCCCGATGGAGATGAACATCGCCGATCCGGCGCTGCGCAGCCATTCGGTGACGGCGGTGCGCATGGGCACGCCCTCGGGCACCGATCTGCGCAACTGGATGTCGCAGAACGCCGGTGTGACGCTGGGCATCGGCCTTGGCATGGCGGACCCAAAAGATCCGGCCTGGCACGGGTTTTTCCGCATCGGCCATATGGGCCATGTGAACAGCCAGATGGTGCTGGGGGTGCTTGGTTCTATTGAAACGGGCCTGCGCGCGCTCAACATCCCGCACGGGAAGGGCGCACTAGAGGCGGCCACGCGGGTGCTGGCGGAAGCGCAGATCTGACAAAGGGTCGGCGGAAGCCGTTCACGCGCGGGAGCGACGCCAGTCCAGTAGCTTGTTCATCCCCCAAGAGATCGCCAGAGCGGCGAGCAGGCCGAGCCAGGCCCAGATCACCAGCAGGGTGGAGAACAGCAGCACGCCCGCCGAAACCAGAAACGGCGTGGTGTAGTTTTCGACCGGTTTGACGGGGTGTTCCTGCATGCCGTACGCCTCTGACCACTTGTGAAAACAGTAGCCGATCAGGGCCGTCTGGCGAGTCACATTGTTGCGCGCCTCAGGCCTCGGCGGCTTTCAGCGCTTCGGGTAGTGCCTGCGCGACCTTTTCCAGATCCTGCGGTCGGCCTGCGGAAATCCGGATGCAGCGTTCCTGCGGGGCCACGAAGGGCATCCGCACGAAGACATCCTGCGCGATCATTTCGGTGAGCACCCGGCGGGCATAATCGCCATCGCGTCCGCAATCCACGGCCACGAAATTCGTGGCACTGGGCAGGGCGGAAAGGTCATTGGCTGCCGCAATACGGGCAATCTCGGCGCGGGCGGCCTCGACTTGAGAAATGACGCCGCGCAGGTAGGTTTGGTCCGCCAGTGCCGCCAGCGCCCCGGCCTGCGCGATGCGGTTCACGCCGAAATGGTTGCGGATCTTGTTGAAGGCGGTGGCCAGTTCCGCCGCACAGATCGCATAGCCCACGCGCGCGCCGGCCATGCCGTAAGCCTTTGAAAAGGTGCGCATGCGGATCACGCGCGGATCATCTGCTACCAGCGGCGGGGCGGTGCCTTCGGGGGCAAACTCCACATAGGCTTCATCGAGCACCAGCAGGCAGCCCTCGGGTAGGGCGTCGATCATGGCGCTGATGGTCTCGGCTGCATGCCACGTGCCCATGGGGTTGTCCGGATTGGCGAGATAGACGAGTTTCGCGCCGGTTTCGCGCGCCTTGGCAAGGAGCGCCTCCGGGTCTTCATGATCGCCTTTGTAGGGCACTTTGTGCAGCACACCGCCAAAGCCCGCGACGTGGAAGTTGAACGTGGGGTAAGCGCCTTCTGAGGTGACGACGGCATCGCCTTCCCCGATAAAGAGCCGCACGAGGTAGCCCAGAAGCCCGTCGATCCCTTCGCCCACCACGATATTGGCCGGGCTCACGCCGTGATGTGCGGCCAGCGCGGCCTTCAGATCGTGGTTTTCCGGATCGCCATACATCCACACACCACTCGCGGCCTCGGCCATGGTGGCGATGGCCTTGGGCGAGGGGCCGAAGGTGCTTTCATTCGCACCCAGCCGCGCGGCGAAGGCGCGGCCCCGCGCGCGCTCCTGCGTCTCCGGGCCGACGAAGGGCACGGTGGCGGGCAGGCTTTCCACGAGGGGCGTGAAACGGGGCGGGGTGTGGCGCGGTGCTGTCATGGCGGCAAGGAAAACGGAATTCCGCCGCCCGGCGCAAGCGGGAAAACGCGGTGATCAGGCTTTGCGCGGGCGCAGGCCCAGATAGGCCACGAGCGCCAGCGCCCCGGCCAGCAGCATTGTCAGGCTGATCGCCCGGTGGCTGCCATCATAGAGCAGCGTCGCCACCAGCGCGCCGCCCGCGCCAAGGCTCATCTGCACCGTGCCCAGAAGCGAGGAGGCAAAGCCCGGCATGTCGCCCGCCGGCTCAAGAGCGGAGGAAATCGACAGCGGGAAGACCATACCGAAGGCGTAGACGTAGAAGCAGACGATGAACCAGAAGAGCGGCAGCGGCGGGGTGAAAAGCGCGGTGACACCATTGGCCAGAGCCGCCACAGCCAGCACTTTGACAGCGAGTTTCAAGCCTTCGGGCAGGCTGCGGGCTTTCAAATATCTGTTCACGGTGACCGCCCCGAGCAGGTTTGACAGCGCCGCAATTGCAAAAATCGAACCAAAGGCCGCCGGGGAGACGCCATAGGCCTCTTCCGTGATCACAGCGCCCATCGACAGGATCGAGGCATAGCCCGCGAAGGTGAAACCGCCGAGCAGCAGGGGCTGCTGGAAGGCGCGGAGCGAGAGCAGATGCTTGCCCGCGCTGCCCACGAAGGAGAGCGAGAAGCGCTCGGGCCGCCGCTCACCCGTCTCCTGCAGCGCCCAAAGACTGTAGGCGAGGAAGGCAAGCCCCATGAGGCCCAGCCCGATGAACATGGCGGGCCAGTCAAAGAGCACCAACAGGCCCGAGCCGAGGATCGGCGCGATCATCGTGCCGGCGGTGAGAATTGCGGCAAGTATGCTCATCAGCTGCCCCGCTGCGCTGCCCTTGGCCACATCGCGCACCATGGCGCGCGCGATCACCGGCGTGCCGCCCATCAGCCCTTGCAGCACGCGCAGCGCGATGAGCGTGTTGAAGTCCGGCGCATAGGCGCAGGCGAAGCTGGCGGCCGAGAAGCCGACGAGTGAGAAGATCAGCGCCCGGCGGCGGCCGAAGGCGTCGGAGAACAGGCCCCAGAACAGCTGGCCCACCGCATAGGCGAGGAAATAGGCCCCCACCAGCAACGCGCCCAACTGCTCCTCCACGCCGAAATCGCGCGCGATCACGCCCGTGGCGGGGAGGATGATGTCCGTCGAGACAGCGGTGAGCGCGGTGATGCCGCCCAGAAACAGCAGGGCATCGAAACGGCTGAAGGCGTGTTTGGCGGCCATGGGGCAAATCCTTGCGGCGGAACGAAAAAGGGCGCCCCGCGGGGCGCCCGATCAGGCCTTAGCCGATTTCAGCGAGCCGCGCCAGCGCTGCGCGGAGCTTGGCTTCCTCGCCTTCCTTTTCCGCCAGCAGCGCGCGGTTTTCCTCAACCACTTCCTCCGGGGCCGAGGCCACGAATTTCGGGTTGTTGAGCCGCCCACGCAGGCCGCCCATATCCTTGGCGAGCTTGCCCAGCGTCTTTTCGAGCCGCGCCTTTTCTTCGGCCACGTCGATGATGTCGGCCAGCGGCAGGCAGAAGGTGCCGCCCGCAACGGCGATCGTCACCGCGCCCTTGGGGGCCTCGGTGGCTTCGCTGAGCGCTTCGATGCGGCCCAGCTTCAGGATCAGCGCCGCGTTGCGTTCCCATGCGCCCTTGCCGGCTTCGTCCAGCTCCAGCTGCACCATCGGGATCTTCGCGCCCGCAGGCACATGCATCTCGGCGCGGGTGGAGCGGATGCTCTCGATCAGGCCCACGACCCAGTTCATCTCGCGGTCGGCTTCGGCATCCACCAGTTCGGCACCGTAAGTGGGCCAATCGGCGTGCACCAGCAGGCTCGCGCGCTCCTGCGAGATCGCGCCCCAGAGCTCTTCGGTGATGAAGGGCATGATCGGGTGCAGCAGGATGAGGCACTGGTCGATCACCCAGGCCATGGTGGCGCGGGTCTCGGCAACGACGGCGGCATCCTCGCTGTTCAGGAGCGGCTTGGCAAATTCGACGTACCAGTCGCAGACGACGTTCCAAACGTAGGCATAAAGCCCAGTGGCGGCATCGTTGAAACGGTAGCCCGCGAGCGCCTCATCGGTGGCGATGCGCGCTTTGGCGGTTTCGCCGATGATCCACTTGTTCACTGTCTGCTGCACGCTTGCAGGATCAAACGCCGCGCTCGGCACGCATTCGTTCATCTCGGCAAAGCGCGCGGCGTTCCAGAGCTTAGTGCCGAAGTTGCGATAGCCCGCGATGCGCTGCGTATCGAGCTTCAGCGCGCCGCCCATGGAGGCCATGGCCGCATTGGTAAAGCGCAGCGCGTCCGCACCGAATTCCTCGATCAGCTCCAGCGGGTCGATCACGTTGCCGGTGGATTTGGACATCTTCTTGCCCTTGGCATCGCGCACGAGGCCGTGGAGGTAGACATCGTGGAACGGGATCTGATCGACCACGGCAAGCTGCATCATCATCATCCGGGCGACCCAGAAGAAGAGGATGTCCTGCCCCGTCACCAGCACCGAGGTGGGGAAATATTTCGCCAGCGCATCCGTCTGCTCGGGCCAGCCGAGCGTGCCGATGGGCCAGAGACCGGAAGAGAACCATGTGTCCAGCACGTCGGGGTCGCGGGTCAGCGCGACGCCTGCGCCGGCCTGCGCCTGTGCTTCGGCCTCGGTGGCGGCGCAATACTGGTTGCCCTCGGCGTCAAACCACACCGGAATCTGGTGCCCCCACCAGAGCTGGCGAGAGATGCACCAGGGTTCGATGTTTTCCAGCCAGTGGTAATAGGTCTTCTCGCCGCTTTCGGGCATGATCCGCACGGTGCCGTCCTTCACCGCGTCCAGCGCCGGGCCGACGATCTTGTCGGTGTCCACGAACCACTGGTCGGTGAGCATCGGCTCGATCACGACCTTGGAGCGATCCCCGAAGGGCTGCATGATCGGCTTGTTTTCGACCATCGGCACGGTCTCGGTGATCTCAGAGGCGTTGCCCTCCTCATCTTTCACCGTTTTCGTTTCCGTGACCATCACGGCAAGTCCTTCGGAGGTGATCTGTTCGACCACCTTCTTACGCGCCTCGAAACGGTCCAGGCCGCGCAGATCATCCGGCACGAGGTTGATCGCGTCGACCTCGTTCTCGGTGAATTCCGCGCCTTTGGCGTGGGCCTGCGCCTTGGCGGCTTCCTCGGCGTATGGCGCGCCATCGGCACGCATCGCGCCCTTGGTGTCCATCAGGCGATACATCGGGATGCCGCCGCGTTTGGCGACCTGATAGTCGTTGAAATCATGGGCGCCGGTGATTTTCACCGCGCCGGAGCCGAAATCGGGATCCGGATATTCATCGGTGATGATCGGGATCAGGCGGCGGTGCTCTTTCGGGCCCACCGGGATCTCACAGAGCTTGCCGACGATGGGCGCGTAGCGCTCATCATCCGGGTGTACGGCCACTGCACCATCACCCAGCATTGTTTCGGGGCGGGTGGTGGCGATGGAGATGTAATCGCGCTCTTCTTCCAGCACGACATTGCCGTCTTCATCCTTCTCGACATAGGTATAGGTCACCCCGTCGGCGAGCGGATATTTGAAGTGCCACATGTGGCCGGCGACCTCGATGTTCTCCACTTCAAGGTCGGAAATCGCGGTTTCGAAATGGGGATCCCAGTTCACCAGCCGCTTGCCGCGATAAATCAGCCTCTTGTTGTACATCTCAACAAAGACCTTGATCACCGCATCATGGAAGTTGCCCCCGGCCTCATCGGCAGGCGCACCCGGCGCGCCGGACATGGTAAAGGCGGTGCGATCCCAATCGCAGGAGGCCCCGAGCCGCTTGAGCTGGTTGATGATGGTGCCGCCGGACTGGTCTTTCCATTCCCAGACCTTCTCAAGGAAGGCCTCGCGCCCCAGTTCGGCGCGGGAGGGCTGCTGATGTTTGGCCAGTTCGCGCTCCACCACCATCTGCGTGGCGATGCCCGCGTGATCGGTGCCGGGCTGCCAGAGCGTGTCGTAGCCCTGCATTCGTTTCCAGCGGATCAGGATGTCCTGCAGGGTGTTGTTGAAGGCATGGCCCATGTGCAGCACGCCGGTGACGTTGGGCGGCGGGATCATGATCGAGAAGGCGGGCTGGCCCGGCTTGGCGTTCGCGCCAGCGGCAAAGGCTTTCGCCTCTTCCCAAGTTTCATAGATCCGGGCCTCGGCGGCGCCGGCGTCGAAGGTTTTTTCCATGGCCATTTCGGGTGGTCCCACGTGTTTTTTTTCGCGTCACGCGTTCTCTAGCGAAAGCGTGCTGCGAGGGAAAGGGGCAGGCGGAAGCAGGGGGCATTCGGGGGGTGTTTTGCTAGAATCGCCTTATGCGTGTATTATGCCGTTAATATTCAACAAAAACGAATTTCTGGGAGGGAAGATCATGAGACAAAAAGGATGGGCCCTTGCGCTCCTGTTTGGCCAGGTTGTGGCCATGTCCGGCGCGGTTTTTGCGCAGGACGGCCCCAACGGGCTGCAGAAGCTGATGTTGTATCGCAGTTTCGTGCAGGACGATCCGGCCTGCGCGGTCAGTGTCGAGAACGGTGCGCCCGTCTTCGCAGCGCCACAGGCCGGTTCTGCTGCCGCCACCTGCCCGGATGCCTTTGCCTGGGTGCAACTGGCCGAAGCGATCACGCAATCTTTCTGGAACTGGGGCACCGACCAGACAGTCTGGCCCGCCACGCCCTGGCCGATGTGCAGCGCGCAGGTGAGCAGCAACTGCTGTGATCCGAATGCGGCGATCGATCCGGCCAGCCAGCCTACAAATTGCCCGGTGTTCCGGGCGGATTACGATCCGATCAGCCCACTTCCGGCAACGCCCAGCGGCACGCCGTCGGGCAACGTGATCAACCACGCAGGCCTAAACATCGCCGATACGATCGATCCGGGCCGCCTGCTGCGGGATCTGGAACTGGAGCTTGTGTTCCGCAACAAGCCGATGGTGGATTACATCTACCGAAACGACATGTACTCCCGCGAAGGCATGGCCGCGCGCAATGTGGCGCAGAACGCCGCCATCAACGCAGGGGACATCGGCAAGGCGCACAGCCTTGAGGTGCGATTCCCTGTCGAGGCGTCCATGGTGAAGGTCGATTTCCTGCATCAGGACATTCTGCTGTCACAAGGATTGATCTCAACGACTGACAGCGCCGGTAACCCGCTCGACCCTCCGAACAACCCGGAGTATCCGATGATCACCGTCTACGTTGAAGGTACAGGCGCCGAAGGCGAAGTGCCGGGATATTATTACCTGATGGCGATGACGAATGCCTCCAAGGCGCTGCCGATCTGGCATTGGTACGCGGTGGAGCATGTCGCCAACCCCGGGCGCTGCGATTACATCGGCTGCAACGACAGCTTCGGCTACGCCACTCCCGGCGCGGCGCAGGATGGCGCAAGCTTCGGCTCCACGTACATCCCGCCGATGATCACCCTGAATGATGATCAGGCAGAGCCCGGCCCCGGTGAGGCCAACCCCAACAGCCCGCTTTTCGTGACGGGCGAGTTCTACGACCCGGTACAAACGGGCGAGGCGATCACCCCGGCTCTGCAATCCTTGTTTGCGGGCATGGGCATCGCCACGGCGGCAAGCGATCCCGATCCAACGGTGATTTCTGCGGATGACCCGGCCTGGGTGAACTACCGTCTGAAAGGCACCCAAACGACCTTCAACACCAACGCCGGCGTGCCGACAGGGCAGGGCGCGACGATCACCGAAGGCGGCTTCGTCAACTCCGCCTCCTGCACAACCTGCCATTCGCAGGCCTCCGTCAGCGCGACAGCCGGAATCGGAATGCAGGGGGTTGGCGGCAGCTGGCGGCCCAATCTCTTGGGCTACACCCAGATCCAGATGGGCGCGCCCGACATGGACTGGTTCTATGCCAATTCGCGTGCCGTTGTGACGGCCACGCAGATGGATTTCGTCTGGGGGATCCTGAACGCCAACTGCCAGGTGCCCAAACAGGGTGCACCGCATGGCACCTGTGAAACGATCCCGGACGCGCCGGTGATCGTGCCGCCGCAGTAGCACGGGCCCTTCTCGCGTGCTTCCAGTCTGGACACCCTGACGTGCGGGGTTACAGTTCGGCGAAACGGATGACACGCGAGGAGAGACCCGATGGAGAAGTTCGGTAAGAGCCAACCCGTGAAACGGGTGGAGGATGTGCGTTTTCTCAACGGCACCGGCCGCTATGTGGACGATCTGGCCCCGAAGGGCGCCCTGCACGCCTTTTTCCTGCGCTCGCCTGTCGCCCATGCGGAGATCACGCGCCTTGATCTGGAGGATGCGCGTTCCGCGCCCGGCGTGCATCTTGTGGTGAGCGCGCAGGATCTGCTGGACGCGGGCGTCAAGCTCGGCATGGACGGTCATCTCGTGCGCAATCTCGATGGCAGCAAGGGCGCGGACCCGGAGCGGCCGATTCTTGCCAAGGGGCGCGTGCGCTTCGTGGGCGAAGCCATCGCGGCGGTGATCGCCGAAACGCCTGAGGCCGCCAAGGATGCGGCCGAGCTGATCGGCTATGACTTCGACGAGCTGGACGTGCACATCGATCCCGTCCCCGGTGGTGCGCAGATCCACCCGGAAGCGCCTGAAAACATTGCCTTTGACTGGGGCATGGGCGATGCCGAGCGCACCAAGGCCGCGCTTTCGGGCGCCGCGCATCACCTGACCTACGAGATCGGCGACAACCGCATCATCGCCAACGCGATGGAGCCGCGCGCTTGCTATGCGGAGTTCGACGGCACCCGCCTGCATCTCTGCGTGAACGGGCAGGGTGTCTGGGGGCCGAAGAAGGATCTGGCCGCACATTTGGGGATGGATGCGGTAGATATCCGCGTCACCAACCCGGATGTGGGCGGCGGCTTCGGCATGAAGGCCTTCATGTACCCGGAGTATTTCGTCACCGCCCATGCGGCGCGGGCGCTGGGCAAACCGGTCCGCTGGAGTTCGGAGCGCACCGAGGCGATGCTGTCGGACAACGCGGGCCGCGATCTTGTCACCACCTGCGAGCTGGGCTTTGACGCGGATCACAAGCTTCTGGCCTATCGCGTCACCACCGCTTGCAACATGGGGGCCTACAACTCCGGCTTCGCGCAGGCGATCCAAACGGAGCTTTTCGCCAAGGTGCTGATGGGCACCTATGACGTGCAAGACACCTACCTCGGCGTGAAGGGCATCTACACCAACACCACGCAGGTGGACGCCTATCGCGGTGCGGGGCGGCCCGAGGCGATCTATGCGCTGGAGCGGGCGATGGATTACGCCGCGGCCGATCTGGGCGTGGATGCCTGGGAGCTGCGGCGGCGGAATTTCATCAAGCCCACGGCCTTCCCCTACACAAGCTCCACCGGCGAGATCTACGACGTGGGTGATTTCGACCGCGTGCTGGATCGGGTGGCGGCGGAATGCGATCTGGCCGGCTTCGCCTCCCGCCGCGCCGCGAGCGAGGCGGCGGGCAAGCTGCGCGGCATCGGGCTCTGTTACTACATCGAATCCATCCTCGGCGATCCGCAGGAAACCGCGCGCGTGGATTTCGAGGAGGACGGCACGGCGACGATCTACGTCGGCACGCAGTCCAACGGGCAGGGCCATGAAACCGCCTTCACCCGCTTCCTGTCTGATCACACCGGCATCCCGCCGGAGAAGATCAATTTCGTGCAGGGCGACAGTGACCGCATCCAGAAAGGCGGCGGCACCGGGGGCTCGCGCTCGGGCACCACGCAGGCCACGGCCACGCTGGGCACGGTGAGCAAGATGATCGCGGCGTTCACGCCCTTCCTCGCCGAGGCTTTCGACGTGGCCACGGACGCGATCTCCTTTGACGACGAGAAGTTCCGCGCGACAGGCACCAACCAGACCTGCACCATGCTGGAAGCCGCCGAGATGGCGCGCACGGCAGGGCGCAGCGATCTGCTGAGCCATTCCGCCACCACCGAACTGCCGGGCCGCTCCTTCCCCAACGGGGCCCATGTGGCCGAAGTGGAGGTGGATCCCGCAACCGGCTTCACGCAGGTGCTGCGCTACACGGTGACGGATGATTTCGGCAACCTGCTGAACCCGATGATCGTGGAAGGGCAGGTCCATGGCGGCGTGGCGCAGGGGCTGGGGCAGGCGCTCACCGAACATGTCGTTTACGATGAGACAGGCCAGTTGCTCACGGCAACGTTCATGGACTACGGCATGCCCCGTGCGCAGGATATGCCCATGGTCGCCTTCACCACCGAGGGCGTGCCTTCCACCGCAAACGTGCTGGGCATGAAGGGCTGTGGCGAGGCCGGAACGGTGGGCTCCATGGCGGCTGTTTCGAACGCGGTGATGGATGCGCTGCGCGAGGCCGGGGTGCGGCGGGCAGACATGCCCTTCACCCCGCACCGCGTCTGGCAAATGCTGAACGAGGAGAAAGGGCAGATTGCGGCTGAATGATCGCCTCCGGCGCTGGCTTGGGCTGTCGCCGCCTGTCAGACAGGCCCCGCTGCGCCGGGTGCGGGGGCCGGTTGACCATGTGATCATCATCGATGGCACGATGTCCTCGCTGAAGCCGGGATGCGAAACCAACGCGGGCCTGCTTTACAAGCTGCTCGCCTCCCTGCCGCCCGATCCGGGGCTTTCGCTCTATTATGACACCGGCATCCAATGGGTGAACTGGCGCACCACGGGCGATGTGATCCAAGGTAAGGGCACCAACCGCAAGATCCGGCAGGCTTACGGGTTTCTCGCCTCGCGTTACCGGCCCGGTGACCGCATCTTCCTGCTGGGCTATTCGCGCGGCGCTTTCGCGGTGCGCTCTCTGGCCGGGATCATCGACCGGATCGGCCTGCTGACACCACAACAGGCCACGGTGCGCCAGATCCGGCAGGCCTACCGACACTACGAGCGCGCCCCGGACTCTGACGCCGCACAGATCTTCGCCCGGCTTTATTGCCACGAGGCCTGCCAGATCGAGATGGTCGGCGTCTGGGATACGGTGAAGGCGCTGGGCCTGCGGGTGCCGCTGTTGTGGCGGCTCACCGAGCAGCAGCACGCTTTCCACAACCACAAGCTGGGCGCGAGCATCCGCCATGGCTATCAGGCGCTGGCGATGGATGAAACGCGCGAGGCCTTCGCTCCGGTGCTCTGGGATTGTCCGCCGGGCTTCAAGGGCGATGTGCAGCAGGTCTGGTTTCGCGGGGCCCATGGCGATGTGGGCGGGCAGTTGGGCGGCTATGACGCCGCGCGCCCGCTCGCCAATATCCCGCTTGTCTGGATGCTGGAGCGGCTTGAGGGCCATGGCGTTGCGCTGCCTGCAGATTGGCGCGCGCGCTTTCCCTGCGATCCAGCTGCGCCTTCGGTGGGGATGAACCGGGGCTGGGGCAAGATGTTCCTCGCCCGCCGCCGCCGCACCATCGGGCAGGATGTGTCGGAAAGCATCCACCCCACGGCCGAAGCCCATGTGCCCAAAGCGAAAGCGAAAATCGTGCTGGCGCTACCCGGCGGGGCGGGGGCCGTTCAGCACGATGCAGGTGGTTGAGGCCGTGGCGTAGAGTTTGCCATCCGCCACGCCCCGGATCTCGCCCGAGGCCACGCCGGTTGAGCGGCCCGCGTGCTGGCAGAGGCCGATGGCGTCCACCTCAATCCCCAGTGGAATGCTCTTGATGATGTTCACCTTCAGCTCAAGCGTCGTGTAGCCTGCGCCCTTTGGCAGGCGGCTTTGCACCGCGCAGGCGACGCAGCTGTCGAGGATCGTGGCATACCAGCCGCCATGGGTCGTGCCGAGCGGGTTGAAGGCATCGAACGTCGGCGCGCCGCGAAAGGTGACGCGGCCCTCTTCCACCGCGTGCAGCCGGTAGTTCAGCGTTTTGGAGATCGGCGGGGCGGGGTAGCGCCCCTCCAGAATGCCGCGCAGAAAATCGACGCCCGGCATCGAGAGCATCTCGGCCGGGGTCAGCAAATCATCAGGTGATGTGGCGTAGTAAAGATCGGGCATGGCTCCTCCTGCCTGCCCGACCCTAGGCGACTAGACCGATCGGTTCAATCGCTCCCGTGGCGGCTTACGCCACTTTCTCAAGCGAAGCCTGCGGCGTGACACCAAGGGCATGGCAGACGTCGCGCGTCAGGTGGGGGCGGTTGAGCGTGTAGAACTGCAGGTGATCCACGCCGCCTTCGATCAGATCGGAGCACAGCTCGGTGCAGAGCGCGGTGGCCAGCAGATCCTCGCGGCCGTCGCGGATGGCCTTCTCGAAGGCCTCATCCAGCCACGCGGGCACGGAAGTGCCGCAGCGCAGGGCGAAGTTGCGCACGCCTTTCCAGCTGTGGATCGGCAGGATACCGGGGATGATCGGCGCATCGATCCCGGCCTTCTCGCAGGCATCGCGGAAGCGGAAGAAGGTCTCGGCCTCGAAGAAGAACTGTGTGATCGCGGAATGGGCACCGGCGTCGATCTTGCGCTTTAGCCATTCCACATTGGCCTGCACGCTCTCGGCCTCCGGGTGTTTCTCGGGGTAGGCACCCACGCGCAGCTTGAACTTGCCGGTCTCCGCCAGCGCCTCGATCAGCTCGCAGGCATGGGCAAAGCCCTCCGGGTGCGGCGTGAACTTGCCCTCGCCCTTCGGCGGATCGCCCCGCAGCGCGACGATCTCCGTCACGCCGGCCTCGGCATAGGCGTTCGCGATCTCCAGCGTTTCAGCGCGGGAGGCGTTCACGCAGGTCAGATGCGCGGCCACGTTGAGCCCGTAATGGGTGTGGATCGTCTGCACGGCGTCGTGGGTCAGATCGCGGGTGGTGCCGCCCGCGCCATAGGTCACCGACACGAAATCCGGCCCCAGCGGCGCCAGCATCTGCACGGTTTCCCACAGGCGGAACGACGCATCCAGCGTCTGCGGCGGGAAGAACTCGAAAGAGATGCGGGGCGATGTCATGGAATCGGATCCTTGTTTGCGTTGCCTGCCTTTTCGCATTTGGCTAACAATGAAACAAATTCATAATTCTCATCATCAATATGAGGAAGATTTGAAGATGCATCTGGAGTTCCGGCATCTGCGCTCGATCAAGGCCATTCACGATGCAGGCGGTCTGGCCCGGGCGGCGGATCTTCTGCACATCACCCAATCGGCGCTCTCCCACCAGATCAAGGGGCTGGAGGATCAGGCCGGGGTCGAGCTTTTCGTGCGCCGTTCCAAGCCCTTGCGGCTCTCGGCGGCCGGCATGAAACTGCTGCGCCTTGCCGAGAAGATCCTGCCGGAGGTCGAGGCGCTGGAGCAGGATTTCGCAGGGCTGCAATCGGGCCGCTCGGGCCGCCTGCACATCGCCATCGAATGTCACGCCTGTTTCGAATGGCTCTTTCCGGTGTTGGAAGAATTCCGCAAGGCCTGGCCTGACGTGGATGTGGACATCCGCCCCGGCCTCGCGTTTGACGCGCTGCCTGCGCTGCAGAAAGAGGATGTGGATCTTGTCGTCTCCTCTGACCCTGAGAATCTCGACGGCGTGGAGTTCTCGCCGCTTTTCGATTACGAGCCGGTGTTCGTGGCCTCCTCCCAGAACCCGCTGGCGCAGAAACCTTTCGTCGTGGCCGAGGATTTCCGCGAGGAAACACTCATCACCTACCCGGTGGACCGCTCCCGGCTCGATGTATTCACAGAGCTTCTGACGCCCGCGAAAGTGGAGCCCAAGGCCACGCGGCAAGCCGAGCTGACGGCGGTGATCCTGCTTTTGGTGGCTTCCAACCGCGGCGTCGCGGTGCTGCCCGATTGGGTGGTGCGCGAGGTGAAGTACAATTCCGATTACGTCACTCGGCCGATCACCGAAAAGGGGCTGACCAAGCGGCTTTACGCGGCGATCCGTTCCGACGATGCGCAGAAACCCTACATGAGCCACCTGATCCGGCTGGCCCGCACCGAACCCGTGAAACTGCAAAGGATGTGACGCTGCGGCAGGCGCAAGCCGGCCTTGCGCGCCACGCAGCCCGGAAGGCTTGGCAAAACCCCATCTTCCGCGTATACGCGCGGCCTGACAAAGGAGCGCCCCCCGATGCAAGGCAGTGCCAATCTCAACGTAATGATCAAAGCCGCCCGTAAGGCCGGCCGTTCGCTGGTGAAGGATTTCCGCGAGGTCGAGAACCTGCAGGTCTCCATGAAAGGGGCCGGGGATTTCGTCAGCCGCGCCGATCTGGCCGCCGAGGCGATCATCCGCGAAGAGCTGATGGAAGCACGCCCGAACTACGGCTGGGTGGGCGAAGAAAGCAAAGCCGTTGCGGGCGCGGATCCGACTCGCCGCTGGATCGTCGATCCGCTGGATGGCACCACGAACTTCCTGCACGGCCTGCCGCATTGGGCGGTGTCCATCGCGCTTGAACACAAGGGCGAGGTTGTCTCGGCGGTTGTTTTCGACGCCGCCAAGGACGAGCTTTACTTCGCCGAGAAAGGCGCGGGCGCCTGGATGAACGAAAGCCGCCTGCGCGTCTCGGGCCGCCGTTCGATGATCGAATGCGTTTTTGCCACGGGCCTGCCCTTCGGCACCCGCCCCGACCTGCCGGAAACGCTGCAGGATCTGGCCCGCCTGCTGCCCGCCTGCGCCGGTGTGCGCCGCTGGGGCGCTTCCGCGCTCGATCTCGCCTATGTGGCTGCGGGCCGCTACGACGGTTACTGGGAGCGCAGCCTGCACTCCTGGGATATCGCCGCCGGCCTTCTGCTGGTGAAAGAGGCCGGTGGCCTTGTCGAGCCGCTGCGTGAAGGCGGCAACGCCGTGGAAGACGGCGAGGTGATCTGCGGCAACGAGGCGATCTTCAACCAGTTCGCCAAGGTCATCCGCAACGCGTGATCCTACCGGTCGGCGGGGTGTTTCACCCCGTCCGCCCAGGGGATATCCCCCAGTTCCGAGGGGTTCACCCCCTCCAGCGCGCCCACGTTCACCCCGTATTCATTCGGGTTGGAGCGCCTTTGATGGTGCGTGTAGATCCCGCAGGTTTTGCAGAAATAATGCTTCGCGATGCCGGTGCCCCATTGGTAGAGGGTCAGGTGGTTTGCGCCTTTCACGATCTCGATGCCGTCCAGCGGCGCAGAGGCCGCGATCGCGCCCCGGCGGCGGCAAAACGAACAATCGCAGCGCCGCATGGTGTTGAGCCCGTCGCTCAAAGTCACGCGCAGTTCGACGGCCCCGCAGTGGCAGGTCAGTTTGTGGGTCATTTTCGTCTCCGGGTGTTCGGTATGCGAGAGGGGGACAGGCGATAGTGCGCCTCCGGGTGGGGCGGGTGGCCTTCGGTGCGCTGCCAAAAGGCTGGCCCGCCGCGTTTGAGCCAGGCGGGCAGGGTGGCAATCAACCCGATCACGAAGCCGCCGGTGTGGGCCCAATAGGCCACGCCGCCGCTGTCCGGATCTGCCCCGGCGCTGTTGAAAAGCTGCAGGGCAAGCCAGGCCCCGAGCACGATCCAGGCCGGGATCGGGATGATCTTGAAGATCACGATGAAGATGAACAGCACGTCCACCTTCGCTTTCGGAAACAGCAGAAAGTAGCCGCCCATCACCCCGGCAATCGCGCCCGACGCGCCGACGGTCGGGATCCGCGAATAGGGCGCAGCGGCGAAATGCGCCAGTGCCGCCACCACGCCGCAGACCAGGTAGAACAGCAGGAAGCGGCCATGCCCGAATTCCTCTTCCATGTTGTCGCCGAACACCCAGAGAAACAGCATGTTCCCCGCCAGATGCATGACGCTGCCATGCAGGAACATCGAGGTGCCGATGGTGTGCAGATCCACGCCGGCGGCAATCTCAACAGGGCGCATGGCCCAACGGTCATAGAAGGCGGCGGTGGCAAACGGATCGCCCAGAAGGCCCCAGTAGCCGAGGAATATCAGCACGTTGCTCGCGATCAGCACCAGCGTGACATAGGGTGTTTTTTGAGAGGGGTTGTGATCGCGAATGGGAAACATGGCGCGACGCTGCAGCAGCAGCATGGCGGCGTCAAGCGGATTGAACGCAGAGGGTTTGGACCGGGGTCTGCGCCTGTACCCCGCGCTCCGCATGGGCGTTCGTCGCTTCACAACCGCGCTTTGATCAAGAGGTGACACCTTGAGGGGCGCAGTTGTGCTTTGTGCCTTTCATTCAGCCGTTTACACCGCTGCTCCAACGTTTATGGTCGCCACTCCTGCACCGCGGGCGTGGTGGAATGGTAGACACAGGAGACTTAAAATCTCTAGGCCGAAAGGCCGTGCCGGTTCGAGCCCGGCCGCCCGTACCAGCTCTTGTTCCTCAGGCTGACAATCAAGTTTTCTTGCCAGTTCGTTGCCCGGCAGTTTTGACCAGGTTAGTTCTGAGCCTGGCGATCCGTTCTGGGTGTGCCGGGCTTTACCGCCTTCAGCGCATTTCACGGCCCCGGCGCTGGGACGGGTAATCAAAACCGGAGGTCCGGAAGAAGCCGAGGCCAACCGAGCCGTGCCGTTGAAGCAGAAATCAGGCTGGCCAGCGGCACCGGTGCCATTTCGACGGAAATCTGGCTCGCAGAGCCTTCACCGGCAAAAGCGAGCCCACTATAGCGGTCGGCCATCCGCGCGAGGCTGTCTTCGCTCAGGGCGATCCGGGCGTCCACCAGAAGGGGCGTTTGGACCGGCGCCAAAGCGGGGGGGACTGGCCCTGATACGGCCGTATGGGAGGCCTGCGTTTGATACTCGGGGATGAAGCCTGTGACCTCACCGGTCAACGGGAGGCGTCCGGGGGCAGCGCCCATTGGCAAAATCCGTACCTCCGAACCCAAGGGAACCTTCAGAGCCGTTGCTTCATCCAAGCGAAAGCGGACGTCATACGTCTGGGGGTCGGAGGCTTCGAGCCGCAGGATCGGTGTATCCTCAGGGGGTGCGGCAAGGGCGGATTGGGTGCGCACATTGCGCGCCACGCCGCTTGCGGGAGCTTGCAGGCGCGGGGTGTCCAGAAAACGCTCCATCAGGCGGAGCTGCGCCTCGGCCACACGCACGGACTCCCCAAGCGCCGCGAAGGCTTCGGCGATTGCGAGCCGCTCGGTGGCAATGGCTAGGCGCTCTTCGTCATGAAGCTGCGCCAAGGCCTGCGCGAGATCGGCGCGGTTGCTATCCGTCAGAACCGCCGCGCGGGTGAGCGCCTCCCGGTCCGCGAGGGCGCGCGCTGGATTGCGGGCGGACTGTACCAGAAGCGCCTTGCGTTGCTCTTCAAGAGCGATCCGCTCCAGAAGGTGCGCGGCCTTTTCGGTGTGGCTTTCATGGATCCGGTCGAGGCCGATTGCGGCTTCCTCGCAGCGGCGCAGTGCAGACAGCAGGCGAAAGGGGTGTGGTGCATTCAGGCTTGGTGTGGAGAATGCCTCCGGCAGGTCCACCCGGCCTTCCGGGCGCGCCAATGTGCCAAGGCATCGCATCAGCGCGCGATCGGTTTCCAACCGAAAACGCGCCTCCTGAATGGCGGTCTCCAATTCCCCCGTGTCCACAAGCGCAACGGTTTCCCCCCGACTCACGGCTTCACCGTTTGCCACAAGGATGGTTTGCAGCGGAATACCGGCAGGCAGGACCACGAGCGCGGGCGGATTGAGCGGCGCAAGCACACCCTGGTAGCGGCCTGTGTCCGAAACCCGCGATGACGCCACCGCGTGCCAGATCAGATGTGCCCCCGCGCCCACCAGCAGCAGGGAGGCGGCAAGCATCAGGATGCTGAGGAACCTCAAAGGGGCTCGTGGCATGGCTGTCCTCCTTCCCGCTCGTGTCAATGCGCGCGCGTGGCGGCGCCAACGGCCGGTGCCATGCGGGGATCATATGTCTCGATCTGGACAGAGATCGTGCGGCTGTCCTTGGAAATCCGTTGATCAAAGCTCTGGCTGTGCCGCAGGATTTCGGCGAGCGGATCTCGGTTCAGGACCTCCCCAGATTGCGCCAGCTTTCCGCGGGCGCTTTCAAGTTGGGCGTTGGAGATCGCCGCACCGGAATCGGTGAGCTCCAGTTGGCAGAACCCTTTGAAGTGCTTGAAGTCAAAGCGGATCTTTTGACGATCACTTCCGTTGTTCTCGCCAGCGCTGAGCGCGAGCAGTTCGCTGCCAACAACGCAGGCTTTCCGGCGGTTGCCTTCGTCACCACGCCGACGGAAATGGCTGCGCAGCCACAGGTGGAGCGAGTCCTCGGCTTCAAGCGTATCCTCCGTCACGAAGCGGGACCACCCTTCAGCGAGGCGGCTGCGGATTTCCGCCGCGGGGCCAACATCCAGCAAACGCCCACCCTCAAGGACAATGATCGTGTCGCAAAGCTCAAGGAGGCCGCGGTGATCAGTGGCCAGAAGGAAGCTTCGCCCTGCCCTCCGCTCCGTCCGGATCCGTTCAGCAAGCGCGCCCATCAGGGCTTCGCTCGCGCCATCTTCAGGGCGGTCCAGCAGGTAAAGCGCCGGGTTCAGAAGGAAGCCGCGGGCCAGCGCCAAGGCGTTCTGCTCGCTCGCAGACAGGCGGGTGGCATCCTTCGCGGCCACGATTCGCTCCGCGGCATCGGCTGAATAGACGATCTGTTCAAGTGCCCGCCGGGCCCGCAGGCCCAGACTGTCTGCTGAGAAACAGGTTAGGTTGTCGAGCCCGGACACCGGCAGGATACGCGGGGTGGCGGGGAGGTAGACGCAGGGCGGCGTGAATTCACGGCGGCTGCGGCTCCAGAGATCCTCTTCGTTTAAGGCTGCAAAGCCGCTCACGCGCAAGCCCGTCAGATCAAGCGGAGCGGCGAGGGCTTGCAGAAGCAGTGACTTCCCGGAGGCCGCGGAGCCGATAACCCCTGTCACGCTGCCTGGCGGCAGCGAAATCTCCACGTCGCGCAAGAGGGCGCCCTGTGTTGGGGAGGCAACCGTCAGCCGGTGAACACGCAGGCCGGAGGGGCCGGCGGGGGCGTCTTCTGTTTCCGGCAGGGCGATCTTTTCAATCTCGGCTGGTACCGGCAGACGATCGGCCTGCGCTTCCGGCCAAACCGGCTTCGCGCCTGCCAGCACCGCCCAGAGAACAAGCAGGAGAATCCCCGGCATGGCGGCCGTCGCCAGAACCTGCTGGGCCATCAGCCAACTGCCAAACGCAAGGGTCACAATCAGGGCAACGCCCGTAGACAGCGCGCCCGGCGTGGCCATCAGGCCAAAGGGGCGCGGGGCCGCGCTGGCCAGGGCAAAACCTGTGGCGTCCCGCCCGGCCAGAACCGATGCTGCTTCCGAGGCTGTGAAATCCCACGGCGGCTCCGCCAGGTTGAGCGCGCGCGCAATCGCAGGTAGGCCATGGTTAAGCGCAACCCCTGCGAAGACGCCGAGCCCAAGCAGGGGGTGGACTGCCGTCAGGGCGATGCCGATCAGGACGCCGATTGCTGCCCGCGCGCGCGCTTCGTTTCTTTGCCGTGTGTACTGATACCCGGTGAGGGCGCGGCCATGGGCGAAATCCAGCACGATCAGCCCCAGAAGGGGCGCAGTGCCCAGGACAGCGAGGGCCAAGGCGGCCTGAAGCTTGCGTTGTTCGGCCACGATATCGGTGAAGAAGATCGCCAGCACCGCGATGGACAGCCAGCAGGCTGCCGAACTGGCGGTGAATATAAAGGATAGCGTTGCAGCCCAGCTTGGCAGGGCGCGATCGGTGACGCGCAATGGTTCGAGCGCGGCGACCGCTCCGGCCTGAGCGGCTGCCTCTGATTTCAGTTTCTCGGTCTGCTGGGCGATTTTACTCATGTCGGCCGCTCCGGGTGATTGGGACTTGCAGCAGCAATAGAGCGGAAGGGTAAACATTCCCTTTTCAGCGGCACGCTCGAAGACGAGAAAACTTCGAAACAAATTCGGGGAATTTGCGGGCAAGGTTTATGCGCTTGTTAAGGATGTAGCGGGTAGAAGGCCAGAGACCAAGGATTTATGTGCTTAGGAAGGGTCTGCGTCATGTCTGGAAGCAAAACATCAAGAAAGTCAGCGGGCTACGGTGTTTTTGTTCTTGCACTCTCGGCGCTGTTTCTTACGGCAGCGGCGGCAGGCATTGGCACGCGCGCACGGGAAATCCTATTGTTCCAGGAAGAAGAGGTGATCCCGATTATTGCCGGCAGCGAATTGGATAACATTCCGGCGCTCATGCGGGGTAACATGCCGGTGCACACCACAAGTCTGATCCGGGGGGATGCACCACGGGTGAAGCCGCCGCGCATGTGCGAAATGGAACCCGACTACTTTGACAGGCTTGCCCTCGATGTCCCCCTGAAGCCCGGCTACACGCGACACAACGAATATGTGCGCAGCTATAAGGCCCGCCGGGGGTTCCTGACAGAGCGCGAGTTGCGCGCTGCCAAGGTTGCTTGGCATTACTTCGAAAAATTCACTCAGGAAACCACTGGCCTTGCCAATAGCGTGGGGAACTTTCCGTCTACCACCCTGTGGGACACCGCAAGCTATGTCAGCGGGCTGGTGGCGGCCTATGAGCTTTGTCTGATCGAGAAGCCGGAATTTGACATTCGGATTTTCCGGCTGCTGACGACGGTCAAGGATCTGAAATTGTTTCGGGGGGAATTGCCGAACAAAGTATACCACACGAAAACGGCCGAGCAGGTCGACTATACCAACAAACCGGGTGAGATCGGCTTTTCCGCGCTGGATATCGGCCGGTTTCTCGTGTGGATGCGGATCATCAAGAACCGCTACCCCTACCTCGGCAACTCGGTGGATTCGATCCTGCTTAAGTGGGATTTCCACAATGTGATCGACAGCGAAGGCCTGTTGTTTGGCGCTTATGTCGACAAAGAGACCGGTGAAACGGTCTATGCACAGGAGGGGCGGCTTGGCTACGAGGAATATGCGGCCAAAGGCTTTGCGCTCTGGGGGTTTCGCCCGCTGCTGGCCCACCGGGCCGAGCCCTATCTGACGGCCAGCATCTTTGGTGTCGCGGTTCCCTATGATGGGCGCGATCCGCGGATCTTCCACTCCCAGAATTACGTGGTCACGGAATCCTATCTGCAGGACGGGCTCGAACTTGGGTTTGATCTGCCGCACGATGACAGTTCGCCGGAACGCGTCCATTCCGATGGGTGGCGGGCGGAGTTCGCCGATCGGATCTACCAGGTTCAGGAAAACCGCTGGCGGCAAACCGGGTTCATGACAGCGCGCAGCGAGCACAATGTGAAGGGCCCGCCCTACTTCACCTACGATACGATTTTTTCCGATGGCTACCCGTGGAACACGGTCACACCACGGGGCGATTATGCGCCGGACCATGCTGCGATTGCCGCAAAGGCGGCGATGGGCCTCTGGGCACTCTGGGATACGCCTTACACAAATGAGCTCTTTGAGGCTGTGATCGAACTCTACGACCCGGAAAACGGCATGTATGAGGGGCTGTACGAGCGTGGTCAGGGCAAGGTCGAAATTTTCACCGCCAACAACAACGGCATTATTCTCGCGGCCCTGCTCCACAAGGTTCAGGGGCCAATCCTGACCCCATATCGCGGCGAAACGGAGGTTTGGTATACCGCTTTCCGCGATCAGGACATCCGCGAGCGCCGCAAGTACCCCGATCCCCCGCGCGAGGAAAACTGGCTGCCCGCCTTGCGCCATTCCGTCCAATCCGAGGAGGATTTCTGATGCACCGTTCTTCGCAATATGCGCTGGTTGCGGGCCTGGCCAGCCTTCTGGCCCTGTCACCGCTCGCAGCCCAGTCACCCACGGCCGAGGATCCCGCCGAGCGGTTCGACTCCGAGAATGCCATACTCGATACCTCTCTGCCCTTTGCCATCGGGGCCCAGGAAGCAAGGCAGAGCCTGCGAGGCTCATTCGGGTGGCCCACCTTTCAGGAGGGGCTGGTGGAAGGTGTTTATTTTCGGTTCGATCCGGATGGCTATGCCCGCTTCTCCCCCGCGCCGCGGCTGGATACCGATGTGTTTGAGGTCATCTGCCGCCCCCGGACCTATAGCTGCATGGGCCGCAAAGGGGCGCTGGGCCTGTTTCTGAACGCGCGCGGCCAGTTGCAATTGCGCATCGAAGGGATTGCCGAGGGGGATACGTTCCACATCGCGGAGGGCGTGACGGAAATTCAGCTTCCGCCGCGGCTGCTTCACCCTCTGGATTCGCGTTTTGAAGCCCTGCTGATGGCGGGGGGCGAGCTTGTCGTCCGGCGTGGCGGGGAAGAGTTCGATCGGATTTCCCTGATCGGGTTTTCTGCCGTTTCCACCTATCTGCGCTGGGTCATGGCTCGGCAGGATTACACCATCCTTCCGCGGGGGTGGCCGGTTCCGAACTCACGGGCAAATAAGGCCGGTGGGATCACCCAGGCGGCCAGTTGGCAAAGCCCGATGCCTCAGCCGCAAGCCGTGTTGCCGGTCGCACCGGTCGCGGCCGAACAGGGGATCGCCCCCGCACTTCAGGCGATCTCTGGCCAGCAGGACGAACTGGCGGAGGTGCGAAGTGAGCTCTCCATGCTGCGTGCTTTGCTGGAAGAGGAAGCGTCCGCGAGCGGAACCATGGACAAACCCATGGCGCCCGGCTTTTCTGCAGAACAACCGATTGGCGCCACACTTCATGTACCGCTTGGTGAGGCCGGCGCATTAGAAGAGCGCATTGCACGGCTTGAGAGCGCCGTTGCCGCCTTGGAATCGCTCTTCGCCAACACCGCACCTCGCGCGATCGAGCAAGCTGCAGTGACTGTTGATCCCTTCACCCCGCCCACCGACATGGGAGCCGCAGGGGAAGCCGCCGCTTTCGGTGCCGCGGCCGGCCAGGAAGAGACGACAGGGCAACTCTATGCGGCACCAAGCGCCAGCCTTGACGATTTCCTGGGGCGAACCGGCGAAGCTGCTGCGGCGGTCGCACCTGGTGTCGTCTGGGGGGAGGCTTCGGAACAGCCCAGCCTCGCGGCCCTCAGTGAAACGCTGCAGACGGCATATGATGTGCCCCCCGACGTAGCACAAATGGTGATCTCGATGATTTCCTCTCCGGCGCGCCATACTGCAGTTGCCGGCCCGCCCATGGCGGCCGGTACGGCATCTTTGACGGGCGATCCCTTTTCCGTTGTGGACCCATCCACGGATAAGGAGATGATCGATCTGTTCCGAACCCGCGAAGTTGATCGTATTCTCGCCGAACTGGACGCAAGCCTTTCGGGAGCGGGGCCCGCCGAGGCCGTGCAAGGTGCTCCATTCGGGGGGGGCGAAACGGGAGAGGCCACGCTTTTCCCGTCACTTGAGCGGGCTGTGGCCGCGCCGGCCTCCGCTGGCCCGGCGATGGTGGTGGCAAACGCAGGAACAGAGCCGATGCAGATTGATATGACGCCAAATGTTCCAACAAACGATCTGGAGGAGTACCTGACCCTTTCAGCCTATTTCAAATCCGTATTGGAGTAGGTTGGCCGGTAAAGGCACTGGCAGGCGGCTTCCAAACGCTTGGCAAGCCGCTATAAATATGCACAGGACACCTGTGAGAAGGCCAATGCTCCATGCCCGTGCTGCCCTGCCAGCTGATGCGCTGCCTCGCCGTCGCAGTTTCTGTGGCGCTTTCGTCTCTGGCAAGCGGAGCCGCATTTGCAGCGGGCGAACTGCGTGTTTTTGCTGCCGCGAGCCTGCAAGAAGTGCTTCAGACAGCAGCGGATCTCTATGAGGCTCGAGCGGGCGAGGAGGTTGTTTTGGTCTATGCTGGCAGCGGAGCGCTGGCGCGTCAAATCGCTGCTGGAGCGCCGGCGGATCTCTTCATCTCGGCCAACACGGCCTGGGCCGAATGGCTCGTGACGGCGCGCCCTGAGGCGAAGCCATCCGGATTTGTTGCTGGAAACGCCCTTGTCGCTATCGTGCCCAATGAGGGATCTGAAAGCCTAAGAAGCGAGTTGAGTGCAGAGCTCTTCGGATCTCGCATTGCCATGGGTTTGACCGAAGCCGTACCGGCGGGGATCTATGGGCGACAGGCTCTGGAAAACCTCGGGCTTTGGGAGGCAGTCGGCCCCAATGTCGTTGAGACAGAAAACGTCCGCGTGGCGATGGCACTGGTGGCGGCGGGTGCCGTGACCTCAGGAATTGTCTACCGCTCAGACGCTCTGGCAGAACCGAAGGTGCGCATCGCGGCGCAGTTTCCCGATGCCAGCCATGATCAGATCCGCTACCCGGTGGTCAGGATAGGCGATCAAGCCGCGGCCTTCCTCGAGCTTCTGATGTCGGCGGAAGGTCAGAGCCTCTTCGCAGCTCATGGTTTCGCACCCCTGGCGGGGCCCGGCAAGTGATGGGCCTCGGTGCGGAGGAATGGCAGGTCGTCTGCCTTTCCGTAAAGGTTGCTTCCGTGGCGACGATCCTTAGCCTGCCTGTGGCAGTGGTGGTTGCCTATCTTCTCTCGCGCACCCGGTTTGCGGCAAAACCCCTTCTCAATGCATTCGTGTATCTGCCCCTTATCATGCCGCCCGTCGTGACCGGTTTCATCTTGTTGCGCCTCTTTGCGCCAAACGCGCCGCTGGGGCGGTTTTTAGAGGAAACACTGGGGCTGACGCTGGCCTTCCGCTGGACAGGCGCTGCTTTGGCGGCGGCTGTGATGGCTTTTCCCCTGATGGTGCGCGCGATCCGGCTTGCGCTCGACGCTGTGGACCCCAGGTTGGAAATCGCGGCGGAGACCCTCGGAGCGCGCCGCTCTGTGGCATTCTTCACGGTGACCCTGCCCCTGGTGCTGCCAGGCATCCTTGCTGGGGTGGTTTTGGCCTTCGCCAAGTCTCTGGGAGAATTCGGCGCCACGATCACCTTCGTGTCCAACATTCCCGGTGAAACGCGCACGCTCCCCTTGGCAATCTACACAAATCTGCAGATCCCGGGGCAGGAAGCGGCCGCGTTGGAGCTTGCCTTCTTGGCGGTCGCCATCTCCCTTGTCGCGATTTTCCTCTCGGAATGGATCGCGCACCGAATGGCCCGTCGGATGCAGGGGGGCTGATGCTCAAGGTCGATTTCCAACATACCTTCCCCGGTTTGGCCTTCGATATCCGCTTCAAAGCCGCTGCCGGCATTACCGTGTTGCTGGGGCCTTCTGGTTGCGGGAAGACAACGGTTGTCAATGCGATTGCAGGCATTCTGCGCCCGGATGTGGGCCGGATCTCGCTGGGACAAGAGGTGCTGATGGACAGCGGCTCGGGCCGCTTTCTGCCGCCAAGAGCGCGCCGGATTGGCTACGTCTTTCAGGATGCGCGCTTGTTTCCGCACATGTCGGTGGAGAGCAATCTTCTCTATGGCGCGCGGCGAAGGGGGATTGCGCGCAACGCGGATTTTCAGGAACTCGTCGCCCTGCTTGGGTTGGGTGGGCTTCTCAAACGTGCACCGGCGCGGTTGTCTGGCGGGGAGCGGCAGCGCGTGGCCTTGGGGCGGGCCTTGTTATCTGGCCCGGACGTCCTGTTGATGGATGAACCCATGGCGGCATTGGATGAGGGGCGCAAAGCCGATTTGCTTCCCTATATCGAACGGCTCGCTCAGGAACGTGCCGTGCCCATGCTCTACGTGACCCACAATATTTCGGAAGCCGCGCGCCTTGCGGATACGATTGTGGTTTTAGAACGGGGGCGTGTCGCTGCGTTCGGCCCGGCTGCGGATGTTTTTTCAGACCCTGAGCTCGCACCCGTCTTGGGGGTTCGCGAAGCGGGCGCAGTGGTGGAAGGGCGGGTGGAAGGAGCGTATTCGGACGGGCTTGCGGAGGTTGCGGTGCCCGGCGGGCGTTTGTTCCTGCCTGGATTATCTGCTGAGAAAGGGGCGGCTGTTCGCCTGCGGATCGAAGCGCAAGACGTGATGATTGCACTGGAGCCACCACGCGGCATCTCCGCTTTGAACATCTTGCCTGTTGTTGTGACGTCTGTGAAGCAAGGCCATGGCCCCGGGGTCCTTGTCCAACTTGCAAATGGCGACATGCGGCTTCTGGCGCGGGTCACCAAGCGCAGTGCGATGGCGCTGGATCTGCGCGAAGGGTTGGCGTGTCATGCGGTTCTAAAATCCGTTTCCGTGGCAAGGGACGGGATTCAGACGCGCCGTTGACCATTTTGTCCGCCGTTCAGAGCCGGCCGGGTGGAACCAATGGGCCAAAAGCCTTGTAGTGTAGCGCTTCAAGAACAACGGCATTCGTGTTCAGGGCAAGGGCGGTGTTGGGGCGCGATCCGGCTTCATATACGCCGGCCATCCAGCCACGTTCTGTCGCGGTTTCCCGGGTGACATGTGCCCGGACCCTTCCGGCGTAAGGGCCGCCAAACAGGGCCTCCCAGCCGAAAGCCGCTTTCAGGGATTGGCTGAGCAGCGCATCGTGATGGCTGCCGTCTTCCGCAAGTGCTGTCCAGGCTCTGCCATTTCCAAGAACCGCGCCGTAGAGAAAATAAGGCGGGGCATCGATATGGTCTTCTGAGAGCATAGTCAGGATCCCGGTGTCCGCGTGGCGGGCCTGCATGGCGCGCAGCACCTGAGAGGCCTGCTGCCAGCCATCGTCATCGAGCCCGAGTTCCAGTCCCATCAGAACATAGGGCTCGCTCAGGGTGGTTGTAATCGCATCGAACCTGCGATGGCTCCGGCGATCGTCAGGCACGGGCACGTTCAAAACCTCTGTCCAGGTCACGGTATTGGCAGCCGACACCGCACGGGTGGCCCCAAGCCCTGACCGCATGAGCGCCCGCGCGGCGTATTGCTCGTATCCCAGCCGCCCTTCCTGTACGAGCTTGTGTTCCTGTGTGTCTGCGTCGCGCGTTGCGCCGAATAGCATCCCATCCGAGATGAGCGCCTCGAAAGACCAGCGCGCGACGGCTTCGTGGATTACCGGGGTCATATCGGGCGCGTGGAGCTGTAGCGCCTTGAGGGCCAACATCAACCGCCCCAAATCAACCGCAGACCAGCCAACGCCGCGCTCGGAGCTTTCGTTCTGGTAGTTCACCATGGCGAGGGATTGCGTGTCATAGGCCTTGTTGGGCAGGAGCCCTTCGTAGAGGGGCATGCGAGCAAGCGCGGCAAGGGCACGCTGGGCGCGGTCTTCAAAGTCTGAATTCGGCAGGATGCCAAGCTTGTTCGCTGAAACCAATGCAAACAGGTAAGAGCCAAAGTCCCAGAGCGTAACTGACGGGAAGCCGTCCACCGCGTTGACAAGCCCTGTCTGTGGTTGCGTGTTTTCAGAAAAATATGCCCAGGCCGTTTGCGCGGCCTGCATGTCTGCGGCGGTGAGTGTGCTTTGCGGTGCCAGGGGGAGAGGATCGGAGACCTCCGCCGGGGCGAGCTCGAGCACAGAAACGGGATCGAAGGATGCGCTGCGGTGTTCAACAGCGACGGCCACGGCTGCGGCCGCGCAGAGGCCAAACAGGAAGGCGAAGTTGGGGCGATAGAGTCTAAAAGCGTTCATGGGTGCGATCCTTCCACCATCTTGTCGTATGTTTGAGACAGCGGCGCAGGCCTCCAAAGCGCGGCGCGCGGTGCGGCCGACAACAGAAAAACGTTCCATGCAGCCCAAAACAGATTGACGAGCAGGAACGGCAGGCCTAGCCCCGACTGCCCGAAGGCCGCCTGCCAGGTGGCAAAGACGACAGCGCAGACCGTCGCGCCGATCAGTGCGAAATGTGGCCAGACGGTTCGAATGGCATCTGAGAAAAGGGGGGTTTTGGGGGTGGGTTTGAAACCGATACGCTGCTTGCGCAGAACCTGCCAGAAGGCCCGCAGTGTCAGCGGTAACGTGGCGACAGCAAGCAGGCGCCCCTTGTTGACGTCATGGCCCCAACACCCCGCAATCAGAGCAAGCTCCGTGGCCACAAGCATTGGCAAAAGATGCAGGAAGAAGGTGGAAATATCGGCCTTGAGCGGCGCGGTGCCCGTGGCAAGCGCCACAACCGGCGCGGCAAGAAGGATCGGCAGCCACAGGCAGGACAGGTAGGACCAAAATGTTGCCGCATAGTGAAGCTTGGTGTGCCAGGGCAGGCTACGCATGCGTAAGGGGTTGTTGTGAAACAGGATATCGAGGCTGCCACCGGCATACTTCAGGCGCTGCGTGGCCCAAGCCTTGATGCCCCATGGGCTCAGCATCCGACTTTCAACGTCCGGATGGTAGACGGATCGCCACCTTGCTTCAGGCTCTGCCTGCGTCAGGATCGAGGTGTAGATGTCCTCGGAGACATGGTATCGAAACGGTTGCAGATCGCGGTTTGTAAAACCAATGGGCCCTGGAGCCGATTGCGCAAGATGCCGGGCGTAACCTGACAAGGCGGTATCGAACACGGCTTCGCGCCGATGAATGGACCCTGCACCGCAACAGAACGAAGCATTGTTGCGGTGCCTCCGCCGCTGAATCACATCGAAGAAAAGCCCCGGGTCAGACAGGAAGACGTCGGCTTCGCGTGTTCCACCGCGCTTGGCGGGCAGATCGTAGAACCAATGCGGCGTTTGAACCCAGGCGACCTTTGCGTCGCGAAAATAGCCCAACGTGTTCTCCAGAAACCCGGGCAAAACGCGTGTGTCCGCATCGCAGATCACGAAAAAATCGCCTGTGGTGCGCAGCAGGGCATGCCGCAGGTTTCCGGCTTTGAAGCCGGTGTTCTGCTGCCGGGCAATGTAATTGACGCCTTCCTTTGCCGCCCGAATGGCCATCTCAGCCCTGTCACCATCGTCCAGAATATGGATCAAAGCGCGGCACCCGGGCGGCACATGCAAGGCTTTCGCAGCTTGGATGGATAGGGCCACGATTCCGGGATCTTCATTGTAGGTTGTGATGAGAACGTCGATCACTATCTGCCGGTTCCCAACGAGCCCAACATCCTGCGCCCTTTCGGGCGGCATGGCGCGAGGGGTGTCCGCGAGGCTCCAAATGTCGTGGAAGAACAGAAGGCAGCCGACGAAGGCGAGTGTTTCGGCGCCAGCCACGCTGATGGAAAACAGAAGGGCGTCCGGGTTCAGTGTTTCACTCCACCGCCAATACAAATACCAGGTGCCCTGGCCAAGGCTGAGCGCAGCCAGAAAGTGCCAGCACCGCAACTGCTCTTTGGATGGAGGCGTCCAATGGGGCGGCTTGCGGCCCTCGAAGGGGGCGAAATGGTAACCCATGGAGTTGCTCATTGGAGGGGCCGGGCAAGGGCGAGGCTGCTCTGCGCTGCCACCCGTGCAACCGAACTGGTGAGAGGCGCTGCCGATGGCTGCGCCTGTTCTACCGCTCGGCGACTGCCATCGTTTGCCGCAAGGATCGGCAGTTGCCAGCCGGGGGCCGCGACGACGTTGTGCAGACGGCCACCGGTTGCCGGGGTCAGCAGAGAGGTAAGCACGCTGCTCACAACCTCCGTTCCACGCCCGAGCCGGCACCCGGTTTCGATGATCGCCGGCCCGGAAATTCTGCATCCAGCAGCGATCTCGACGTCCGAACCGATGTAGCACGGGCCAGAGATCTGCGCCCGGCGCGACAACCTCGCGCTGGGTTCCACGAGAAGGGTTCGGCCGTTCACTCCCGCGAGCCGCTCAGCGAGCGACGCGCGCAGGTGGCCGAAATAGACAGCACTGTCGCTAACCAAGGGCTTATGCGCGGCGGCGGCGAAACTTTGCACGGTTTGGCCCCTGCGCATCATGTCTGGCAGCAATGTGGAAAAGAAGCCGCGCCCGGGCGAGAGGTTCAATCCGTCCAGCGCGCCCGCGGAGAAAACGGCTACCCCGGCAAAGGAAGCCTTGCTGGCGGCCACCGCGTTGAGATCTGCAAGGATCATGCTGCCGGATGAGCCGGCTATCGCGAGGCTGACTGCGCAGTTCGATGTGCGATGTGCCTCCAAGAGATCCGGGATACCTGCAGTGGACGCCGCGTGGCCAAAGACCACAAGGCACTCGCGCTCGAAGGCACTCAGATCCCTGTGCAGGGCCAGCAGGGCAGAGCCGGCTTCACGCCCGCAGTAGGCGTTGTTGTAGGGGCGGAGGGTTTGCGCCGGGACAAGCGCGCGCAGGGCATGGGAGCGGATTTCCTCACCGTCCGGGCCGCAGTCAAGCGTGATCTCGGCGATGCCTTCTGCGCTTAGCCCCTGCAGCGTGCCGTGAAGCAAGGTGGTTCCGAAGACCGGGAGCAATCCGAGGGGCACATTGTGCGAGGGTGGGCCGGGGTGGCGCTCTCCAGCCAGAACAATGGCCTGCCGGTCTGCCAGACGCAGGCGGCGAAGCCCCTCGCTTTCAAGCGCGTCTTTGCGGGTTTCAAACAGAGGCAGCCAGGCCGTGATCGGGTGGCTGCTTTCCTCGAAGCCGGCGGGATCCGGCAAGCCGCACACCGCAATCTGGCAAAACGGCGAAAAACGACGGTAGATCTCAAGCAGAGCGCCGAGTGCCGCCATGTCCGGCGTATGAGCCTTGGTGAACTCCAGCACTACTCCAGGTGTTTTCAGAGCCACCTGACCAGAGAGCAGGCTTTCGAGAGCCGGGTAGAGCGGGGCCGGCAAGCGAGGGCTTTTCACAGCAAAGACAGCGATGCCGCCGATCCGATCGGTGAGCTCAAACATGCGCACGCTCCTGTTGGTTGGATCGTTGAAGTGAGAAAAATTGGGTGAGGCGGGGCATAGGCCCCATGCCAATCGTCCATGCGAGGCTGTTCAGACGCGAAAGGGCCAGAACGAAAAAACTTGTCGCGACAAGTGCAAAGCCGACTTCTGCAAGGAACTGCCCTGTTGGCCCAAGGTGGGTTTTTGCTGTGGTGGACTCTGCGAGATCAAGGAAAATCGGGTGGCACAGGTAGATCCCAAAGCTGTAGGGTGCCAGCCGCGATACCCAGCCGGGCCAGCGGCGGTTCGCCAAGAGCATGGCGCAAACAAACAGGACGGCAGGCATCGTGTAATCAGCCCAGTAGCCCGGGGTGAAATTATAGTCCCAATCCCCGCGCACCATGATCCGGGCGGTGTGCCAGAACTTGATCGCAAGCAGCACAAGGCCAAGAGATACGGCGACCGCCAGTGCCTGCCGGGGCCAGCGGCCATGGCCGTAGCGTTTTGAGAGCCCATAGAAAGCGCCCGCCAAAAGCCCGTAACCGCAGTATGAGAGGATCTTCAAGGTGCGCAGGATATAGTCGAACCCCGGCAGATCCTGAGCGTTGACCCAGAGGAATACATCGGCTTCCCGTTTCAGCGCCAGGCCAAAAAGAAACAGGACTCCAAGCCAGGGGCGTTTCACCGCGCAGAGGAAAAGCGGGTAGGCCAGGACGAGTCCGAACATGGTTGGCAGGAAATGCATGTGGTACTTGCTGCTGCCGAGCACTAGAAACCTCAGCCATTCCGACGGGCTTGCAAGAACGTTCTGGTAGCCGTCCAGGTAGCCGAAAGCGCTGGCTTTTTGCAGGTTCCAAACTGCATAGAAACCCGTCCAGAACAGGAAAGGCACCAGCAACCGGCGCGTTTGCTCTTTGATAGTTGTGGCATAGGGGCGGGGGCGGCGATCCAGTGCCATGACCAACAGAAAAAGCGAGATCAGGATGAACAACTCGGTGCGGGCGGTGTAAATGAACGCGCGCGCGATGAGGGGGAAGGCCTTTTCGGCCAGCTCGGCGTCTGGATAAGGTTGGCCAGCCGCGTCGGACGATGCGTGCAGCCCCACCATGGAGACCCCGGCCGCGAGTCGCAGCGCGTCGATCCATCTGTGGCGGGTGTCTGGCATGTAAGCATCCTTGAGTGAGCGGGATTTCCCTTCGAGGTATGCATGTGAGTCGGAAAGATAGGGTAAACAAAACCCGGCTCACGGGCGGCAAAAGGAAAAGATCAACATTCAGAAAATGTTAGGATTTTCCGGTCAACCTCACGGGTATGTTCTGCGTTGAATCCCTGCCGGAGGCTTGCTTATGGCTGTTGCCCCTTTCCTAAGAACCTGTCTGTTGATCGCTGCCGTCCTGCCGCTTTCTAAAGGGGTGCATGCGCAAGGGGCGGACGGGTTTTCGAAAGCGCCGAGCGCCGTCAATATGGAGACGGATGTGCTCTTCTTCGCGTCGGGCTCCGATCGTCTGACCCCGGAATCCGACAAGCTTCTGACGGATTTGGCCGGGGTGATGAAAACCGAAGTCATGGCCGGGGCTTGCCTGCTTCTTGTCGGGCATTCAGACACTGTCGGCCCGGAAGCGGCGAATCTGCGGATTTCGGAAAAACGCGCCGAACGCGTGCGTGCTCTATTGCAGGAACGCATGGCACCGCAGGAGATTCAGATCGCCATTGAAGCCATGGGCGAAAGTGACCCGATCGAGGGGGAGCCGGGGGAGAGCGCGAAAAATCGCAGGGTTGTGATCTGGGCGCGGCGTTGCCCCGGAGCAGCTTGAGGCCTGGTTCGAAGAGCAGGGGGTTGGCGGGGTTTCGCAAGCCGATGCCGGGTTCCTTTTCCATCTGTCCGGGAATAGGGTTTCATGGTTCACGGCTCCAACAGAGGGATCAAGAGCTGTAGTTGTTGCGCGCTCAAAGGCTCAAATGCGCAGCGCCGACCGGGCAGATGCTTCTAAAAAGTATGTGCCTGCCTTGGGCTCGCGCTTGGCCTGCGCCGGGGGTGGGCGATTGACTTCATCCTCTGGTGTAGCGGGGCGGACACCGGCGAACGTGGACACGTTTGGTAGATCAATTCTTCGGGCTTAAAAGGCAAAGGGCAGAGCGCAGCAAAAGAAACCCGCGCCGATGGCGCGGGTTTTTTGGTTGGGGGCCGGTGTTGTGTTCGGCAGAACGATGCAGCATCTGCCCCGCGGCTCTTGAAATGTGCCCGGGCGAAGGGTTGCTTAGCTGCGCTGCCCGGCGAATTCAGTCTGCCAGCCTTCACGCTCCTCGTCGGAGATTTTGCGGAACATGACGTCGGGCACCGAGAAGGGATGGCCCGAGGGCAAAGCGGCCAGCGCGCCTTCCAGATCGCCGGGCCAACTGTCGTCCTTGGTCTGCATTGCCTGCAGCATGGCGGCTGCGGCATCGGGGATGAAGGGGGCGGAGAGGATCGCGTAGAGGCGGATCAGGTTCAGCGAGAGGCGCACTATCGCGGCGGCGGCCTCGGGATCAGTTTTGAACTTGGCCCAGGGCTCGGCGGCCTGCAGGTACTCGTTGCCCAGCACCCAGATGGCGCGCAGCTCGCCTGCGGCCTTGCGCACTTCCATGGCTTCCATGAAGCCCTCATAGGCGCGCACGCGGGTTTCCAGATCGGCGATCAGCTGGGCTTCGGCCGGGCCAAAAGCTCCGCCCTCCGGCACCACTTCGCCGAACTTCGAACGGCAGAACTTGGTGACGCGGGAGACGAAATTGCCCAGCACGTCGGCCAGATCCTTGTTCACCGAGGCCTGGAAATTCTCCCATGTGAACTCGCTGTCGGAGTTCTCCGGCGCATGGCTCAGCAGCCACCAGCGCCAGTAGTCGGCGGGCAGGATCGCCAAGGCCTGATCCATGAACACGCCGCGTCCCTGGCTGGTGGAGAACTGGCCGCCATCATAGTTCAGGTAGTTGAAGGACTTGATGTAATCGACAAGCTTCCACGGCTCGCCCGAGCCCATGATCGTGGCCGGGAAGGAGAGCGTGTGGAAGGGCACGTTGTCCTTGCCCATGAACTGCACGTAGCGCACATCCTCAGCGCCCTTGTCGGTGCGCCACCAGCGCTCCCAATCGGCATCCGTCTTGCCATTGGCATCGGCCCATTCGGCGGTGCCGGCGATATATTCGATGGGCGCGTCAAACCAGACGTAGAAGACCTTGCCCTCCATGCCGGGCCAGTCCTCGGTGCCTTTTTTCACGGGCACACCCCAGTGCAGATCGCGGGTGATGCCCCGGTCCTGCAGGCCGTCGCCATCATGCAGCCATTTCTTGGCAATCGAGGTGGTGAGCACGGGCCAGTCGGCCTTGCTGTCGATCCAGCTGTCCAGCTGATCCTTCAGCGCGGATTGGCGCAGGTAGAGGTGCTTGGTTTCGCGCACTTCCAGATCGGTGGAGCCGGAAATCGCGGAGCGCGGATCGATCAGATCGGTCGGATCCAGCTGCTTGGTGCAGTTTTCGCACTGATCGCCGCGAGCCTTGTCGTAGCCGCAGTTGGGGCAGGTGCCTTCGATGTAGCGATCCGGCAGGAAGCGGCCATCGGCGTGGGAGTAGACCTGCTTCTCGCTCACTTCGGTGATGTAGCCATTCTCGGCCAGTTTGCCGGCGAAATGCTGGGTCAGCACGCGGTTGCGCGCCGAAGACGAGCGGCCGAAGTGATCGAAGGACAGCCGGAAGCCATCGGCGATCCCGGCCTGCACGGCGTGCATTTCGGCGCAGAAGTCTTCCACCGGCTTGCCGGCCTTGGCGGCGGCCAGTTCTGCCGGTGTGCCGTGTTCGTCGGTGGCGCAGATGAACATCACCTCATTGCCACGCTGGCGCATGTAGCGGGCATAGAGATCGGCCGGCAGCTGGGAGCCGACGAGATTGCCGAGGTGTTTGATCCCGTTGATGTAGGGGATCGCCGAGGTGATGAGAATGCGTGCCATGCGGGGAGCGCCTTTTTCTTGTTCGGGCTCCCTTTATCGCATGGCTTGCGCGGTGGAAAGCGTCAGTCGTCTTCTCGTGGCTTTGGCTCCGCTTCCGCGCTGCCCCGCGTGGGCTTGTCGCGCTCGCGGCCCATGAGGCGGCCAATGGTGAAGGAGGTGCGGGGCGCGTAGACGTAGCGCGTGCGCTCGGGCACAGTCGGTCGGGCGCGCATCCGGGTCAGGCCGAAGACCACCAGCACCACATGGCCCAGGGCGATGAAGGCGAAGAGGGCAGGCGGCCCGTAGGCTTCGATCAGGGCGGAGGTGAGCACCGGGCTGGCGATGGCGCCGAGCGCGAAGAGGAACATCAACGCGGCTGAAAGCTCGATCCGCTCGTGGCTTTCGGCGAAATCATGGGCATGCGCGGCGGAAACAGAATAGATCGGGAATGTGGTGAAGCCGAAGAACGTCGCCGAGGCGAGGATGATGGCGGTGCTGCCGGTGCCTGCGACAACGGTCGTGATGCAGGAGAGCGTGGCGGCGGCGGAGAGCCAGATCAGCACCCAGCGGCGATCGTATTTGTCGGCCAGCCAGCCCACGGGATATTGCGCCAGTGCGCCCCCGGCCACGAAGGCGGCGAGGAACAGGCCGATCTGGTCGGCGCGCAGGCCCACCTCCTGCCCGTAAATTGGGCCGACCATGCGGAAGGCGGCGCTCGTGAGCCCTGCCACGATCACCCCGGCAGCGGCCAGCGGCGAGCGGCGCACGGCGATCATCGGGCGCAGGCGCGGGGAGTCCGGCGCTTCGGGCGGTTTGCTCGTGGTCAGCGCAAGCGGCAGCAGCGAGGCGCAGCAGATGATGGCGAGCAGGTTGTAAGAGATGAAATGCGCGGGCTCCAGAAAGGCAATCAGCAGCTGCGCAACGAGCGAGGCCCCCATGTCCACCACGCGGTACATGCCCATGGCGCGGCCCCGGCTTTCGTTGGTGACCTTCGCGTTCAGCCAGCTTTCGATCACCGTGTAGCAGCCCGCCACGCACATGCCCGAGGCCACACGCATCAGCGCCCAGGCGGTCGGGTCCACGATCATCATGTGGCTCATAAGTCCGATGGCCCCGGCGGCGGCGAAGGCGGCGAAGGCGCGGCTGGGGCCGACGCTGCCCATCAGGCGCGGGGCCCACCAGCAGCCGATGAAGAAGCCGAAGAAATGCGCCGAGCCAAGGAAGCCGACCTGCGCCGGTGTGAAATCGAGCGCGAGGCCCGAGAGCGCGTCCAGCGGGCCGACGCCACCGGAGGACAGCTGCAGGAAGACGACCGACAGCAACAGGGCGGCGAAGGAGATCATCAGGCGCATGGCGCAAAAGGGCTTTCGGTTTTGGCCGCAGGCAGGCTCAGGCTAGGGGGGCGCTTCGCCGCGCGTCTTGCCCGAAGTCGACACCTCGTGTCGGAAACCGGGGCTTTGCGCCTGCCTCAGGGGGCGCGTTGGATTCGCGCGCGGATCGACAGGTCAATCGGATCCTGCACGAATTGCGGAAAGCCGTCAGCCCCGAATGCCCCCCGGCTGATGCGCCCGGTGAGCAGGATGGTGAGCTGGCTCAGATCGCCCTCGGCCTGCCCGCGCTGCCGGTAAAGCCGGGCCTGCAGCGTGACGGGGCGTGTGATACCACGGATGGTCAGATCGCCCTGCATCTGCGCGCGGGCGGGGGAGCCGGTTATGCTGCGGCTCTGGAAGGTGATCGTGGGGTGGTTGGCCACGTCCAGCACTTGCCCGCCCAGCATGGCCTCGGTGGCAAAGGGCAGGCCCGCATCGGCACGCGCGGGCAGCAGGGTGACGGAGACGCTGCTGCGGCTCACATCGGTGAAGTCGATGCGGATGTCGGCCTCGGCCACGGGCATCTGCCCGCGCACGCGCTCGGCGTTGAGGAAATAGCTGAAGCCCACGGTGGAGGCTTCGGGCTGCAGCGCGTAGCCCACGGGCGCCGCTGCCACGGGCGTTGCGGCAAGGCAGAGGGCGAAGAACGGGGCGCAAAGAGAAGAGGCGAGTCGCTTCAGCATGGGCTTAGGTTAGGCCGATGCTGCGGGTTTGCCTGTCACGTTTTCGGGAAGCGGGGTTACGCGGCCTCCGGCTGCAGATCGAAGGCGGGGCCTCGGTTGCTGGCCCGGTTGCTGGCCTGAGTGCTCACCTGCCAGCGTTTCACCGGGGCATTTCGGGCGCGGCTGCGGGTCAGCTGCCAGCGCTCCTGCGCGCCGGTATGGGCGGCGGCGAACTGCCAGCGGCTTTCCACGCCCTGCGCACCGCCCTCGCCGGGGGTGAGCAGCAGGCCAAGGGGGGCAAAGCGCCCCTCAGCCGCGCCGGTCTCCGCCGCGAGGTGCAGCCTGCGCACCGGGGTGAGCGCGGGCGGTGCAGGCAGATCGGCCACCACCAGCGGCACGGCACCAGAGCGCAGCCCTTCCTCCATCGCCCAGAGCAGATCCTCGGGCCGGCGCGGGGTGGCAAAGAGGAAGCGCCCCGGCGCGGCGAAGCGCACCATGCCCTGCCCATGCAGCGCGTCGGGCAGCCAGCCGGGGCTGATCCAGAGCACCGGCCCCTCCTGTGCGCCGGCCAGAATCATCGCCAGCGTGTGCCGGGCCCCGCCGCAGAACTCATGGGTGCGCGCCTTCGCAAGGCCCAGATCGCCGATCAGCGGGGCCTCGGCGGCGGGGCGGTGGGGTTTATGGCTCAGAATCGCAGGGGTCATGGGAAGGGAGGCTAGCATGTTCTTGTTATGTTCTCAATCTTCACATCCTGCCCAAACTCTGGGCTTGCGATTCGCGCTCTGGTGGTTAGCCTCCCTCCTGATTTCCAAAAAAGGCGGCGATATGCGCAAGGTAACCCTCGGTCGGACAGACCTGCTGGTAAGTGAACTCTGTTTGGGCTCCATGACATGGGGCACCCAAAACACGCTCGATGAGGCCTGCGGGCAGATCGACATGGCGCTTGAGCGCGGGGTGAACTTCATCGACACGGCCGAGATGTACCCGGTGAACCCGGTGAAGGCCGAGACGGTGGGGCGCACCGAAACCTATATCGGGGAGTGGGTGGCCCGCTCCGGGCGGCGCGACGAGGTGGTGATCGCCACCAAACACGCCGGGCTGAACGAGCGTTTCGTGCGCCCCGGCGAGCCGATCAGCGGCGCCACGATGCATGCCTGCGTGGATGCGTCGCTCAAGCGGCTGCAGACGGATGTGATCGATCTTTACCAGCTGCACTGGCCGAACCGGGGCTCTTTCCACTTCCGCCAGATCTGGAATTATGACCCGTCCAAACAGGATCGCGCCGCCACCATCGCCAATATGGTCGATGTGCTGGAGGCGATGAGCGCGCTGCAGAAAGCGGGCAAGGTGCGCCACTTCGGGCTCTCCAACGAAAGCGCCTGGGGCACGACGCAATGGCTCATGCAGGCCGAGGCACTGGGCGCGCCGCGGATGGAGACGATCCAGAACGAATACTCCCTTCTGTGCCGCCAGTTCGACAGCGATCTGGCCGAGATGAGCGTGAATGAAGATGTCACGCTGCTGGCCTTTTCACCGCTGGCCACCGGCCTGCTGACCGGCAAATACGACGGCGGCAAAACCGTGCCCGAAGGCTCACGCCTGGCGCTGAACGGCGATCTGGGCGGGCGCGTGGGGCCGCGAGTCTGGCCCGCCGTGGAGGCCTATCTGGCGATTGCGCGCAAGCACGGGCTGGATCCGTCGCAGATGGCGATTGCCTGGTGCCTGACGCGCCCCTTCAAGACGATCCCGATCTTCGGCGCCACCTCGCTGGCGCAGCTGGACGTGGCGCTGGGCGCAAGTGATGTTGTATTGAGTGACGAGGTTTTGCAGGAGATCGACAGCGCGCATCGCGCCCATCCCATGCCGTATTGATGCGCCACGAGAAGCTTCATACCGCCTCCGTTCTGGGCTGCGGCGCCGCCGGGCGCCTCTGGGCCAGCCGCTTCCTTGCCTCGGGTTGGGAGGTGGTTCTATTTGATCCCGACCCTGCGCGATCCGAAGCCCTGCTGGAAGCCTTGAGCGCCGCCCATCCGGGCGGGCGCGTCTCTGTCGTGGGGGCGATCTCGGCCGCCGTGGGGCAGGCGAGCTGGATTCAGGATTGCGTGCCCGACCGTCTGACGCTCAAGCGCACGCTCTATCAGCGCGTGCAGGGCCATTGCCGGGAGGACGCGCTTGTCTGCAGTTCGAGCAAAGGCTTCAAGCTGGAGCAGATCCGCCGTTGCGCTACGCGGCCCCGTCAGATCCTGAAGGTGACGCTCTGCGAGCAGACGCTTTCGCCGAAAGTGGAGGCCAGCGCCTCGGCTGATCCGGCCCTGATGGCGCGCGCGGAGGAGCTGCTGCGCTGGGCCGAGCCGCTGCCTGCGCATGTTTAGGTTAAAGCTCTGAGGCCAGCCCCTTCCCAGTGAGAGTGTCGGGGGCTGGCCGGCGATGCCGGCTGATTGCATGTCGGCTAAAGCGCCGCCTCAAGCCCCTCCAGAAATCCCGGAATATCGCGGGAATCCACCGCAGCCTCGCGCACCAGCCAGTCGAAGTGGCGCGTGATGGCCTGCACCCGTTCGGTGTCGCGGAAGGCGATGTAGTTGCGCCCCAGATAGATCACCGCCAGCAGCGGGCCGAACACCGTGACCGGCGCGGAATAGAGCCTGCGCGCATCAAACAGCACGATCCGCAGCGTCGGATAAAGCTGATCATAGAGCGCGATCAGGTGGCGCAGTTGGGCGGCGCGCAGATCGCGGCCCAGATCGGCGTAATAGCCCTCGCCGCGCGCGAAGGCCTCGATCTCGTGGCGGGGCAGGGCGATCTCGTAATCCGAACGCGCGCTGCGCATCCAGCGCAGGCGGTCCTCCATCGCGCCGATGGCCTGATCCGTGGTGCGCCCCAGCTGCGGCAGGTATTCCCAGCGCAGCATGTCGCGGGTTTTCAACATGTCGGGCAGCGTCGCGGGGACGTGGCGGATCTTGTAGCCCGCCGCCTCCTGATGCCAGGCGAAGATCTCGTCATCCACCAGCGCGCGCGGTGCTTCCGTCATGGTGAGCGCATTGGCCATCAGGTCCGCCGCAAGTTCGGGGCGGTTCGTCAGGCCAAGGAGCCAATCCGCCGAAACCCCGAGATGGGCCGCGCATTCCGCCGCCAGCTGGGCGTTGGGCAGACGGGCCGTCTGCGAGGTGAGGATCTGTGAGATCGTGGAGCGGTCCACCCCCACCGCGCGGGACAGCGCGCTACGGTTGCTGCCGCGCTCCTGCATGGCCTGCGCGAGCCTTTCGCGGAAGAGCAGGGCGCGATCCCGCTTGTCGGTTTTTGTCATCATCGCTGTGTTTTCTCACCAATGTTGGGAAAACCTTGTGCATCCACCAGATACCTCCCGGTACGGGCTCTGGCTAGAAAAAAGAAACAACAAAAAACCCGTGAGGCAGGCATGGACAGCACCGGACGCACCTTCGTGAAAGCTCTTCTGTGGCAGGTGACGGGCATCCTCTGCACCGTGATCATCGGGCTGGTGCTGACAGGCTCCGCCGCGCTCGGCGGCAAGATCGCGCTGGCCAATGCAGCCCTCGGCTTCGCGCTTTACGCGATTTACGAGCGGCTCTGGGCGCGGGTGCGCTGGGGGCGGGCGGATGCGTGAGCGAGGCGGAAAAGGCGGCGTGGAATGGATCACGCTGGCCACACTGGCGGGCTGCTATGGGGCATGGGCGTTGGCCATTTTCTGCCTGGCGGACCTCAGCCCCTTGGCGGCAGGGCTTTTGGCAGCGCTCGCCATCGCGCTGCATTCCTCGCTGCAACATGAGGCGCTTCACGGCCACCCCTTCCGCAACGCAACCGCCAATGCCGCGCTCGTCTTCCCGGCGCTGGGGCTTTTCATCCCCTACGCGCGCTTTCGCGACACCCATCTCGCCCACCACCGCGATGCGGCGCTGACGGACCCATACGACGATCCGGAATCCTACTACCTCGCGCCGGAAAGCTGGGGCCGGCTCTGCGCGATCCGGCGCGGGCTTTATACCTTCAACAACACGCTCTTCGGGCGGATGCTGATCGGCCCGGCGCTAGGGCAGGCCTGTTTCCTGATCACCGAGGTGCGCGCCTTCCGGGCAGGCGCGCCGGGGATTGCACGCGCCTGGGGGCTGCACGCGCTCTCCGTCGCGCTCGTGCTTTGGGCGGTTTCCTTCTCGGCTCTGCCGCTTTGGGCCTACGCGCTGGCGGCCTATGGTGGGATGTCGATCCTGAAGATCCGCACCTTTCTGGAGCATCAGGCGCATGAGCGCGCCCGCGCCCGCACAGTGATCATCGAAGATCGCGGCCCGCTGGCCTTTCTCTTCCTCAACAACAACCTGCACGTGGTGCACCACATGCACCCGCGCGTGGCGTGGTATCGCCTTCCCGGCCTCTACCGCAAACACCGCGCCCATTACCTGCGGGTCAACGATGGCTACCGCTACAATAGCTACACCGAGGTGCTGCGCCGCTACGCCTTTCGCCGTAAGGATCCGGTGATCCATCCGCTGATCGCGCATCCCGGCGAATAAAGGCTCGACATTTCCGGCCCATGGGGTAGGCGCTGGGTATGGAACTCTGGATCCCCATCACCATCGGCGCTGCTCTGGCGCAGAACCTGCGCTTCATGCTGCAAAAGCATCTGAAGGGCGGCAAGCTCTCCACCGGCGGGGCGACGTTTTCGCGCTTCCTCTATTCCGCGCCGCTGGTCGCGCTTCTGGTGGCGGCCTATGTGGGCGCCACGAGGCAGGCGCTGCCCGATCCCGGCGCGCGCTTCTGGATCTTCGCGCTCACCGGAGGGCTGGCGCAGGTGCTCGCGACGATGTGCGTCGTCGCGCTCTTTGCCGAGCGTAATTTTGCGGTGGGGATCACCTTCAAGAAAACCGAAGTGCTGCAAACCGCCTTGCTGGGCTTCGTGGTGCTGGGCGAGGGCATCTCGCTTGGCGCGCTTTGTGCGATGCTGCTGGGCTTTGTGGCCGTTGTCCTGCTGGCCGATCCGCCCAAGGCGGGCGGGCAGGGGGGCTGGAAACGCTACCTGAACCGCGCCACCGGGCTGGGCGTGCTCTCTGGCGTGCTCTTTGCCTGCTCCGCCGTGGGCTACCGGGGCGCGTCGCTTTCGCTGGGGGATCTGGATTTCTTCCTGCGCTCGGCCTTCACGCTCTCCTGCGTGACGGCGGCCCAAACGATTGGCATGGCGCTCTGGCTGCGCTGGCGCGAACCCGGCGAGATCACCCGCGTGCTGGCAAGCTGGCGCGTGGCTGCGCTTGTGGGGGTGACGTCCATGCTGGGCTCGCTCGGCTGGTTCACGGCCTTCACCCTGCAAAACGCCGCCTATGTGAAGGCGTTGGGGCAGATCGAACTGCTGTTCAGCTTCCTCGCCACCGTTTTCGTGTTCCGCGAAAGCACCACCCGGCGGGAGATCGTCGCGATGCTCCTGCTGACGGCCAGCATCCTGCTGCTGATCCTCTTCAAGTAAGAGGCGAGGCCCCGGCGAGCCGCAGGAAGAGCGATTCCTCGTCGTCGTTGCGGAAGAAGGGCACCTCTTCGGGCATCTCGCCCGTGCGCAGCGCGCGGGAAAGCTCGGCCAAAACCACCTCGGTGATGAAGGGCAGATCGTAGCTGCGGGCTTCGGACAGCGGCACCCAGTGCAGATGCGAAAGCTCATCGGAGGCGCGGGAGAAATCGTCCGGATCGCTTTGCAGCGCCTCCACATGGGCCACGAAGAAACGCGCATCGAACCGGCGGGGGCGGCCCGGCGGGGTGATCGCGCGGAAGAAGAAGCGCAGGCCCTCGGGCGAGGGCAGGTGGCCTGTGGCGGCGTAACTGTGCCAATCGTCCGGCACCTCATCAGGCCATGTGCCGGGCGCGCCGAGGATCAGCCCGGTTTCCTCCCACAACTCCCGCACGGCGGCCACGTAGAGCGCCGGCACGAGTGCGGCGTCAGATTCCTGTGCGAGGCGTGCGGCGCAAGGCGCAGGCGGCGGGCTGGCGAGCGCCACATCGGCGTCGCCCGCATCCACCGCGCCACCGGGAAAGACATATTTGTTGGGCATGAAGACAGCCCCGGCCCCGCGCTGGCCCATGAGCACCTTGGGGGCGCTGCCCGCATCGCGCAAAAGGATCACCGTCGCGGCGTCGCGGATCGCTGTCTTGTCCATGGAAGGCCCCTTTGAAACCTCGTCCGCCAGTGGGGCGCGTGGGCTACTTATGCCCGAAGCCGTGCAGGCGCTTGGCCCATTGCAAGGCAATGAACGCCCCCTTGATGCGCGGCAAGAGATACAGCGAAAGCGCCACGCAGCCAACCGAAAGGAAGGCCGCCATAGTTAGCGGGTCCGGGCGCAGCTCCGTGTAGGTGACATGGATCACCGGGGCCATCAGGTGGCCGACGACGAGGATCGTCAGGTAGGCGGGGCCATCGTCGGCGCGCTGGTGGTGCAGTTCTTCCCCGCAGACAGGGCAGCTGTCGCGGACCTTCAGATAGCCCGAAAACATCTCGCCCGCGCCGCAGTTGGGGCAGCGGCGGCGCCAACCGCGCAGCATGGCGGGGCGCACGGGGCGATCTTCTTCCTGGTGCCCCGGATGGGTGGCGATGTCGGTCATGAGGCGCGCCCTGTGGTTTGCGTTGAGCCCTGCAACATAGGGCTTTGCGCGCGCACGGGAACCCGGTGAAGTGACCTTGCGTCGAGGTGTCGCAAGACTGTGCGCGCTAATCACGAGGCCGTGATCAGACGAAAAAAATCGCCCCCCGCCGACGGAAACCTGAAGCCCCTCCGTTTGACCTTGTGAACGCGGCAGACACAGGCCGCGCTTCCAGAGAAACCGAAAAGGAAGGACTACAGGATGAAACGCTCCCAACTGATCGCCGGCGCAACCGCACTGGCCGTTCTGGCCACCGCATTCGGGGCCGCGACCACGGCAGAGGCCAAGCCAGGCAAGGGCGGCCACCGTGGCCAGGAGATGACCTTCGAGCAGCTCGACGTCAACGGTGACGGCAAGATCACCGCAGAAGACCTCGCCGCCGCGAAAGCTGCGCGCTTCACCGAGATGGATGCCGACGGCAACGGCACGATCTCTGCCGAAGAGCTGAGCGCCAAGATGGAGGCCCGCCACGCCGACCGCGCCGCGAAGATGATCGAGCGGCTCGACACCAACGGTGACGGTGTGCTCTCGGCCGAAGAGCTTGAAGCTGGCCGCGGCGGCAAGGGCGATCGCGAAGGCGGCGACCGGGCCGCACGGATGATCGAACGCTTCGACACCGATGGCGATGGTGCCATCTCGGCCGAGGAATTCGAGGCCGCCAAGGAAAAGATGGCCGAACGCCGCGATGGCAAGGGCCGCGATGGCAAAGGCAAGGACGGCAAGCGCGGCGAATAAACGCCACGCGTGCTGGCGGGGGCGGCGTGCTGCCCCCGCCGCATTGCCCGGGCGGATTGCTCCGGGCGTTTGAACGCGCTACGCAAAACGGGAATGGATATGCCGTTTGATGCCATGAGCGAGGTCAGCGACGAGGCCCTTCTCGTCCTCTACGCCAACGGGGACCGCGCCGCCGCGCGGGCCTTGACGGTGCGGCTGACTCCGCGTGTTCTGGGCTATGCCGCCCGCGTGCTGTCGGATCCGGCGGAGGCCGAGGACGTGGCGCAGGAGGCGATGTTGCGGCTCTGGCGGATCGCGCCGGAGTGGCGGCAGGGGGAGGCAAAAGTCTCCACCTGGCTCTACCGCGTGGTGGCCAACCTGTGCACCGACCGGCTGCGCAAGCGCCGGGCCGGGTCGCTGGACGAGGCCGAGGAGCCGCAGGACGAGGCCCCCGGTGCCGAGGAACGCCTGCAACAGGCCGCCCGCGCGCACGCCTTGAACGCCGCGCTGGCCAGATTGCCCGAACGGCAGCGGCAGGCGGTGGTTCTGCGCCATTTGGAAGGGCTTGCGAACCCGGAGATTGCCGAGGTTCTGGAGATCAGTGTCGAGGCCGTGGAAAGCCTGACGGCACGGGGAAAGCGCGCGCTGGCCGAGGCGCTGGCCGCACAACGTGAAGCATTGGGGTACGAAGATGACTGACCGCAGCGAAATGGACGATGAGCTGGAGCTGTTCTTCAGCGCCGGTCGCGCGCATGCCGCGCAGCCGTCCAACGACCTTTTGATGAAAATCGCCGCCGAGGCCGATGCCGAAGCGCTGGCGCGCGAGGCTTTGGTGGCTGCACAGGCCCGCCCCGCGCCGCGCGGGCTCTGGGCCGGGCTGGTGGCCACCATCGGCGGCTGGCCCGCCATGGCCGGCGTGCTGACGGCCTCGGCCGCGGGTTTCTGGATCGGTTTCAGCGCCCCGGCCCCCCTTGCCGACGGGGTGTCCTGGCTCAATGATACGGCCTATGTGTCGGATTACCTGCCCAGCTACGAGCTGGCATCGGCGCTGGAGTGACGGATGACGAATGAAACACAATCCCCCAAGCCCGGCCCCGATGCGGGTGGCCCCGAAAAACCGGGCCTGCCGCGCCGGGTGAAGCTGCTGCTTGGGCTCTCGCTCAGCCTGAACGCGCTGGTGGTTGCCTTGGCGCTGGGCGCGGTGCTCTCGCCGGACGGTCCGCGCAAGGGGCCGCCGCGGGTGAAGGACATTGGCGCGAACGCCATGGTGCGCGCGCTGCCCGAGGCGCGGCAGAAAGCCCTGCGCGAGGCTCTGGGCAACCGGATTGGCAAGGATGGCAAAGACGCGCGGGTGGATCTGCGCGCCATCAGCCGCGCCCTGCAGGAGGCCCTGCGGGCCGAGCCCTTCGACGTGGCGCGGGTGGATGCGATCCTGCAGGAAACCGAATCCCGCCGCGACGCGCAATTGGCGATCGGACGGGAGGTCTTCCTGATGCAGCTCAACGAGATGAGCCCTGAGGAGCGCCTCGCCTTTGCCGACCGCTTGCAGGAGCAAAGCCGCCGCGGCCCAGGCAAACCGCCGCGCGACTGACCCATCGGCCCTTTTTGCGAACGCCACCCGTGTTCTGGCGGGCCGTTAAGGCTCGCTTTGACCCGCCTGCAGCCCGGCGCGGGCTGGCGCGCGGGAGCGATGGGGGGGATGGCAGGGCATGGGCCGCGAAAGAGCCTGCAGCATTTCGGATTGGGCAAATGTCGCGTCTTCTCGGCCTCTCTCATGGATCAAACGCGAAGGACGATGCACGATGTGTCAGGTGAGACCCGAAACGCTTTTAGAAAGAGCGAACGGGCACGGAGGCTGCCCGGCGCATTGCCCCTTGATTTCTGGCGCACAGAAACTCTGCGCGCTAAAGCTTTACCCGGTTCGTTTTTCCAGCGCGGTTTAGCTGGTTCATTTTGCCAGCTGTCTTCGATCCGTGCACCCGATAGACCTCCCGCAGCAGCGGAGAAATACAATGGGCGGGCCGTTCCTGCCGCCCCTCGCGCCCTGCGCCAAAGAGTAGGCCAACACGCCACCCACCAAGAACGCCTCGGCGTCATCCCACCAGCCTCCCAACAACCGACAGGCCATGCGACAAGCGGGTTGCGATCAGACGCCGGACACCGAGAGCCAGGGCGCATCCGGCGGGGCCGTTCCGCCGGGCATAACCTGTGGCCCGGTGGAGGCCCCTGTCAGACGGTGACGTTCCCAGGCGCGGCGCAGGCGTAGGAGCACTTCCTGCTCGCCGCAGGCCCCGTCGATCACATCCAGCGCGCCGCAGCGCAGGGCAAAGCGCGCGGCCTCGCCAAAAGGCTGGCGCGTGACGAAAACGAAAGCGGCGCTGGCCGGCACCCGCCACCCCGGCCCGTCCATCACGATGGCAAGGCTGCGCTCCGCAGGCGCATGGGCGGTGGAAAGTGCCCCGGCATGGGCCGCGAGGCGAGTGATCATGTCGTGCGTGGCCCCGGCGGGGCCGGGAGAGATCCAGAACACTGCCTTGCCCGCAAAGGCACGCTCGGGCTCGCGCAGCCCGGCCTGCAGCGGCGGTGGCACGGTGAGCCCCGCCCGGCGGCGGCTGATGTTGTTGATCCTGTCCAGTAGGTAGCCCGGCGAGGCATCCTCCGCGATCCAGTCTTCCGCGCCCATATCGAGCGCCTTGCCGCGCCGTGCCGCATCGGAGGGGCCGACAAGCAGTACGGCGGGCATCTGGCCGCTGCCCTGCGGAAGTGTAGAGGGGGTGGCTTGCGGTGCGGGTGGCGCTTCCGAGGCGCGAGGGGAAAGCGAGGGCTGCCCGGCGCCGGTGGGCTTTGCCCCGACAAGGATTTTGCGCAGATCGGTGCCTGCAGCGACGCGTGCCACGACGATATCGGCCCCGCTGTCCTTGCCGCATTCCGCGATGCGCCAGCGCGCGGGCAGTTCCACCACATTGTGATTGCCCGCTGCAAGCACGCCGCGCAGGGCGTGCAAAGGGCCACCGGCCAGATCGATCAGAAGTATCCGCGACGCCATATATCCACCGTTCAAAATACGCGCTATCAGGCTTTCCTGAAGTGTCACGTGCAATGGTTAAGAAATTGCATACAACCCTAGGCTGAAACATGACTCCTGACAACGCTCAAGTTCTGGCCCTGCAGGCCCTCGGCTGGCTGGCATCAAATGACGATCTTCTGCCCGTCTTCCTCGGGGCCAGCGGTGCGTCGCTTACGGATGTCCGCGCGCGGGCGGCGGAGCCCGAGTTCCTCGCCTCGGTGCTGGATTTCCTGCTGATGGACGACGCCTGGGTGATCGGCTTCTGCGCTGACTGCAACCTGCCGAATGAGGCGCTGATGCAAGCCCGCGCCGCGCTGCCCGGCGGCGGGCAGGTGCATTGGACTTAACTCAGAGGTCCAGCTCCAGCACACCGCCGGGCTCTGCCGCGCGGGATTGGCAGAGGATGATACGGTTTTCCCGCTCTGCCTTTGACAGCACGAAGTCGCGGTGCTCCACCGCGCCGCCCGTAAGCCCGCAGGCGCAGACACCGCAGAGCCCGTCGGAACACTTCAGATCCACATGTACCCCGGCTGCGATCAGCGCATCCGCCGCGCTTTCCTGCGCGGACACGGCAATCTCGCGCCCGCTCTGGCGCAGCTTCAGGCGGAAGGGGTGGTTTTCGTACTGGGGCAAGTCCGGCACGGCGAAAAATTCCTGATGGCGGGCCTCCTCGGGGAAGCCAGCGGCCTCTGCCGCCTCCATCACGGCGGCCATATAGGCGTCCGGCCCACAGGTATAGACATGCGCGCCCGCGCGATGCGTCAGGATCTGTGCGAGATCGGCGCGGGTGCCTTCCGCCGAGATATGGAGATGCACTTTGTCGGCCCAGGGCACGGTGGCCAGATCGGCCAGAAAGCCCGCGCTGTCGCGGCTGGCCACGCTGTAATGCAGCGCGAAGGGCCGCCCAAGCGCGTGCAGCCGATGGGCCATGGCGATCATCGGCGTGATGCCGATGCCGCCGCCCATGAGAAAGCTGAAACTGGCCTCTTCCTGCAGCGGGAAGTGGTTGATCGGGTGGGAAACGAACACCCGCCGCCCCGGTGCAAAGATGCGGTGTAGGAGCTTTGAGCCGCCCCGGCCTCGCGCCTCGCGCAGCACGGCGATCTGGTAGCAAGAGCGGTCCGCCGGATCGCCCGAGAGCGAATACTGCCGGAAGAACTCCGGCGCGACGACGACATCCACATGCGCCCCTGCCGTGAAGGGCGGCAAGTCCGCGCCGTCGGGGTGGCGGAACTCGTATTTCGTGACGCCCTGCGCCATCTGCTCCACCTTGCTCACAACGAGCGAGAGCACCGGCGCTTCCGCGTTGCCGGCCGTATAGACATGTTCCGGCGGCGTGCCGGCAGCGCGGGCGGCCTTGTGCTGATCGGCGGTGAGCATGGCCTTATAGGCGGCAATCCCGGCCTCGCGGTCCATCGGGAAGGGCCAGGGGTAGGGCGGCGGGGCCAGCGGAGCGGGGTAGACGGCCAGCGTCTGATCCTCAAACCGCAGCTTCAGATCCTTCTGCAAGGCGCGGGCGTTTACGGGGTGCGCGGAAGGGCGATAGGCCCCATCGTCCACCATCTCCAGATCCCACCACCATTTCTTTGCCTGGTTGATCTCCCCCTTGCCGAGCGCGTCATCCAGTTTGGCCAGCGGCTTGGCGAGCCCCGGCGCGTGGCTGGCGAGCCAGCGGAAGGGGGCCTCGGCGAAAAGGCCTTCAAGGTTCCACGGGCAGGTTTTCATGCAGCGGCCACACATGGCACCGTTCTTCTGGCTCACGCGGTAGGTGGTGCATTTCTGGCTGTCGGATTTCCAGATTTCATAGCCGTTGAACATCAGCTTCGGCCCCGCCGTGATCGCGCCTGAGGGGCATTCGCGGGCGCATTTGTTGCAGGCCTCGCAGAAGCGCTGCAGGCCGAAATCGATCGGCTTGTCGTGCGCCATCGGCATGTTCGTCGTCACCACGCCGCTTTTCAGGCGCGGGCCGAGGAAGGGGTTCAGGATCACCTCGCCGATGCGGGAGACCTCGCCCAGCCCGGCGAGCAGCAGCAGCGGCGGGTGAAGGACTTCATCGTCCATCACCGAATGCACGCGCGCGGTATAGCCGAGCTTGCGGATATGGGCGGCGAGCACGCCGCCGAGCAGCGAAAACCTCAAATAAGCGCGCATGGACTGAGCGCAGGCGATCCAGTCATCGCCGCTCGCGCCTTCCATCGTTTCGTGCCCCTGATCGATGATCATGGAAATCGCGTTGCGGTGGTAGGGCGCGATCGGCTGGCCGCTGGCGTCGTGGGAGTAATAGGCCCAATCCGGGCAGGCAGAGAGGCCGACGGCATCCACCCCCAGATAATAGAGCGCAGCCTTGATGCTGGCAGCGTTGCGCGCGGGATCTTCGGTGGAGGGGTGCACGTCGGGCGCGGCCTCGCCGTCCTGCAGCACGGTGAAGGCCCCAAGGCTGGGGCGGAAGGCAAAGGCAGAGGCCGACTTGCGCACGTAGTTGCCGTTCTTTGCAGCCTCCTGCACCTGTTTGCCCAGATCGCCAAAGAGGCCGCGCGCGAACATGTTGGCGCGTTTCGGCACGCGGGCCACATTTTCAGCGTCGATATAGGTTGTCGGCTCCTCCACGCGCTTCAGGGTTTCGAACGGGTGCGGCCCGGCGGCGAAATCGCGCTTAGAGAAAGGATCGCGGTTGCGGGCGGATTTCGCGTGGGTGCCGAGCCCGCTGCGGTAACTGGCGGGCGGCTTGGCCCCGGGTGCTAGCGGCTGATCGGGGGCAAGATCCAGCGTGGTTGTCACCACGGCAAGCTGGTAGCGCGAGCCAAGGAAGGGGTTGTCCGCCTGCGCGCCTTCGGCAAGGCCCGCGTTCACGGCGAGGCGGCGCAGGTGCACATCGCTCTCGGCCTCAGAATGGGCGCGAGCATCCCAGCCCAGCGAGCGGATGTAGCTCGCCAGCGTGACGGCTGTTTCCATCGCGCGCAGGGTGCCGCGCTGGGCCTCGGCCTCGTGGATCCAGTCGCTGCCAGCTTCATCGGCGCGCGGCGGGCGCGGGGCGTCATAGAGGAACACCAGCGCGTGGGTGTGGTGGCGGCAATCGCCCTTGGGCGCTTTGAGGGACTCCCTCAGCCCGGCCATGATCACGTCGATCCCGGCGGCCAGCGTCTTGACCTGTTTTGTTTCCAGCGTCTGCGCCAGACGCGCGACATCCGGGTTGCGCGTGGGGGTGGCAAGCCAGTCGGCATCGCCGATCCGGGCCACGCCCACCATGGAAGCGTCGCAGTAATAGCCGAAGGCTTTCAGATGGTTGGCGCGCTCTTGCAGCTCGGAAGGGATCTTGGCACGCTCGGCCTTCACGAGCCCCTCGCGCGTGGCGTCCAGCATCGCCTGATACTCCTGCATCGCGTTGACGATGGAGAGCGGATCTTCGGGCCGGCGGAAGCTCACCCCCTGCTGGGGGGGCAGGGCTGCCAGCACGGCCTCGGGCAGGCTGGCCACACGCGGCAGGGCCTCCAGCGGGTAAGGGCCAAGGTGCATCGGGCGGGAGCGGTAGGAGCGGAGCTTGCGCATCTGGCGGGCTTTCGGCTAGCGGGTATGGGCGGGATCACGCGGATCAGAGCTTGGAGAGGCGGGTCTCTTCCCCTTCGCGCAGCGCATCGAGCAGGCCCAGAAGCTGCGCTTTCTCGCCCTCGCCCAGCTTGGCAAGGAAATGCGCGCTGTTGGCGCGGGCGTGGGCATTGGCCTCCAGCAGCAGGTCGGCGCCACGCGGCGTGGCCGCCACCAGCGTCATCCGTTTGTCGTCCTGCCCGGTGGAGCGCGCGATCAGCCCTGCGGCCTCCATCTGCCGCAACGCGCGGGAGATGGCGGTGCGGTCCACGCTCACATAGGCGGCGATCTCGGAGGGGTTCTGTAACCCTTCCCCTTCGCAGGCCAGCAGGATACACCAATGCAGGCGCGTGAGGCCAAGATCCTTCAGCCCGTCCTCGAACCGCTTCTCGATCACCCGCGCGCTCAGCGAGAGCTGATAGCCCAGGGCGGCGTGCAGGTCATATGCCGTCTTCTTCAACATAATTGACAGCGTTAACTAAATTTCTGCCCCTGTCAACAAGCGTGCAATCGCTTGCATGGTTGATCGCGGGGGTGCTTGGCGACAGAATATTGCGATTGAGGGAGGAAACATGAAAGAAATTCGCGCAGTCCTTTTCGATAAGGACGGAACCCTTTTTGATTTCCACGCCACCTGGAGCGCCTGGGCGCATGATTTCCTGCAGGCGCTTTCGGGCGGCGAGCCAGCGCTGGCCGCAAGGCTTGGCAACGCCATCGGCTATGACACCGAGTTGCGGATCTTCAAACCCGGCAGCCCCGTGATCGCGGGCACACCGGGGGAGATCGCCGATGCGATGTTGCCGCATCTGCCGGGGCAGGGGGCGGCTGCGCTGATCGAGCAGATGAACCGCGCCGCCGCCGAAGCCCCCATGGTGGAGGCCGCGCCTTTGGCCGAGCTGCTGTCTGAACTGCGCAAGGCGGGCTTTAGGCTGGGCGTTGCCACCAATGACGCTGAAGCGCCCGCGCGTGCGCATCTCGAAGCCACCGGCATCCTTCCGGCCTTCGATTTCATCGCAGGCTTTGACAGCGGCCACGGGGCCAAGCCCGATCCGGGCATGCTGCTGGCCTTCGCCCGCGCCACGGGGCTTGCGCCCGATCAGGTGGTGATGGTGGGTGACAGCCGCCACGATCTTCTGGCCGGCCGCGCGGCGGGCATGGCCACCGTGGGCGTGCTCACCGGCCTTGCCGGGCCCGAGGAACTGGTGCCGCTGGCCAACGCGGTTTTGCCCGACATCAGCCATCTGCCCGGCTGGCTGCGCGGGCAGGCCCCGGAACTGGAACTGGCAGAGGCCGCCGGGTAGCCCATCCCCAGCCGCCTTGCGGCAGGATGGAAGACGGGCGACAGGAAATGTCGCATTCTGGCGCTCCACCTTTGGGCTTTGCGCGCAGGATTTCCCTCAGACGGAGGGAATGCCCATGGCTGAACACGCCACCAAACGCCGCCGCCACGGCGGCCGTGCCGGCAACGCGCGGCGCAGCACCACGGCCACGATCGAGCAGATGCCCTGGCGCGTCCCGGTCAACACCGATGCGCCCACAGAGCCGCTCAACGAGGAGGGCATCGAGGCCATCCATGACTGCGCCATGCGGATCCTTGAGGAAATCGGTATCGAATTTCTCAACGCCGAGGCGCTGGCCGTTCTGAAAGATGCAGGCTGCACCATCGACGGGCAGAACGTGCGTATGGGGCGCGATTGGGTGATGGAGATGGTCGCCAAGGCCCCGGCCGATTTCACCATCACGCCGCGCAACCCCGCGCGGGAGATCCATATCGGCGGCAAGAGCATGGTCTTCGTCAATGTCTCCTCGCCGCCCAACTACTGGGATCTGGAAAAGGGCAAGATCCCCGGCACCCGCGAGGATTGCCAAAACCTGCTCAAGCTCACGCAGTATTTCAACTGCATCCACGTCGCCGGCGGCTACCCGGTGGAACCGGTGGACGTGCACGCCTCGGTGCGCCACCTCGACGTGCTCTATGACAAGCTCACCCTGACCGACAAAGTCGCCCATGCCTACAGCCTCGGCAAGGAGCGGGTGGAAGACGTGATGGAGATGGTGCGCATCGCGGGCGGGCTTACGCAAGAGGAATTCGAAGCCACACCGCGCATGTACACCAACATCAATTCCACCTCGCCCCTCAAGCACGATGAGCCGATGCTCGATGGCTACATGCGCTGCGTGCGGCGCGGGCAGGCGACGGTGGTCACGCCCTTCACGCTGGCCGGTGCCATGGCACCGGTGACAATGGCCGGGGCCGTGGCGCAGTCCATCGCCGAAGCGCTCTGTGTGATCGCGCTGGCGCAATATATCCGCCCCGGCGCGCCTTGCGTGCTGGGCACGTTCACCTCCAACGTGGACATGAAATCCGGCGCCCCCGCCTTCGGCACGCCCGAATACATGCGCGCCACCCAGATGACGGGCCAGATGGCGCGCTACTACGGGTTGCCCCTGCGCTCCTCCGGCGTTTGCGCGGCCAATGTGCCGGACGGGCAGGCGATGTGGGAGACGTCCAATTCGCTCTGGGCGGCCGTGCAATCGCAGACGAACATGGTCTACCACGCCGCCGGCTGGCTTGAGGGCGGGCTGATTGCGAGCCCCGAGAAATTCATTATGGATTGCGAGATCCTGCAGCAGATCCAGCGCTATTTCGAGCCCGCCACCTTCGCCACCGGAGAAGACGACATCGCGCTGGAGGCGATCCGTTCCGTTGGCAATGATGGCCATTTCTTCGGGATCGACCACACGCAGGAGCGCTACACGACAGCCTTTTACCAGCCTTTCTTGAGCGACTGGCGCAATTTCGAAGGCTGGAATCTGGCGGGCGGCGTCTGGACGGCGGAGCGCGCGCACCGGATGTTCAAGGCGATCATGGCGGAATTCCAGCCGCCGCCGATGGAGGACGCGATCCGCGAGGAACTGGCCGATTTCGTGGCACGGCGCAAACGCGAAGGGGGCGCGCCGACGGATTTCTGACCGTCGAAAAACTTCGGTGCGCAAAATAATGATCTGCGTCAGGCTTTCTTTAACGCCTGTTTCCTAGGGTGCGAAAAAACAACCTCGGGAAAATCCAGATGCACGGATTGATCAACCGCTCGATCGAGATCTTTTTGAAAGAGCGCCACGGCGCGGCGCTCTGGCAGGCGGTCGCGCAGGAAGCGCAGGTACCGGACGGAAGTTTCGAGGCGATGCTGCCCTATGAGGATGCGCTTACGGGCCGGGTGATCGCCGCCGCCGCGCAGAGGCTTTCGCGCAGCGAGGCAGAGATTCTGGAGGATCTGGGGATCTTCCTGATCACCTCGGAGCGCACGCAAGTGGTGCGCCGCCTGCTGCGCTATGGCGGGGTGAGCTTTCTGGATTTCCTCTACTCGCTGGATGATCTGCAGGATCGCGTCAAGCTCGCGGTGCCGGAACTTGAGGTGCCGCGGTTCGAACTGCAGCGCGAAGGCCAGAGTGGCTTTCACCTGATCGTGGAAAGCCCGGTGGCAGGCATGGGCCACGTGACGGTCGGCATCCTGCGCGCGCTGGCCGATGATTACGGCGCGCTGGTGGTGCTAGAGGAAAGCCACGATGCCGGCACGCAAAGCGATATCACGGTGCATCTGCTCAACAGCACCCATGCCGCCGGGCGGCGGTTTTCGCTCGCCGGGGAGCCTGCATGATGGCCGCGTTTCAACCCGCCAATATCCCGCCCGAAGGCCTGAATCGGCTGATGCCCATGCATGTGATGCTGGACGAAAAGGGCTGCATCCAGCATTTCGGCCCCACGCTGCATTGCCTCTGGCCCTATGGCGCGCCGCTGGGGCGCAGCTTTTTCGAGGTGCTCACGGTGAGCCGCCCGCGCGGCATCACCGATCTGAAAGGGCTGATGGCCCATGCGAGCGAACGGCTGCACATTGAACTTGCGGAAGGCGAGGCCCCGGCGCTCAAGGGCATCGCCATGCCCTTGCAGGACGGCGGCGCGCTGCTGAACCTCTCGTTCGGGATCTCCGTTGTGGAGGCCGTGCGTCTTTACGATCTGACAGATGCCGATTTCGCTCCCACCGATCTGACGGTGGAAATGCTCTACCTGATCGAGGCCAAATCGGCCGCGGCGGCTGAGCTGTCGCGCCTCAGCCAGCGGCTGCAGGGCGCGCGGATCGCGGCCGAGGAACAGGCCTTCACCGACACGCTCACCGGCCTGCGCAACCGCCGCGCGATGGATGTGGTGCTGGCCCGCCTCATCAGCTCTGAGCGCGGCTTCGGGCTGATGCATCTGGATCTGGACTACTTCAAGGACGTGAACGACACGCTGGGCCACGCCGCGGGCGATCTGGTGCTGCAGCATGTCGCCAAAGTGCTGGTGGAGGCCACCCGGGAGGACGATCTTGCCGCCCGTGTCGGTGGTGATGAGTTCGTGCTGCTCTTTGCCGGGCTTACGGATGTGGATCAGCTCAACCGCATCGCCGGGCGGATCATCGAACGGCTTGAGGATCCGGTTTACTTCGAAGGCCAGCCCTGCCGTATTTCGGGGAGCATCGGCACCACGGTGTCTGATTTCTACAAGGCCCCGGAGGCCGAGGCGATGCTGCATGATGCCGACATTGCGCTCTATGCCTCCAAGCACAAGGGCAAGGCTTGTTACACCGTCTTCTCCAAGGATCTCGGCCAGTTGGAGCCCCCCAAAGGCCGGGAGGCCGCGCCGCCCCACTAGCCTTCCGTCTCGTTCGCCGGTGCCTCCTGTCCCCGCCTTTCGGGCACCGGCACACAGCGGGCGCCCGGCCTTCCCCCTCCCCAGCGTCCGGGCGCCCGACATGTGAAAACCTTCTGTAGCTAGGCTTGAGGGGACTTTAGCATGAAAGGGTCACTGAAGGCGGCGCGGTGAACCGTGGCGACTGGCGGGTCGCGGCCGGGCCTCTGGTGAAAATCTCCGCAAATCGCCCCGCGACCCAGCGCGCCTTGAGGTTGCGGGCGGTAGCCCATAGCCTTGCCCCGAACCAAGGGTGGAGGCCCGGACAATGGCAGAACCGAACACTCGGAAAGTCGCTCTTGTCACGGGGGCCGCCCGTGGGATCGGGCGGGCCATCGCGCAGGATCTGGCGCAGGATCACGATCTTGCCTTCACCTGGCTCACCACCACGCCTAAGGCCCCACCCGAGGGTGCGTTGGCTTTGCAGGCTGATCTGTCACAACCCGGCAGTGCGGAAGAGGTGATCAAGGCAGTCATAACCCGCTTTGGCCGGATCGATGTGATCGTCAATAACGCAGGCCTCGTGCAGCCAAGCCCGCTTGAAGCCTATGATCCCAGCGCCGCGCAAGCCGTTCTGACCGTCAACCTGCTGGCCCCAGGCGCGCTGCTCGCGGCAGCCTTGCCGCACCTTCAGCCCGGCGCGGCCATCGTCAATATTTCCTCTGTGAACGCCTACCTGCCCCCACGCGGCGCGGCGCTTTATGGCGCGAGCAAGGCGGCGCTCAACCTTTGGACAAAGGGCGCGGCCAAGGAGCTGGGGCCAAGGGGCATACGCGTCAATGCCATCGCACCGGGGGCGATCAACATCCCCGAAGCACCGCGCCCCGACGAGCTGACCGAGCTCTTCGTGAAAGAAACCGCACTGGGCCGGATCGGCACACCGGAAGACATCGCCCGTGCCGTGCGCTTTCTGGCCAGCGAGGCGGCGGGCTTCATCACAGGCGAGGTGCTGACGGTGTCCGGCGGCTACCGGCTCTAGCGGATCTGATCGTCCAGCCAGATCGTGACTGGGCCGTCATTCACCAGATGCACCTGCATGTTTGCCCCGAAGATGCCGGTTTGCACCGGGATGCCTTCCCCCGAAAGCGCTTCGGCGAAGGCCTCATAGAGCGCCTTGCCGTGAGCAGGCGCGGCGGCCTGCGAGAAGCCGGGGCGATTGCCCGAGCGGGTGTCGGCGGCAAGGGTGAACTGCGAAACAACCAGCGCGCTGCCGCCAATATCGCGCAGGCTGCGGTTCATCTTGCCCGCGTCATCGGTGAAAATGCGCAGCTTGGCGATCTTGGCCGCGAGCCGCGCGGGCTGCTTTGCCGTATCGCCCTCCATCGCGCAGACGAGGATCAGCAGGCCCGGCCCACATGCGCCGACGGTTTCTCCGTCCACCTCAACCCGCGCCTGCGTGACGCGCTGCAACAGCGCCCTCACGAGAGTTCGGAGAGCCGCGGCGGGTTGGCCCCGGCGCGCGACACGGTAACGGCGGCGGCCTTCACGCCAAGCCTCAACGCATGGGCGACGTCCTCAGCCGTGAGCCCCGCCAGCGCGCCCTTGTCGAGTGTACCCCGCTGAGCCAAACCGGCCAGCACGCCCGCGTTGAACGTATCGCCCGCGCCGACAGTATCGACGACCTCCACGGGCGTGGCGGCCACGAAGGCTTCCTCGTTGCCCCAGAACGCCCGCGCGCCCTTCGCGCCCTCGGTGATGCAGACAAGCTGCGCGCCCTTGTCCAGCAGGCCCTGCGCCAGCGGTGCAATCTCGCCGTCGCCTTCCAGCCAGTGCAGATCCTCGTCCGACAATTTCACGATGTCGGCGATGGCGATCATGCGGTTGATGCGGGCGCGATAGGCAGCTTCGTCGGTGATGAAGCCGGGCCGGATGTTGGGGTCGATCATCGTGAGCGCGGTTGGGGCGACCTGCGCCATCAGCGTTTCATAAGCACTGCCGCCGGGCTCGGAGACAAGGCTGATGCCGCCGAAGAAATGCGCGCGGTCAGCTTCAGGCGCTTTCGGCATCTCCTCCACCGCGAACATGCGGCCGGCGGTGTTTTCATCGTAGAACGCGTAGCGCGCCTGCCCGTCGGTGAGCGTCACGAAGGCGAGCGTCGTGGGGCGGGGCGAGCGCACGCAGCCGCTGTGATCGACGCCGCTGGCCGTGAGCACCGCTTCCAGCTGCGCGCCGAAAAGGTCGGTCGACAGCCCGGTGACGAAGGCGGTGTCCTGTTCCAGCCGCGCCAAGGCGATGGCGGTGTTGAACACCGCGCCGCCCGCAAAGGGCGCGAAGGCCGCTTCGCCGCCCGTAGCCTCGCGCGGCAGCATGTCGATCAGGGCCTCGCCACAGCAGACAACCATCCCGTTTCTCCCCTAGAAGTCAGCCATTCTGCGCCGCGAAATAGCCGATGACCGCCGCGATTGATAGCGCAAACATTGCCGCGAGTAAAATTTTCCACGTGGAGTAGGGCCGCTCCCCCTGCACCCGGCCGGACTGACCGTTGACGACGAAGCGATAGGTCTTGCCGCGATACTTGTAGGCCGCCATCCAGACCGGCAGCAGGATGTGCTTGAAGGTGATGTCGGAGACCGCCGTATCCAGCGACTGGATGCGCTGCACATCGCCGCCGATGTCGAATTTCACGTCCCGCTCGATCACGCGATCCATGCGCGCGCGGGCCTCGTGGAAACCTTCATCGAGCTGCACTTGGTAGCCTTCCGCGCGCATCCCGGCCAGGTATTCGGCCTGATAGGGCTCCAGCAGCGAGAGGTCCCAGGGCTCCAGCGCATCCGTATAGCTCTTGGGGAGCGAGCGGCTCGCGAGCACCAGCACATCGTCGAAGAAGCGCGCCACGCGGCCCGCCGCCGGGCTCCAGCGGATCTTACGCTCCTGGCGCTGCTGGGTCTTTCCGTCCACCACCACTGTGCGGGTGACGTAGTAATAGGTGCCGCGCTGGCCGGTGTAGCGGCTTTTGGTGTCGGCGTCATAGGTCCAGTAGGGCACGTAGATGCCCTCGAGCTTTCGGCCCTTGCGGGCGTATTCCTGCAAGCCGTTGGGGGCGAACCAGAGGCGGCCCAGCCAATCGTTCATCGCTTTGTGAGCGGCGCGTTCTTCCACCACGAAGGGGATCACGCCGCGCGGCTTGATGTGGCGGTGTGCGCCGGTGTCGGTGACGACGGGGCTCGCGCAGAAGGGGCATTCGGCGGCGTGGGTTTCTTCGGAGAATTCCACCTGCGCGCCGCAGCTTTCGCAGGTGATGACGCGAGTTTCCTCGATCTCGGCTTCGGGCAGCATGTCGCGCAGGGCTTGCTGGAAATCGAGCTCCTTGATGGCTTCCAATTTGCGGCCCGTGCCCTCGATGGCTTCGGTGAAGCCGCAATGATCGCATTGCAACTGGCCTTCAACGGGCGAGTAGCGCAGATCGGAGCCGCAGGAGGGGCAGGGGAAGCGGTGATCTTCCACTTCCGGGCGTTCTTCCTGTGCTTTCAGGTGCTTGCTGCCCGGCATGGCGGTGCCGGGCAGGGGCGGTGGCACGTCAGGTGGGCACAAGGCTTACACCCCCGGCGGCGGGGGCGGCGGCAGGATGGTGAAGAGCTGCGCCAGCTCGGCCACGTCCTCGGCTTTCATCCAGCCGTCCTGACCCGGCGTCCAGACGAAGCTTTCGCGGGTGAGGCTGCCATCGGCGGCCATGCGCCCGAGATCGGCCTTGGAGAAGGGGCCCGAGGTCTGCCCGTCCTTGGCGATGTGCCAGACATGCTCCACCGGCGGGGGCGGCGGGGCGACCGGTGCGGCCGCCGCGGGCGCTTGCGCGGGGCGGGCACCCCAGGGGCCGGATTGGGCCATCTGGTTGGCCATCGCCATGCCCATCCCCATGCCAAGGCCCGCGCCCATGCCTCCCCCGCCATTGGGGTTCGCGGCGGCGGCCGTCATGGCTTCGGCGGCGGAATACTGGGTAAACTGCCCCAGATCGCCCGCCAGCCCCATGGACGTGCGCTTGTCGAGCGCGGCTTCCACGGCGGGCGGCAGCGAGATGTTCTCGATGTAAAGCTCGGGCATGGTGAGCCCGTAGGCCGTGAGCGTGTCGGAGATCTGCGCGGCCACGAGCTTGCCCAGATCGGCGGTGTTGGCGGCCATGTCCAGCACCGGGATGCCGGAGGAGGCGAGCACCCGGCTGGCTTCCTGCACGATGATGTTGCGGATCTGGTAGGTGATCTCATCCTTGGTGAATTCACCGTCGGTGCCAACGATCTCCACCATGAAGCGGCCCGGATCGGTGACGCGGATCGTATAGGTGCCGAAGGCGCGCAGGCGCACCGGGCCGAATTCCGGGTCACGGATGATGATCGGGTTCTTCGTGCCCCATTTCAGATCGGTGAAGCGGGTGGTGTTGACGAAGTAGATCTCGCTCTTGAAGGGCGATTTGAAGCCGTGATCCCAGTGCTGCAGGGTCGTCATCACCGGCATGTTGTTGGTTTCGAGCATGTAGAGCCCGGGCGAGAACACATCCGCCAGCTGCCCCTCATGGACGAAGACCGCCGCCTGCCCCTCGCGCACGGTGAGCTTGGCGCCGTATTTGATCTCGTGGCCATGACGCTCAAACCGCCAGACGATGGTGTCGCGCGTGTCGTCGGTCCAGTGGATCACATCGATGAACTGGCCGGAGAGGAAATCGAAGATGCCCATGGCTGGTCGCCCTTCTTTAACGGAAATCAGTTGTGTTTCATGTCCCAGAGGATGCGATCCACGATGGGGCGCGCCTGTTTGGCGTTCATGCCCACCTTGAGGCGCGGATCGTAGAGAATGCGCAGCAGGGTTTCGTCGTGCTGGGTGAGCAGGGCGAATTCCTTGTCGTCGTTGAACAGCGAGGGGCGCGCCTTGGGGCTGTCGTTGGGCAGGCCGAGGCCCTGCGCCACTTCCTCGTGAATGCAGGAGAGCCGCAGCAGATCGGGCAGCTCCGCCGGAATCATGGCGATGGCCTGCCGGTAGGGGTTGCCCTCGCCGCCGGGGGCGATGGCGATCACGAGGCACAGCTGGCTGCGCGGGATCTTGGTGAGATGGCGGATCGAGGCCTGCGAGAGCGTCGGCACCAGCTGCTTGAGCCGGGGGCCATAGGCGGCGCGCTCGGCCTCGTTCAGGATCAGCACGTGGAAATTGCCGCCGCGCTTGGACAGGCTCACCGAATGGCGCGTCGCCCCGGCCAGCCGCTTGGTATAGGCGCCGAGGTTCTGGGTGTCCTTCTTGCGCTGCGCGGCTGGCACGGAATCGCCGAACTCGACGCTCACCCGCACCGGGCCTTCCCAGCGTTTCAGGGTAGAGGCCCCGCCGCGCCCCCCAAGCCGCCCGCCGCGCTGATCGTATTCCGTTGCCAGCGCGATGGCGGTGAAATTGTTGATCACGTCGAGCCGATCATAGCGGACATTCTTGCCGCGATCGGTGCGCAGGTAGCCTGCGCGCACGAAATCATTCTGCACGCGGGCATAATGCGCCTGCAGGGGGCTTGCCTTACGGGCCGAGGCCACCTGCGATTTCGGCAGCGATGAGCTGGACCGCGTCGCCGTCTGGCCGGGCTGCATGGCGTTGCCGGTCAGCCCGAAGAGGCCGACACAGGCAGCCGCCATGCAAAGCACGCGGCGCAGGCGGGTGCGGTGTGCGCTCATCCCGGGATCAGCCCTTGCCCGCCGGCACGGCCTCACCGGCATTGCTGCCGATCCCGTCCTTGCGGGCCTTGGCGGAGGCCAGCGTGTCGCGCAGCTCGTGCTCCATCTGCACGAGATCCTTCTCGGCAGCAGCGCGCTTGGCCTTGCCCTCATCGGCAATGGCAAGGCTTTCGTTGATCGTCGCGATCAGCTCGGCGTTGGCCGCCTTCACGGCTTCGATGTCGAAGACGCCGCGCTCCATCTCCTCGCGCACGGCCTTGTTGGCCTGCCGCAGGTTCTTGGCGTTGGCCGTCAGCAGCTCGTTCGTCAGATCATTGGCGTCCTTCACGGCGGCGGCGGCTTCGGAGGAGCGCTGGATCGTCACCGCTTGTGCGAGCTGGGTTTCCCAGAGCGGCACGGTGTTCACGAGCGTGGAATTGATCTTGGTGATCAGGGATTTGTCGTTCTCCTGCACCAGACGGATGGAGGGCAGCGATTGCATGGTGACCTGCCGCGTGAGCTTCAGATCATGCACCCGGCGCTCCAGATCGTCGCGCGCGGCGCGCAGATCGCGCAGTTCCTGCGCCACCATCACCTGATCGGCCTCCGGTGCGGCCTCAACGGCCTTCTCCTTGGCCGGGATCACGGTGCCGTCGAGTTCTTTCAGCTTCTCCTCACCCGCGGCGATGTAAAGCGCCAGCTCATCGTAGAAGTTCAGCGTTTTCTCGTATAGCAGATCGAGCGATTTCACGTCTTTCAGCAGCGTGTGCTCGTGCTTCAGCAGCTCGTCGGTGATGCGGTCGATCTGATCCTGCACGTCTTCGTATTTGGCGACGAATTTCGCCATCGGCGTGGCCTTGCCCGTGAGCCGCTCCCACCAGCTGCGCTTGCGGTTCGGATCCAGCTCCTCCACCGAGAAGCCGCGGATGGTGGAGACGATATCGCGCAAGGAATCGCCTGCCGGGCCAACGTCCTTGTTTTTCACGTCGGCCAGCATCGCCTGGCTGATTTCCTGCAGCTCGGCCTGCGCGGCGGAGCCGAAGCTGATGATCGAGCCGGTGTCCGTCATGTCCAACTCGGCCATGCGGCTGCGGATGCCTTCGGCCACCGGGGCCTCGGCCTGCGCAAGGGGCACGATATCGCTGGCCGGTTCGGGCAGCACCACGGCGGTGGCCTCTTCAACCTCCGTCAGGACAGCTTGCGCCTTCAGTCTTGTTTCTTCCGACATCGTCTCTTCCCTCTGTTCAGAACAGGCGTTCCGTTTCTCAGGCTTTGCAGGCGCTTATTGCGAGCGCGCCAGCCCTTCGCGCTGAAGTCTTTCGCGCAATACATCAATTTCAACATCAAGATCGGCCTTGTTGTCCAGCAACAGGGCCTCGGTGCGGGCGTCGAAATTGGCCTCAAGATCGTCCAGAAGCGCTTCGAACTCGCCCTTTGCGGCGGAATTCCGCGTAGTGGTGTAGAGATCGGCGAATTTCACCGCTGCGTCGCTGGCGCCCTGCAGGTAGATTCCAAGATATTTGCGCGCCGCCGTCAAATCGCGCGGATCATCCTCCACGGTGCGGAACATGCGCCGCGCGCTGGCCTGAAACCGCTCCACGCGGGCGGTCAGGGCACGATCGTTCACCCGCGCCACGGCCGCGCTCATGCGCTTCAGATTGGCCTCGGCCTCTCCCACGGCGCGGGCCACACGGTCGCTCTGGTGGCGGTCGACGCCCTCCACGTTCTTGTCCGTCAACGGATCTAGGCCGAAGGCAAAGCTGTGCAGCCCGGCCCCCAGCACGCCGAAGATCAGCGCGTTCAGCAGCGAGCCCGAGCCTGCAAACCCAGCCAGCGCCAACCCCGCGCCGGTGAGGGCAGAGGCGAACATCTTGCGCGGAATCGCCGGTTTGCGCGCCACTTTGCGGGCGTCATAGGCCTCCTGCGCGAGGATCCCCTCGCGTGTTAGCCAGGCGGCAAGCACGAGGATGCCGAAGGCCGTGAGATTTGCGGCCATGCCCACGGGCTCCATGGTGAAGGCCCGGATCGCCAGCGGGATCGGCGCGAAGAACAACAGGTTGGTGCGCCCGCCCGCCCGGCTGCGGCGCTTGCCCTCAAAGGGGTTGCGTGGGGCCTCTGCCGCGTGCTCTGTCGCGCCGCCGGGGCTGTATTTTCCGCCAAACTTCTGCGCCATCACGCGCCACCGGAGGCGGAGACATAGGCGATCAGCCCGATCAGCAGGAAAAAGGCGATCTTGCGCAATCCGTCCGCAGACATGGCATCTCCCGGGGTAAAACCTCACACTCAGGAGCAATATAAGCAGCCTCGGGGCGGCTTACCACCGGGGAAAGGAACGCAGGCGTTCCCCCTGCAAAACCTGCCCCATGGGAAAGCGCTTAGCTACGCGGCTTGCGGCGGGTGCGCACGGGCTTGGGCTTCGGGGTCGCGTCAAGGCCCAGCTGGTCACGCACCACGCGGCCCTTCAGCTCTTCCACCTCGCCGGGCTTCAGATCGCCCAGCCGGAAGGGGCCGTAGCTGATGCGCAGCAGACGGTTCACCTCAAGGCCGATGCTCTCCATCGCGCGGCGGATCTCGCGGTTCTTGCCTTCGCGCAGGGAAACGGTGAGCCAGGCATTCGCACCCTGTTGCCGGTCCAGCGTCACCGTCATCGGCTGGAAGCGCTCGCCATCCACCGAAACACCCTTGCGCAGCGGCGCGAAATCCTCGTCCTTCGGTGTGCCCTTGATCCGCACCCGGTACTTGCGCAGCCAGCCGGTGGAGGGCAGTTCCAGCTTACGCTTGATGCCGCCGTCATTGGTCAGCAGCAGCAGCCCTTCGGAGTTGATGTCGAGCCGGCCCACGCTCATCACCCGCGGCATGCCTTCGGGCAGGGAGTCAAACACCGTCTGGCGCCCCTTTTCGTCCTTGTTCGTCGTCACAAGGCCCAGCGGCTTGTGATAGAGCCAGATACGCGCCTGCTCCGGTTCGGCCAGATCCGCGCCGTCGACCTTGATCCGGTCCTTCTCCGTCACGTTCAGGGCGGGGCTGTCGATCACCTTGCCGTTCACGCTCACGCGCCCGGCCTCGATCATCCGCTCCGCCTCGCGCCGCGAGGCCACGCCGGCCCGCGCCAGCACCTTGGCGATCCGATCGCCCTGTCTCGATTCATTGCTCATGGATCGGGCTTACGCCGGATCGCGCGCGATGGAAAGCGGCTTGGCAAAGCCGCGCGTGGCAGGCAGAAACACGCCATGAGCCCATTTCGCTCTCATATGGCCATCGCACTTGAGGAAGCCCGCGCCGCCGCCGCGCGCGGCGAAGTGCCTGTGGGCGCGGTGCTGATCGCGCCCGATGGAAGTCTGCTGGCCCGCGCCGGCAACCGTACCCGCGAGCTTTCCGATCCCACTGCCCATGCCGAGATCCTCGCCATCCGCGCCGCCTGCGCAGCAACGGGGCAGGAGCGCCTGCCGGGCTGCGATCTCTACGTCACGCTCGAGCCCTGCCCGATGTGCGCCACCGCCATTTCCGCCGCCCGCATCGCGCGGCTCTACTATGGCGCGGCCGACCCAAAGTCGGGAGGCCTCAACCAAGGCCCGCGCATCTTCACCCACGCCCAAGCCCATCACGTGCCCGAGGTCTATGACGGCATCGACGCCGCCTCCAGCGAAGCCCTGCTCAAATCCTTCTTCGCAACCCTGCGCTAACCCTACTTTGTTCTGAAAATATCTCGGGGGTCCGGGGGCAGAGCCCCCGGCCTCTCCTCAATAGAGCCCCCTCTAAGCCCGGATCGCCTCCAACACCTCAGGCTCCACAACCGTCACCCCCGGCAAGCCCGCTTTAAGCTCTTCGGCGTCCTGCGCCAGCAGCGGGAAGGTACGGTAGTGGCAGGGGATCACCATCTCGAAATCGAAAAATGTCCGCGCGGCGAAAGCGGCGGCGCGCATGTCCATGGTGAAATGCCCGCCCGCACAAAGGATGCCGATGTCGGGTGTGTAATACTCCCCCATCCACGCCATGTCGGCCATCACGTCGGTGTCGCCGGACACATAGACCGTGCGCCCTTCGCCGCGGATCATGAAGCCAGCCTCCGCCCCCGCGTAGATCGGCCCGCCTGCGCTCCCGAGCGAGGAGGAATGCACCGCGTTCACCATGCTCACCGCCACATCCCCGAGCGCCACCGTGCCGCCCTTGTTGAAGCCCACCGTCGTCACGCCCTCGCTGGCCTCCCAATGGCTCATCAGATCGTAGATCCCCACAAGCGGGGCCGAGAGCTCCTTTGAAAGCGCCAGCGCATCGCCGGCGTGATCGCCGTGGCCGTGGGTGATCAAGATATGTGTCGCGCCGGACACCGCCTCGGCCCGCCGCCCTGCCGGAAACATAGGGTTGCCGGTGAGCCAGGGGTCCACCAGCAACACCTGATCCCCGATCTCGATGCGAAAGCCCGAATGGCCAAGCCAGATGATGTTCATTGCCGCTTCCTCCGCTATGTCTGGCCTCAGAGTAGCAAAGCTTGGGGGCAAGTCACGTGGATTGGACGGCAGAGATTGACGGCTATTGCGAACGGCTGGATGCCTCTTTCTGGGCCGAGACGCTCAACGCGCTCTCCAATGCCGCCTTCCTGATCGCCGCCCTGTGGGTCGCCCGCCGCCTCGGCGCGGGCGCGGCCCCTATCGCGCGCCTGCTCTGCGTGGTGCTCTTTGCGATCGGTGTCGGATCCTTTCTGTTCCACACCTTCGCAAATACGTGGTCAGCGCTGGCCGATGTGCTGCCGATCCTTGCCTTCGTGCTGATTTACATCTTCGCCGCCAACCAGGATTTCTGGGGGCTGTCCGGCGCAAAGGCCTTGGGGCTGACGACGCTGTTCTTCCCATACGCCTTTGCCACCGGGGCCGGTTTCAGCGCGCTCCTGCCTGTGCTGGGCGGCTCTGCGGCCTATATGCCCATCGCGCTGCTGATCGCGATCTACGGCCTTCTGCTGCGCAAAAAGCACCCGGAGACCGCGAAAGGCCTGCTGATCGGCGCGGCGCTCCTGAGCCTGTCTATTCTGGCCCGCACGCTGGACGAACCGCTCTGCGCCGCCTTCCCGCTGGGCACCCATCCGGCCTGGCATCTGCTCAACGCGCTGATGCTTTGCCACATGATCATGGTTTACCAGCGCCACATGCTTGCGGCGGGCGGGGCAGGGCGCTAAAGGCTTGTGCCAATCACGCCCGACGAAACGGAAGGGAACACCATGTCGATCGACACGGAGACCGCCGCCCGCGTGGCCAAGCTGGCCCGCATCAAGGTGGAAGAGTCCGCGCTGCCCGCGCTGGCCGAAGAATTCAACACGATCCTCGGTTTCATCGAGGAGCTGAACGAGGTGGATGTGGAGGGCGTCGAGCCGATGACCTCCGTCACCCCGATGCGCCTGAAACGCCGCGAAGACGTGGTGACCGAAGGTGACCAGCAGGACAAGATCCTCGCCAACGCGCCCGATGCCCGCGAAGGGTTCTTTGCCGTTCCAAAGGTGGTGGAATAATGTCTGATCTCAACACGCTCACCATCGCCGAAGCCCGCGACAAGCTGCGCGCAGGTGAGGTGACTTCCGCCGAGCTGACCGAGGCCTGCCTCACCGCCATCGAAGGCGCAGGCGCGCTCAACGCTTTCGTGCACAACACGCCCGAGATCGCTCGCGCGCAGGCCGCAGCGGCAGACGAGCGCCTGAAATCCGGCGATGCGCCCGCCATGTGCGGCATCCCTCTGGGCATCAAGGATCTGTTCTGCACCAAGGGCGTGCCGAGCCAGGCGGCCTCCGCTATCCTTGAAGGCTTCAAACCCGAATATGAAAGCACCGTCTCCCAGCAGCTCTGGGACGCAGGCGCCGTCATGCTGGGCAAGCTGAACATGGACGAGTTCGCCATGGGCTCCTCCAACGAAACCTCCACCTACGGCAACGTGGTGAACCCCTGGCGGCGCGGCAATGAAGCAACCCCGCTCACCCCGGGTGGCTCCTCCGGCGGCTCCGCGGCTGCCGTGGCGGCCGATCTCTGCCTTGCCGCCACCGGCACCGACACCGGCGGCTCGATCCGCCAGCCCGCCGCCTTCACCGGCATCACCGGCATCAAGCCCACCTACGGGCGCTGCTCGCGCTGGGGCATCGTCGCCTTTGCCTCCTCGCTTGATCAGGCCGGCCCGATGACGAAAGACGTGCGCGACGCAGCGATCATGCTGGAAGCCATGTGCGGCCATGACGACAAGGACAGCACCTCTGCCGAGCTGGCCGTGCCGAATTTCGAAGCAGCCCTGACGGGCGACATTCGCGGCAAGAAGATCGGCATCCCGAAGGAATACCGGATGGAGGGCATGCCCGCCGAGATCGAAAAGCTCTGGGCCGATGGCACTGCCATGCTGAAGGACGCCGGTGCCGAGATCGTCGACATCAGCCTGCCGCACACGAAATACGCGCTGCCCGCCTATTACGTGATCGCGCCGGCCGAGGCCTCCTCCAACCTCGCCCGCTACGATGGCGTGCGCTACGGCCACCGCGCCAAGCTCGCCGCTGGCGATGGCATCACCGAGATGTATGAGAAGACCCGCGCCGAAGGCTTCGGCCACGAGGTGCAGCGCCGCGTGATGGTCGGCACCTATGTGCTTTCTGCGGGCTTCTACGACGCCTATTACAACCGCGCCCGCCGCGTCCGCACGCTGATCAAGAAGGATTTCGAGGATGTCTTCGCCGCAGGCGTGGACGCGATCCTGACCCCGGCGACGCCGTCCGCCGCCTTCGGCTTGGGCGAGATGACGGATGCCGATCCGGTGCAGATGTATCTCAACGACGTCTTCACGGTGACGGTGAACCTTGCAGGCCTTCCCGGCATTTCCGTGCCGGCCGGGCTCGATGCGCAGGGCCTGCCGCTGGGGCTGCAGCTGATCGGCAAGCCCTGGGAAGAGGGCGATCTGCTGAACACCGCCTATGTGCTGGAACGCGCCGCGGGCTTCGTTTCCAAGCCGGCCAAATGGTGGTAAAACCTGCCAAACGAGGCAGGCCTGAGGAAGAGACATGCGCGCAGCCGTAGCGGTTTTCGCCCTTGCAGGGCTCGCAGCTTGCGAGCCCACCATCCCTGATTCCGGCGCGGGTGTCGGCTTTAATAATTATGCCGAATACCAGCAGGAACGCGCCCGGCGCGAGGCGGAGCTGACGGGCGGCACGCCGCTCCCTTCCGCGCAGGCGATCTCGGCCGAGACCGCCACACAAGCCGGGGCACCGCTCTCCGCGCTGAACGCGCAGGGGCAGGCGACGGTCACCGCCGCCGCAGCGCCTGTGGGCACGCTGCCGGGGGCCGCGCCGGTGGCCTCTTCGGCGCTCTCGGAAGCGCCTGTTGCGCCGGGGGCGCAGCCCGCCGTGGCTCCGATCACCGCGGGTGAGCTCGATGCCGCCCTTGGACGCGCCCCGGCAGCCCAGCCGCGCGCGCTGTCGTCCACCAATTCCGACGGCTCCCCCAACATCGTGGCCTATGCGCTGAACACCACGAACGCCGTGGGCCAGCCCGCCTATGTGCGCGATGGTGGTGTCTCGGCAGAGAAGCTGCAGCGCAACTGCGCCAAATACGGCACCTCTGATCAGGCACAGGCGGCCTTCCTTGCCGCCGGTGGCCCGCAGAAGGATCGCCACGACATCGATCCCGACGGCGACGGCTTTGCCTGCGGCTGGAACCCGGCCCCCTTCCGCGCCGCGCGGGGCGGCTGAGGTGCAGATCACGCCCTTCCCCTCGCCGAACTTCGGCGAACGGCGGGGGGCGGCACAGCCTGATCTCATCGTTCTTCACTACACTGCCATGCAAAGCTGCGACGCCGCGCGGGATCGGCTGTGCGATCCCGCGTTCGAGGTTTCCGCACATTACCTGATTGGCCGCGATGGGGCCTGCCTGCGGCTTGTGGAGGAGGACAAGCGCGCCTGGCACGCAGGGGCAGGGCGCTGGGGCGATGTGGTGGATGTGAACAGCCGCTCCATCGGGATTGAGCTCGACAATGACGGCGCGAGCCCGTTTTCCGCCCCGCAAATGGCAACGCTCGAGGCGCTGCTGCCCGAAGTGATGCGGCGCTGGGGCATTCCGCCTGCGCGCGTGATCGGCCATTCCGACATGGCGCCTGCGCGCAAGATCGATCCCGGCCCGCGGTTTGACTGGCGGCGGCTGGCGCTGCAAGGGCTCTCGGTCTGGCCAGAACCGGCTGCGCCGGGGGATCTCTATGCCGATCTTGCCCGTTTTGGCTATGATCCCGAAGCCCCGCGCGAAGCTGTGCTGGCTGCTTTCCGTGCCCGGTTTCGCCCCGGCGCAGACGGCTCGGCGGATGCGGAAGATGCAGGCCTAGCGGCGGATCTGGCCGCGCGCTTCGCGGTTGACCGGACAGGCGCGCTGACATAAGCCTCGCGGCGCGCGGATGGCCGGATGGCCGCGGCCCCTTCGGGGGGCGAGGAAAGTCCGGACTCCACAAGGCAACGGTGCCGGGTAACGCCCGGCCGGGGCAACCCGAGGGAAAGCGCCACAGAAAACAGACCGCCAGCGCGCGGGTCGGGCAACCGATACCACGGGCGGGTAAGGGTGAAACGGTGAGGTAAGAGCTCACCGCGCTTCTGGCAACAGCGGCGGCACGGCAAGCCCCACCGGGAGCAATGCCAAATAGGGATCGCGCGTGGCCTCGGCCACAGGGGTGCTTTGCCCCGAGCAGATCCGGGTTGGCAGCTGGAGGCGGCGTGGCAACACGGCGTCTAGATGAATGGCCATCCAGGGGGCGCAAGCCTCTGGACAGAATCCGGCTTACAGGCCGTCCGCGCGTTTTGCCTGTTTGAAGGAATCGGCCGCCCTTTCAGGGCAACAGGTTGGTTGGCGCACTTGCGTGCGCGGCCTTCGGCGAGGATATTTTTTGCCAAGATGAAAAGGGGCGCGCGGTTTCGCGGGCTTTCTGGTTGACTCGGGCCACGGGAGGCGTAAAAGGCGGCTTCTATGTTTTCACGGGCGGCACTCCCGCCCCGCGCAGGAGCTATGACATGGCGAAGCCGACCACGATTAAAATCCGCCTGAACTCGACCGCGGGCACGGGCCACTTCTATGTGACCAAGAAAAACGCTCGCACCATGACCGAGAAGATGGTTGTGAAGAAGTATGACCCGGTTGTGCGCAAGCACGTCGAGTACAAGGAAGGCAAGATCAAGTAAGTTGATCTGCTTTCTCCCCGGAGAGGGGCGATGAAGAGGCCACGCCGCGCGCGTGGCTTTTTTCGTTTTGGGTCAGCTTTTTCAGGCCGGGGCGGTGGCGAGGCGGCGGAACTGCAGCAGCGCGAGGACGCTGATCGCCAGAAGGGCTGCGCCGAAATAGACTGCGGCTGAGGCTAGGCCGGTTTTGTCGGAGAGCGCCCCTGCCAGGGCGGGCGCGGCCATCATTATCGCGTAGTAGATGGTGAAGAAGACGCCCATGCCGAAGCTTCGGCTTTCAGCCGGCAGGACTGTGCCGGGCAGCGTCATGATCGGGCCGGCTGCGAGGCCGAAGAGCGCGCCGGCCACCAGCAGCATCGGAGCCACGAGGCTGGCTGGGCCCTGCACTGCGGCAGGCACGAGGATCATGTAGCTCACGAGGCTCAGCAGGATGATCGTGTCGCGCCGCCCGGTTTTGTCGGCCAGCACCCCGCCCAGCGGTACGGTGATCGCGAGCAGGAGCATGAAGAGGCTCGTGGTCGCGCTGGCGGCGGCGAGGCTCCAGCCTTTCTGGGCGAGTAGGGCGGGGCCGAAGCTGAAGACCATGGCAAGGGCGGTGTTGTAGAGCGCCCAGACGAGACCCGCGCAGACAAGGGCGGCGAGGGGGAGGCGTGTGCGGCCCGGGCTGGCGGGCGGTGCCGTGCTGGCCGCCGGTGCCCGGTAGACCAGCAGGAAGAGCGCCAGCGCGGCGGCGATGAAGCCAAGCGTTACGCCGCGTGCAAGCGACAGGCCGCCAAGGCTCTCGGCGATGGGCAGAACGAGCAGGGCAGCCGCGATGCCGATGGGCCAGGAGTTGATGAAGATCGCCATGGCGGTGTTGATCTCCCGCCCGAGAAACCAGTCGACCAGCATCTTCGTCATCACCACATTGATGATGACCCCGCCCGTGCCGGAGATGAGCCTGCCACTGATGGCCACGGCAAAGGGGGAGGCGAAGCTTTCGGAAAACGCGATCAGCGCGCCGCCGGTCAGCATAAGCCCAAGGCTCACCGCGACGGTTCGGACTTCGCCGAAGCGGGCGGCGATGGCGCCGCCGGGCAGGGCGACAGCGATGCCCGGGGCAAGGTAGAGGCCGATCAGCACGCCGATGTCGACGAGGGTGACATGGTAGCTTTCGGCGATGACCGGTGACAGGGCGGCGATGGATTGAAACTGGAACGCCATCGTGGTGCGCGCAAGGAAGAGCACGCAAAGGATTTGCCAGCGTTTGTCCATGAGCCCTCCGTCCCCGCTGGTATCATGGGCAGGGAAGGGGCGGTGAGGCAAGCTTTAGCGGCGGACGGGCAGGGTGGTTGTCGCTTCAGAGAGCGTTTTCCCGGCGCGGATGAGGCGCAATTGGCCTGTGTAGAGGCCTTCGGCAAGCCCCTGAGCGCGGCGGCCTGAGGCGCGGAAGGCCTGTGCCTGCGTGCGCTCGAAGCTGGCTTCGCTTTGATGAAAAAGGCTGCCGTCGGGCGCCGTGATGGTGATCTGCAGCACGTCACCGGCGCGCGGGCCGAAGGCGTGGCCCCAGAGCACGAGGGCAGGGGCCTCAGTCGGCAGGGTTTCCCGTGCGGCGGTGCCCGCCTTGATGGCCGCGTACTCTGGCACGGCATCGGAAAAGCCCAGACTGATCAGCCCGCCGGCCTGATACTCGAGCGGATCGGCCCAGAGGCTTTCACCGGAAGGTGCCCCAGCGCAGCTTGTGGCAAGCGGCGCGAAAGGATCGAGCGTTTCGCCGTCCTTGCGGATCGAGATGTGGACATGGGGGAACTCGGTGCGCCCGGAGAGGCCGACAAGGCCAAGCGGTGCGCCGGTGGCGACCTGCTGGCCAAGCGAGACGGACACGCTGCCCTGTTTCATGTGGCAATACTGGCTTTCCCAGCCGTCGCCATGATCCAGCACCACGCCGTTGCCGCAGTCGCGCCCCTCCAGTGGTGGCGCGCCGGGATCGGAGAAGCGGATGTCGGGCATCGAATTGCGGATGCCGGTGACGGTGCCGGGGGCGGAGGCCAGAACCGGAACGCCGAGCGCCATGATAGAATCGTCAGGCAGGGCGAAATCGGTGCCCTTGTGGCCGTCGTAGGCCAGCGGGCCGCAGGTGAAATCCTGTGCGCCGGGGCCGGGATCGCGATCCATGTAGTTCTGGATGTAGCAGCCCATCTCGGGGGTGCAGTCCAGCGGGGGCTGAAGACGAATCTCCCCCGCAACCGGGGTTGCGAGGGAGAGGCTTAGCACTGCGGCCGCAGCGCGCATGATCAGTCGGCGGTTAGCAGCGGCGGCTTGCGCGAGGAGAGCTGCCGCGTTTCGGGCGAATCGATCTGCAGATCGATCTTGCCGTCCTTGATCGCCACCTTGACGTTGCCGCCCTTGGCGAGCTTGCCGAAGAGAAGCTCCTCGGCGAGCGGCTTCTTGATGTGCTCCTGGATCACGCGGCCCAGCGGACGCGCGCCCATCTTGTCGTCGTAGCCTTCTTCGGCGAGCCATTCGGCAGCCGGCTTGGTGAGCTCGATCGTGACGTTGCGGTCCAGAAGCTGGGCTTCCAGTTGCAGCACGAACTTCTCGACGACCTGCAGGATCACTTCCTTGCCGAGCGGCGCGAAGGAGACCACCGCGTCCAGACGGTTGCGGAACTCCGGCGTGAAGGTGCGCTCGATGGCGGCAGTATCTTCACCCTCGCGGCGGTCGCGCCCGAAGCCGATGGCGGCTTTGGCCTGCTCAGCCGCACCGGCGTTGGAGGTCATGATCAGGATCACATTGCGGAAATCCACCGTGCGGCCGTTGTGATCGGTCAGCTGGCCGTGATCCATCACCTGCAGCAGGATGTTGTAGACATCCGGATGCGCCTTCTCGATTTCGTCCAGAAGCAGCACGCAGTGCGGGTGCTGATCCACGCCATCGGTGAGCAGGCCGCCCTGATCGAAGCCGACATAGCCCGGAGGCGCGCCGATCAGGCGGGAAACCGCGTGTTTCTCCATGTACTCGGACATGTCAAAGCGCATCAGCTCCACCCCGAGCGTATCGGCCAATTGCTTGGCGACCTCGGTCTTGCCCACACCTGTCGGCCCGGCAAACAGGTAGTTGCCGATGGGCTTTTCAGGCTCGCGCAGGCCGGCACGGGCCAGCTTGATCGCGCTTGCGAGCGATTCGATGGCCTTGTCCTGCCCGAAGACGACGCGCTTGAGCGTGCCTTCCAGATCCTTGAGCACCTCGGCATCGTCCTTGGAGACGTTTTTCGGAGGGATGCGCGCGATCTTGGCGACGACATCCTCGATCTCCTTCACGCCAATCGTCTTGCGGCGCTTGCTCTCGGCCACCAGATGCTGCGCTGCGCCGGCTTCATCGATCACATCGATGGCCTTGTCGGGCAGTTTGCGGTCGGTGATGTAACGCGCCGACAGCTCCACCGCGGTGCGGATCGCATCGTTGGTGTAGCGGATATCGTGGTGCGCCTCGAAATGCGGCTTAAGCCCCCGAAGGATCTTCACCGCGTCTTCGACGCTGGGCTCGTTCACGTCGATCTTCTGGAAGCGCCGCGACAGGGCGCGGTCCTTCTCGAAGTGCTGGCGGAACTCCTTGTAGGTGGTGGAGCCCATGCAGCGCAGCTTGCCGCCCTGCAGCGCGGGCTTCAGCAGGTTGGACGCGTCCATAGCGCCGCCAGAGGTGGCCCCGGCGCCGATCACCGTGTGGATTTCATCGATGAACAGCACCGCGTCGGGGTGCTCTTCAAGCTCCGTCACGACGGCTTTCAGCCGCTCCTCGAAATCGCCCCGGTAGCGCGTGCCGGCGAGCAGCGCGCCCATGTCCAGCGAGTAGATCGTGGCAGACGCCAGAACCTCGGGCGTTTGCCCTTCCACGATCTTCTTGGCGAGCCCTTCGGCGATGGCGGTTTTGCCCACGCCGGGATCGCCCACCAGAAGCGGGTTGTTCTTGCGGCGGCGGCAGAGCACCTGGATGCAGCGCTCAACCTCGTGATCGCGGCCGATCAGCGGATCCACGTCGCCCTTGCGGGATTTCTCGTTCAGGTCCACGCAATATTTGCCGAGCGCGCTTTCCTTCTGCTCGCTGGCTTCCTCTGAGGCCTGCGACACGGCTTCCTCGTCCATGTCGTCCGCGCCGGTGACCGGGCGGGATTCCCCGAACTCCGGGTTCTTGGCGACGCCATGGGCGATGTAGTTGACCGCGTCATACCGGGTCATGTCCTGCTCCTGCAGGAAGTAAGCGGCGTTGGATTCGCGTTCCGCAAAGATCGCGACGAGCACATTTGCCCCGGTCACTTCGGTGCGGCCGGAGGATTGCACGTGAATGGCGGCGCGTTGGATCACGCGCTGGAAGGCGGCCGTGGGCACGGCTTCACTGCCTTCGATATCTGTGATGAGCGTGGCGAGATCATCGTCGATGAAATCTTCGAGCGTGGCGCGCAGCTGTTCGAGATCGACATTGCAGGCGCGCATGACCTTCACCGCGTCCGGCTCGTCCGTCAGGGCCAGAAGGAGATGCTCCAGCGTGGCCAGCTCGTGCTTGCGCGCATTGGCCAGCGCCAGCGCATTGTGGATTGCTGCTTCGAGAGATTTGGAAAATGACGGCATTCCACTTTCCTTTCTTGCCTTAGGGGGACTTAAACCACCCGCATGGGCGCGGCCCCTATATGTTAAGATTTCGGTTTTCTGGCGCGCTCTTCAAGGCCAAAATCCGAAACTTTCACTATTGTGACAGTTTTTGCAGCGCTTCGTTACGATCCCGCTAAGCAAAGCGGCGTTACCCCAAGAAACACCGGTTGAAGCGCCCGAATGTCGGGCGGTTTGTGCTGCGGTGCAGCATTTTCGCCCGCGCCGTCGCGGGCCAAGGTGCTGCAGATAAGCTCTGCGCGGGCTGTTTCAAACCCTGCCCACGCTCAAGTGCCAAATTCCTGCGCCCCTGCGAGGGGGCTAAAAATTGTTGCGGGCCTCGCGCACCGCCGTGAAGACCTCCAGATCGCTGCCCGATGGCAGGCCGATCCCCGCCTTCACCGAGTCCATATGGGCGCGCAAGAAGGGGTTGGTGGCTTTTTCCGTGCCCAATGCGCTTGGCACCGTGGGCTCGTCAGCCTCGCGCGCCGCTGTGATCGCGGCCATGCGGGCCTGCAGATCGGCGTTGCCGGGCTCCACCGTCAGGGCGAAATGGGCGTTGTGGGCCGTATACTCATGGCCGGAATAGACCTGCGTTGCGTCGGGCAGAGCGGCGAGCTTGGCGAGGCTTGCCATCATCTGCGCAGGCGTGCCCTCGAAAAGCCGGCCACAGCCCATCGCCATCAGGCTATCGGCGGTGAAGAGCGCACCGGACGCAGGGAGGTAGAAGGCGATATGCCCTAGGGTGTGGCCGGAGACGTCGAACACGCGCATCTCTTCGCCCAGCAGGGTGACGCTTTCGCCGTCGGTGAGGCTGTAATCCAGATCCGGCAGCCGCTCGGCGTCCAGCTCCGCGCCCCAGACCTTCGGCTTGAAGGCCTCCTGCAGATCCGCCAGCCCGTCCACGTGATCCCAGTGGTGATGGGTCAGCAGCACGTGATCGAGCCCCCAGCCGCGCTCGTCCAGCGCGACGCGGATCGGATCGGCCTCCGGCGCATCCACCAGCGCCGTTTCACCGGTTTCGGCATTGTGCAGCAGGTAGGCGTAATTGTCGGACAGGCAGGGGACGGTAACGATCTCAAGAGGCATGGTTTTTCCGGGGCTCTTCGGTATGCTCGCCTTAACTTTTGCCGATCCCGGGGCGCCTTGCAATGCACTTGGATGTGCTGGACCTGAAGAATTTCTACTACCGCAGCGCGCTGGGGCGCGTGGCGCAGAAGGCCGTGCGCGATCAGGTCCTGCAGCTCTGGCCGGAGGCGCAGGGGCAGACGGTGGCAGGCTTCGGCTTCGCGGTGCCCTTGCTGCGCCCGTATCTGGAAGACGCGCGCCGGGTGATCGGGCTGATGCCCGGGCCGCAGGGCGTGATGAGCTGGCCTGCGGGCATGAAGAATGTCGCGCTATTGTGTGACGAGATGCACTGGCCGCTGGAAACCGGCTCGGTGGACAAGCTCGTGCTGATGCACGGGCTGGAAACCAGCGAAACACCGGCGGCGCTCTTGGAGGAATGCTGGCGCGTGCTGGGCCCCGGCGGGCGGATGATCGTGATCGTGCCCAACCGTGCCGGGCTCTGGGCGCGGCGGGACATCACCCCCTTCGGCTTTGGCCGCCCCTACAGCCTTGGCCAGCTCGAAGCCCAGCTCAAGAGCCACAGCTTTGAACCCGAACGCCACGTGGCCGCGCTCTTCGCGCCGCCCTCGAACCGCCGCTTCTGGCTGAAAACCGGCCCCGTCTGGGAAAGCGCCGGGCGCAAGATCTCTTCCGCGCTGGCGGGTGGGGTTGTCATGGTGGAAGCCTCCAAGCAGATGTTCCAGCCGCGCCGCCCGGGCCTCCCGGCCGCCGTGCGCAAGCCACTGCGGCTGCTGGATGGCATCGCCCAACCCGGTGTCGAGCCGATCTGACAGAATCGAAACCGCCCATACACGGCGCTTTTGGCCCGCTTTACGCCGGGACAATTGGACGCGCCTTGGCGCTAACAGCCCCGCAAGCCCGGCAGATAATGCTGCATGGGCATAAAAACCCCGGTTCAACGCTGTTGCGAGGTGGCAATCCCTCTGCTACACCCCCGCTGATTTTGGCGCATGCGTTCGTATGCGCTTCTCAGCCTGCCCTGTCCGCGGCCCTCGCGGAAGCCCGGGGCTCAAGACATCGGAAGGGTGGACGTGTCCGAACCAGCTTCGATTTCCTCCGGCATCGCCTCGCGCTACGCGACCGCGGTGTTCGATCTGGCCAAGGAGGCCGGAAAGATCGCTGATTTCGAATCCAACATCGCGGATTTGGAAACAGCCCTGAACGACAGCGCAGACCTGCGCGACCTGATTTCTTCTCCTCTCTATACCCGTGACCAGCAGGAAGCCGGTATCGCCGCCGTTGCCAAGGCGATGAAGCTGCGCCCGAACCTCGCGAACGCCCTGAGCCTGATGGCCCAGAAGCGCCGCCTGTTCGTGCTGCCGCAGTTCCTCGCGGCCCTCAAGGCGCTGATCGCGGAAGAGAAGGGCGAGATTACGGCGGATGTCACCGCCGCCAAGAAGCTGACGAAAGCTCAGGAAGAGGCCCTTGCCAAGGCCCTGAAAGAGACCGTCGGTAAAGACGTGAACCTGAATGTTGCCGTCGACAGCGCGCTGATCGGTGGCCTCGTTGTGAAAGTGGGCTCCAAGATGATCGACACCTCGATCCGCTCGCAGCTCAGCAAGCTCCAGAATTCCATGAAAGAGGTCGGATAATGGGTATCCAAGCAGCAGAAATCTCTGCGATCCTTAAGGACCAGATCAAGAACTTCGGCAAGGAAGCCGAAGTTGCCGAAGTTGGTCGTGTTCTGTCCGTCGGTGACGGTATCGCGCGTGTCTATGGCCTCGACAATGTTCAGGCCGGCGAGATGGTCGAGTTCCCCGGCGGCATCCAGGGCATGGCCCTGAACCTTGAAAGCGACAACGTGGGTGTCGTGATCTTCGGCTCCGACCGCGACATTAAAGAAGGTGACGTTGTTAAGCGCACCAACTCCATCGTGGACGTGCCCGCAGGCGACGGCCTTCTGGGCCGCGTTGTGGATGGCCTTGGCAACCCGATCGACGGCAAAGGCCCGATCGAGGCCTCCGAGCGCCGCGTCGCCGACGTGAAGGCGCCGGGCATCATCCCGCGTAAATCCGTGCACGAGCCGATGGCCACTGGCCTGAAGTCCGTGGACGCCATGATCCCGATCGGCCGTGGCCAGCGCGAGCTGATCATCGGCGACCGTCAGACCGGTAAAACCGCTGTAGCGCTCGACACGATCCTGAACCAGAAAACTTACAACGACGCCGCCGGCGATGACGAGAGCAAGAAGCTCTACTGCATCTACGTGGCCGTGGGCCAGAAGCGCTCCACCGTTGCCCAGCTGGTGAAGAAGCTCGAAGAATCCGGCGCGATCGACTACTCCATCGTCGTCGCCGCCACCGCCTCCGACCCGGCCCCGATGCAGTTCCTGGCGCCCTACGCCGCGACCGCAATGGCCGAGTACTTCCGCGACAACGGCCGCCACGCCCTGATCATCTACGATGACCTCTCCAAGCAAGCCGTGGCCTACCGTCAGATGTCCCTGCTGCTGCGCCGTCCGCCGGGCCGCGAAGCTTACCCGGGCGACGTGTTCTACCTGCACTCCCGCCTGCTGGAGCGTTCCGCGAAGCTCAACGAAGACAACGGCTCCGGCTCGCTGACGGCTCTGCCGATCATCGAAACCCAAGGCGGTGACGTGTCGGCCTTTATTCCGACCAACGTGATCTCCATCACCGACGGCCAGATCTTCCTTGAGACCGAGCTTTTCTTCCAGGGCATCCGCCCCGCCGTGAACACCGGTCTGTCGGTGTCCCGCGTGGGCTCCTCGGCCCAGACGGACGCTATGAAATCCGTTGCCGGCCCGGTGAAACTGTCGCTCGCCCAGTACCGCGAGATGGCCGCCTTCGCCCAGTTCGGCTCCGACCTCGACGCCTCCACCCAGCAGCTGCTGAACCGGGGTGCCCGTCTGACCGAGCTGATGAAGCAGCCGCAGTACTCGCCGCTGACCAACGCGGAAATCGTCTGCCTGATCTTCGCCGGCACCAACGGCTTCCTCGACAAGATCGCCGTGCGCGACGTGGGCCGCTACGAAGCCGGCCTGCTGAACCACCTGCGGTCTAAGAAAGCCGACCTGCTTGACTGGATCACCAAGGAAGATCCGAAGATCAAGGGCGAAGCCGCTGACAAACTGAAGGCCGCGATCCAAGAATTCGCCGCTGATTTCTCGTAAGGCGCCGTTAGGACAAGCTTATGCCCAGTCTTAAGGACCTCAAAAACAGGATCGAAAGCGTCAAGTCGACGCGGAAGATCACCAAGGCCATGCAAATGGTCGCGGCGGCCAAGCTCCGCCGTGCCCAGGAGGCGGCGGAAGCCGGCCGGCCTTATGCAGAACGGATGAACGCCGTTCTGAACGGGCTGGCGGCATCCGTCGGCAGCTCCGACAGCGCACCGAAGCTGCTTTCGGGCACGGGCTCCGATCAGACCCACCTTCTGGTGGTGATGACCGCTGAGCGCGGCCTCTGCGGCGGCTTCAACTCCTCGATTGCCAAGCTGGCGCGCGTCAAAGCGCAAGAGCTGGTTGCCCAAGGCAAGACGGTCAAGATCCTGACCGTCGGCAAGAAGGGGCGGGAGCAGCTGAAGCGCGACCTCGGCGAGCACCTCGTGGCTCACGTGGACCTGAGCGACGTGAAATCGGTCGGCTATGCCAATGCCGCCGAGATCGCGGGCCAGATCCTGCAGCGGTTCGATGGGGGCGAATTCGACGTCGCCACCATCTTCTACAACCGCTTCGAAAGCGTGATCAGCCAGGTGCCGACGGCGCTGCAGATCATCCCGGCGACCTTCGAGGACACCGCGGAAGAAAGCACGCTCTACGATTACGAGCCCAGCGAGGAAGGTATTCTTGCCGACCTGCTGCCGCGCGGCGTCGCCACCGCCATCTTCTCGGCTCTGCTCGAGAACGGCGCCTCTGAACAGGGCGCCCGGATGTCGGCCATGGACAACGCAACCCGCAACGCTGGCGACATGATCGAAAAGCTGACGATCGAGTACAACCGCTCGCGTCAGGCCGTGATCACCAACGAGCTTATCGAAATCATCTCGGGCGCCGAAGCGCTCTAAAGGACCCGGAGAAACGACATGGCAAATGCAAAAGGCAAAGTGACCCAGGTCATCGGCGCCGTCGTGGACGTTCAGTTCGAAGACCATCTTCCCGAAATTCTGAACGCACTGGAAACTGAAAACAACGGCAAGCGCCTGGTTCTGGAGGTTGCACAGCACCTCGGCGAGAACACCGTGCGCACCATCGCGATGGACGCCACCGAAGGCCTCGTGCGCGGCGCCAAGGTGACGGACTCCGGCGAGCCGATCTCCGTGCCCGTGGGCACCGCGACGCTCGGCCGTATCCTGAACGTCATCGGCGAGCCGGTGGACGAAGGCGGCCCGGTGAACGCGTCGGAAAAACGCGCCATCCACCAGCCCGCCCCGGAGTTCCAGGAGCAGGCCACCGAGACCGAGATCCTCGTGACCGGCATCAAGGTTGTGGATCTTCTCGCGCCCTACTCCAAAGGCGGTAAAATCGGCCTCTTCGGCGGTGCCGGCGTGGGCAAGACCGTTCTCATCATGGAACTGATCAACAACATCGCAAAGGTGCACTCGGGCTACTCCGTGTTCGCCGGTGTGGGTGAGCGGACCCGTGAGGGCAACGACCTCTACCACGAGATGATCGAATCCAACGTGATCAAGCCCGACAACCTGGAAGACTCCCAGGTGGCCCTTGTTTACGGTCAGATGAACGAGCCTCCGGGGGCCCGTGCCCGCGTTGCCCTGACCGGCCTGACGCTGGCCGAGCAGTTCCGCGATGCCTCCGGCACCGACGTTCTGTTCTTCGTGGACAACATCTTCCGCTTCACGCAGGCCGGCTCCGAAGTGTCCGCTCTGCTGGGCCGTATTCCTTCTGCTGTGGGCTACCAGCCGACACTGGCAACCGACATGGGCGCCATGCAGGAGCGCATCACCTCCACGAAAGCAGGCTCGATCACCTCGATCCAGGCTGTTTACGTTCCGGCAGATGACCTTACCGACCCGGCTCCGGCCACGACCTTTGCCCACCTTGACGCAACGACCGTTCTGTCGCGCGCCATCTCCGAGCTGGGCATCTACCCGGCCGTGGACCCGCTGGACTCCTCCAGCCGGATCCTCGACCCGGCGATTGTTGGCGAAGAGCACTACCAGGTTGCCCGTGACGTGCAGGAGATCCTGCAGCGCTACAAGGCCCTGCAAGACATCATCGCCATCCTCGGCATGGACGAACTGAGCGAAGAAGACAAACTGACCGTGGCCCGCGCCCGGAAGATCCAGCGCTTCCTCTCCCAGCCGTTCGACGTGGCGAAAGTCTTCACCGGCTCCGACGGTGTGCAGGTTCCGCTGGAAGACACGATCGCGTCCTTCAAGGCCGTTGTGGCCGGCGAGTACGATCACCTTCCGGAAGGCGCCTTCTACATGGTTGGCGGCATCAACGAAGTGATCGCCAAGGCCGAGAAAATGGCGGCAGAAGCCGCTTAAGGAGTAGCCAATGGCTGAGACCATGCAATTCGATCTGGTGTCGCCCGAGCGCAGCCTTGCCTCGCTCGAAGCGACCGAAGTCCAGATCCCTGGCGCCGATGGCGACATGACGGCGATGCCGGGTCACAGCCCGGTCATCACCAGCCTGCGCCCCGGTGTCGTGCGGATCAAGACGGCCGAAGGCGAGAAGGATTTCGTTGTCACTTCCGGTTTTGCCGAAGTCACCGCGAGTTCCGTCTCCGTGATCGCCGAACGGGCCCATCCGGGCACCGAGGTGACCAAGGCCGATCTTGAGGACGTTCTGGCAGACGCCCGCGCAAAAGCGCAGGCCGCCGTGGACGACAAGGATGGCGCGGAGAAATTCGTGGCCGATCTCGTCGCCCTCATGGACGCGATGGACTGACCCGCAGGGCATCTACCTTGCCGGAAATCGAAAAGGCCCTGCGGCATCCGCGGGGCCTTTTTGTTTTTTGATCTTTTTTTTGGCGTTTTTCTGATTTACGCCAGTAGGGAAACACCAGAAGACCGGAAATGCGGAAATTTCAGTCCCACACCCTAGGCATTGAGCAAGGCTCCATCGTTCTTTTCTCCGATTACCAGCACGACGGCGTGATGTGGACGGGGAAGGGCGCGCGGGAATTTCGCCATGTGGTGAGCTTTGACAACCCCTTCAGCACGCCGCCGATGGTGCAGGTCGGGGTCTCGATGTTTGATTTCGACCGCGACACCAACCAGCGCGCCGACATCTCCGCCGAGTTGATCACCCGCGAAGGCTTTGCAATCGTTTTCCGCACCTGGGGCGATACGCGCGTGGCCCGGATCCGGGCCGATTGGATCGCGTTCGGCGATGTGCCCAATGAAGACGATTGGGACGTGGACTAAAGACAAGGCGCGCGCTTTTGGCATGAAAAAACCCCGCTTCAGTGAAGCGGGGTTTTTCGTTTGGGTATCTGGGCAGGATCAGTCCTGCGTGTAGAGCCCTTCGTAGATCGGGCCCAGCGTGTCCAGATCAAACAGCGAGGAGACGGAAGTGCCGTTCCAGGTGTTCAGGATCGCCTGCGCGAAGATCGGCGCGGTGGGGACGATGCGGATGTTCTCGGCCTTTTTCACGGCCGGCGTGGCCTCGATCGTGTCGGTGATCACGAGGCTCTTCATCACGGAGTTCGTGACACGGCCCACGGCGGGGCCGGAGAGCACACCGTGGGTGATGTAGCTGTGCACTTCCTTGGCACCTTGCTCCATCAGGTGCTCGGCGGCCTTGCAGAGCGTGCCTGCGGTGTCGCAAAGGTCGTCCACGATCAGGCAGACCTTGCCTTTCACATCGCCGATAACCGTCATCTCGGCCACTTCGCCGGGCTTCTCGCGGCGCTTGTCGACGATGGAGAGCGGGCTGTCGATCCGCTTCGCGAGCTCGCGGGCGCGGGCCACGCCGCCCACGTCCGGCGAAACGACCATCAGCTCGTCCATCTGATCCTTGAAGTGATGCGCGATATCGAGCGCGAAGATCGGCGAGGCGTAGAGGTTGTCCACCGGGATGTCGAAGAAACCCTGGATCTGGGTGGCGTGCAGATCCATCGTCAGCACCCGCTCAACACCGGCTTCCACCAGCATGTTGGCCACGAGCTTGGCGGTGATCGGCGTGCGGGCCTTGGTGCGGCGGTCCTGACGGGCGTAGCCGAAATAGGGGATCACGGCGGTGATGCGCCCGGCCGAGGAGCGGCGCAGCGCGTCGGCGATGATCAGCAGTTCCATCAGGTTGTCATTGGCCGGGTTCGAGGTGGGCTGGATGATGAACATATCCTCGCCGCGCACGTTCTCGAAGACCTCGACAAAGATCTCGCCGTCGTTGAAGCGTTCCACGCGGGCATCCACGAGGCCGACGTTCATGCCGCGGTGCATCGACATGCGGCGGGCCACCGCCTTGGCGAGGGACTTGTTGGCGTTGCCAGCGATCAGCTTGGGCTCATTGTTGGTGCGCATGGGGCAGCTCTCTTTTCGGCAGGGATCCGGGTGGGCTTGACGGATTCGTGAGTTTGACACCGCTTAGCACCCCTCTAGGCTCTTGCAAAGTTTACAGGGCCGGGAAGGGGCACGGATGGCACGGATTGACTATTATTTCGCGACGGTTTCACCGTTCACCTACATCGCGGGCACGCGGCTAGAGGAGATCGCGGCCCGGCACGGAGCCGAGATTGCCTATAAGCCGCTCGACATCATGGCGCTGTTTGCGCGCACCGGCGGCACGCCGCCAAAGGATCGCCACCCCTCCCGTCAGGAATACCGACTGCAGGAGATGCGCCGGCAGGCGGCCAAGAACGGGATGCCGATCAACCTGAAGCCCGCCTTCTGGCCTGCCAACCCTGCGCCCTCGTCTTATGCGCTCATCGCTGCGCAGAAGGCCGGCGGCGGCGATCTGGGCGCGCTGGTGGCCGGCTTCACCCGCGCCTGCTGGGCCGAGGACCGCAACATCGCCGAGGACGAGGTGATCCGCGATTGCCTCGCGGCGGCGGGCTTTGATCCGGCGCTGGCCAATGCCGGACTGCTGGAGGGGGCCGAGGCCTATGTGCGCAATCTCGAAGAGGCGGTTGAGGCCGGGGCTTTTGGGGCGCCGTTCTACATCGTTGGAGAAGAGCGGTTTTGGGGGCAGGACCGGCTCGCGGAGCTGGATGCATACCTGAGCACGCATGGATAGGGCAGGGCCGGGGCTCTGCCCCGGACCCCGAGATATTTTTGGAACAAAGTAGGGTTTAGAGCAGGGCGAGGAAGCGGTCGATCTCGGCCTCGGGCAGGGACCAGTCTGTGACGAAACGCGCGGTGATTTCGCCCTCGGCCGTTTCGCTGGCGCTGTAGACCGCACCGGCAGCTTGCAGGCGGGTGTGCAGGGCGGCAGGGAAGCGCGCGAAGATCATGTTCACTTCCGGGCTGTGCGTGAGGGTGACTTGCGGGCAGGCGCGCAGGCCTTTGGCAAGGCGGGCGGCTTTTTCGTTGGCCTGCTGCGCCATTTCCAGCCAGAGGCCGCCTTGCAGGTAGGCCAGCATTTGGGCCGCAAGGAAACGGTGTTTGGAGAAGAGATGCGCGGCGCGTTTGCGGCGCAGGGCAAGCTCCCAGTCGTGTGCGAGATCGAAGAAGATGACGGCCTCGACCCCCAGAAGGCCGTTTTTGGTGCCGCCGAAGCTGACGGCATCGATGCCGGCTTTCCACGTCATTTCGGCCGGGGTGCAGCCGAGGGCGGCGCAGGCATTGGCGAAGCGCGCCCCATCGAGATGGGTGGCGAGGCCGTTTTCGCGGGCCAGTGCTGTGAGGGCGGCGAGTTCGGCGAGGGTGTAGAGCGTGCCGCGCTCGGTGGCCTGTGTGAGCGTGAGCGCGCTGGGTTGGGGCACATGGACATCACCCTTCGGGCGGCGGGCCAGCGCGGCCTTGAGGGCTTCCGGCGTGATCTTGGCGTTCTCGGTGGCGACGGGGGAAAGCTTCGCGCCGCCGGAAAAGAACTCAGGCGCGTTGCATTCGTCTTCCTCTACATGGGCCAGATCGGCGCAGAAGGCGGTGCCCCAGGGCGGGGTGAGCGCGGCGAGGCTCAGGGCGTTGGCGGCGGTGCCGGTGGCCACGAGATGCACGCTGGCCTGCGGCGCCTCAAACAGGGCGTGGATGGCCTCAACCGCCTGCCGGGAAAGATCATCATTGCCGTAGGGGCGCGCGTGGCCCGTGTTGGCGGCCAGCAGCGCCTCCATCACCTGCGGATGCGCGGGGCCGGCGTTGTCGGAGGCGAAGAACATCAGGTCGGCTCCTCGATGATGTGGTCTTCCCACTCTTCTTCCGGCACCTCGAACTCGGGCACCGTCCAGCCGCGTACCGAGACGCCGGCCTCATGCACGCTTTCGGGCGTGCCGGAGATCAGCGGGTGCCAATCGTAGAGCGGCTTGCCCTCGTAGAGCAGGCGATAGGCGCAGGTGACGGGCATCCAATAGGCGGTGTCGGGCAGGGTTTTCGGCGAGAGCACCACGCATTCGGGTACGAATTGCTTGCGGATCTCATATTGGCTGCAGCGGCAGCTTTCATCGTCCAGCAGGCGGCAGGCAACGCGGGTGAGGGCGACCTCGCCGGTGTCGGCGTCCTCAAGCTTGTTGAGGCAGCATTTGCCGCAGCCGTCACAGAGCGCCTCCCACTCGGCGGGGGTGAGCTTGTTCAGCGCATGGCGCTCCCAGAAGCGCGGGCGCAGGCCCTTGCGCCGGATCGGATCCTTGGCGGCCATGGCTTCAGGCGCTCGCAAGGATCTGGCGGGCGTGGGCGCAGTCGGCGTCCATCTGGGTGATGAGCGCTTCAAGGCTGTCAAACCGCTCCTCGGGCCGCAGATATGCCACCAGCGCCACCGACAGGTGGCTGCCGTAGAGATCGCCTTTGAAATCGAAGACGAAGGTCTCGATATTGGGATGCTTGCCGTCAAAGGTGGGGCGGATGCCGATGGAGGCCGCGCCCAGATAGCTGCCCTTATGGGGGCCGGAAAGCACATCCACCTTCACCGCATACACGCCGAACATCGGCTGGTGCAGCCCGGCGATGGACATGTTGGCGGTCGGATAGCCCAGATCGCGGCCGCGCTGATCGCCGCGGATCACCTCGCCTTCGATGCGGTGCAAATGGCCCAGCATGCGCGCGGCATCTTCGGGGCGGCCTTCGGTGAGCGCGGTGCGGATGTTGGTGGAGGAGACCTCGCCGGCCTCGGTCTCCACGATCTCCACCACATGGACATCAAAGCCCATCTGCGCCCCGAAGGTTTTCAGATCCGCAACCGTGCCCTTGCGCCCCTTGCCGAAGCAGAAATCCGCGCCCACAACAACGCCTGAGAGCCCGAGCCCCTTGCTGATCACCTCGCGCGCGAACTCTTCAGCGGTGAGCGCCGAAAGCGTGGCGTTGAAGTTCATCTCGTAGAGCCGTTCCACACCCAGCCGCTTGAGGCGGTTGGCTTTCGCCTCGGCGTTCATCAGCCGGAAGGGCGGCGCGTCGGGTGCGAAATATTCGCGCGGGTGGGGCTCGAAGGTCATCACGCCGAGGGGGCGGCCCGCGGCCTGCGCCAGCGCGCGCGTCTGGGCGATGACGGCCTGATGGCCGATGTGCACGCCGTCGAAATTGCCGATCGCGGCGATGGCGCCCCGGTCCTGCTCTTCGACGAATTGGTAATCTCGTATGATCCGCATTTGCCCGGCGTAGCGCCCTTGCGGAAGCGTTGCAAGGGGGCGCGCTGCGTCGCTGGGATGTGGCGGGCGGGGTTAGTCGAACTTGCGGCTGGGGGCGAGCACGGTGGCTTCGCCTTTGAGCACGGGTTTGCCGTCGATCAGGCAGCGGGTGTCGAGCCGTACCCGGCGCTTGGCGTGATCGATTTCCAGCACTTCCACCTCGGCCAGCACCACGTCACCAGGGCGCACGGGGGCGAGGAACTTCAGGCTCTGGCCCATGTAGACAGTGCCATGGCCGGGCAGTTGCTCGCCGATCACCGCAGAGATCAGACCGGCGGTGAGCATGCCATGGGCGATGCGCCCTTCAAAGATCGTGTCCTGCGCGTAGGCCTCGTCCAGATGCACCGGGTTGCGGTCGGTGGAGACCTCGGCAAAGAGCTCGATGTCGCGATCGGTGACCTGTTTGCGCAGGGACCGCACCATGCCGATCTCCAGATCCTCGATGCAGATGGTGCCGCGGGGCATGTTGTCCAACATGGGGGCGTCTTTCCTGTTCATACTGCGCTGCAGCATAAATCAGGGGCGGGCAGAAATCAATCCGCCGCGCAAGAAAGAGGCGCAAGTGGCGCAAGTGTCGCAATTATGTTTCGCGTCGGATGCGCCGCCATGAGTTAGCGCAGGAAGCCGATGGCATAGGTCGGAGCCATCATTTCCTTTTGCAGATAGGCGTTTAGCAGGGCTTCATCGGGCTGTTCGCGGGTCGCGGTCTCGGCGGCGGCCAGCCCGCCGGTGATGAAGAGGCTGTCGATGTCCTCGCCCAGAGCGCCTTCGATATCGGTGCGGATTCCATCGCCGATGGCGAGGATACGGGAATCGGGGATGACCTCGCCAAGGGCGGTGAGCCGCAGCCGGGCGAGATCATAGATCGGCGGGTGGGGCTTGCCGAAATAGAGGCTCTCGCCGCCCATCTCGGTGTAAAGCTGCGCCACGGCACCGGCGCACCATTCGCGGGTCTCGCCGCGATCCACCACGATGTCGGGATTGGCGCAGAGCAGCTTCAGCCCCTTCTGCTTGGCATAGAGCAGCTGCGGGCGCAGGTCTGCCGGATCGGCCATCGCATCGAAGGGCCCGGTGCAGACAATGCCCTCGGCCTCTTCTAGCGCCACCTGCGAGATTGCAACCGGATCCTCGATGATCTTCAGCGGGTCGAAGAAGCTCTGATCATGGGGCGCGCCGATGAAGAAGATTTTTTCGCCCACGGCCCCGCGGAACATGGCGGCGCGGGCGGAATCGCCGCTGGTGGCGATGGAATCCCAGCAATCCGACGGCACGCCAATCTTGGCGAGCTGTTCCTCCACCGAGGCGCGGTGGCGGGGGGCGTTGGTGACGAAAACCACCTTGCCGCCCTGCGCGCGAAAGCCCTGCATAGCGGCGACGGCCTCGGGGAAGGGGCGGATCCCGTTGTGCATGCAGCCCCAGAGATCGACGAAGAGGGCATCGTATTGCGCGGCGATCTCGGAGAGGGATTGGATGATGCGGGTCATGGGGTCCTCGGGGCTGTGCGGTGGCGTGGTGGCACGTGCTTACCCGCTGCGGCGGGCGAGGTGCAGCCCTAATCTGGGGCAGGGGCCATGTTGCGGCGGTTTTCTGAAGCCATGGCGACGGAACCCCCGGCGCGGCGCGTATCAGGTTTAACCGGACCGAATGACTTAGACGTGAGGGATTTGAGATGAGCGATTTGGGGGCAGGGCGTGCATGGCTCGGAAACCTGCAGCGGGTGGCCGCCGCTTTTGTCTGCGTCAGCCTTGCACTGCTCACCGTTTCTGCCGTGGCGCTTTCGCCGGTGCTCTGGGCAGAGGTGCCCTATGCCGTTGTTCTGGACGCGGCCCGGTGACGCGTTTCTTCGCGGCCCTGCGGCGCATCTGGCGCGCGGCCCCGGTGGCGAGTCTCGTCTTGGCTGTTGCGCTTCTGGCGAGCGCGGTGTTCGGCCTGCGCGCCGCGCTGCACTGGCACCAGATGCCGCCGCGCGCGGAGCGGATGCAGCCCGTGGCCGGCTGGATGACACCGCGCTATGTGGCGCGATCGTGGCGCGTGCCGCCGGAGGTGGTGCTGGAGGCCATCGACGCTCCGCGCCCGCCGCCTGACGGGCCGATGAGCCTTGATGCGCTGGCCACCTTTCGTGGGGTTCCCACGGCGCAGGTGATTTCCGAGGCCGAAGCGGCCATCGCCGCCTTTCATGCTGCCAAACGGGCGGCGGACGAAGGCAAGATGCGATGACGGAAACGATCTTTGCCCTCGTCACGCAATACGGCAGCGTGGTGATCATGGCCTCGGCCTTTCTTTCCTGCCTGCTGCTGCCAATCCCGACCTCGCTGATGATGCTCACCGGCGGGGCCTTCGTAGCCTCGGGCGATCTCGACCCGCTCGCGGTTGGCGGCGCGGCCTTTCTGGGCGCGGTGCTGGGCGATCAGGCGGGCTACCTGATCGGGCGGCGGGGCGGTGCTGTGATGCTGCAGCGCCTTGCTCGCTCCCCGGCGCGCGCCGCTGCCCTTGGCCGCGCGCAGGCGCTGGTGGCGCGGCGCGGCGGGATCGGGGTGTTCCTTTCCACATGGGCGCTTGCGCCGCTGGGGCCCTGGGTCAATTTCGCCTCCGGTGCCGCGGGGCTATCGTGGCGGCGCTTCACGCTCTGGGACGTGGCGGGCGAGGCGATCTGGGTCACGCTCTATGTTGGGCTGGGCTACCTGTTCATGGATCAGGTGAGCTATGTGGCCGATGTCATGGGCAATGTGATCGGCTTTCTCGTGGCGCTTGCGGTCGCCGGGGCGATGGCGCTCTGGATC